>DESI01000051.1 GCA_002361235.1 Porphyromonadaceae bacterium UBA3318 | reverse complement strand
TCGATCATGTTCACATCGTTCAGGTCGGCTGTGGCCGCCTCGTAGGCGATGTTGACGGGATGCTTCAGCGGCAGGCTCCATACGGGGAAGGTCTCGAACTTGGCGTAACCGGCCTGGATGCCGCGCTTGTGCTCGTTGTACAGCTGCGACAGGCACACTGCCATCTTGCCGCTGCCCGGACCGGGCGCGGTTACGATGACCAGGGGACGCGTGGTCTCGATATAGTCGTTCTTGCCGAAACCCTCGTCGGACGCTATGAGCTTTACGTTGGTGGGATACCCGTCGATCATGTAGTGACAGTAGGTGCGGATGCCCATGCGCTCCAGTTTGGCGCGGAAGGCGTCGGCGCTGCTCTGGCCGTTGTAATGGGTTATCACTACCGAACCGACCATGAAACCACGGTTCCGGAACTCCGTGCGCAGGCGCAGCACGTCCATGTCGTAGGTGATGCCTAAGTCGCCGCGAACCTTGTTTTTCTCAATGTCGGTGGCGCTGATCACTATCACGATCTCGATGCGGTCGCTGAGTTTGCTCAGCATCTTGAGCTTGCTGTCAGGCTGGAAGCCCGGTAACACGCGCGAGGCGTGATAGTCGTCAAACAGTTTTCCGCCAAGCTCCAGATAGAGCTTATTGCCGAATTGGGCTACTCTCTCACTGATATGCTCCGACTGGATGCGGAGATATTTGTCGTTGTCGAATCCGTGTTTCATAACGGGATACAAAATTAGTAATTTTGCCCCGGATTCGCAAATGCAAATTAGTTGAGAAAGTTTATAAAGTAGACAAAGTTAAGAGAATAGCTCAGACTATTCAGGCGGGGTTGGGATTGTAACGGTTGTCAAGAAGTGCAAAAAGTTGCTCGGAGGCCGTGGCGGTCTTCACCTTGTCGATGACGTCGGTCACGGTGCCGTCGTTGTCGCACACGAACGTGGTGCGGACTATGCCCCAGTAGCGGCGGCCGGCCATTACCTTGAGCGCCCATACCCCCGCTAACTCGCACAGATGTCCCTCGGTGTCGCTGACAAGCGGGAAGGGGAGCTCGTTCTTCTCGGCAAAGCGCTGATGACTCTTGGCCGGGTCCTTGCTCACGCCTATTATCTGATAGCCCATGTCAAGGAACGTCTGGTAGTTGTCGCGGAAAGACTTCGCCTCAAGGGTGCAGCCCGGAGTGCTGTCCTTCGGATAGAAATAAATGATGAAACGCTTGCCGGGATAGTCGGACAGCTTCACTTCCTTGCCCTCGGCATCGAGTCCCAATACGTCGGGAAATTTATCGCCTATATTCATAATTATTGAAGTTTATAATTATAGTTGAAAAAGTTTGGAAAGTTAAGAAAGTTAAGATAATGCCAAGATATGACACTCAAATGGCTCTACATTTATCTTGAACTTTTTCAACTTTGTAAACTTTTTCAACTACATATAATACTACGTTTAGTTTGCTGTGTCGGTTCACTCGGCCAGCATGGGAGTCTCGGCGTCGAGGCCGCGCAGGTAGCGGACGAACAGCAGCAGGAACACCACCGATACCAGCGCGCCGGCTCCGATGGCCACGCTGTATGGGATCGGGCTGCCGGTCATGGACTGCGCCAGCGACGAGAATCCTTCGGGTGCGAACACGATGTATGTCACCGTTACCATAGTCATGAACAGGGCCGGAATCAGCGTGACGATATACAGCTTGCGGTTAGCGGCCAGATATACGGTGATGGCCCATAGCGTGAATACGGACAGCACCTGGTTGCACCATGCGAAGTAACGCCACAGCACCTCGTAAGGCATCAGCATCACGGCGAAGCACAGCGCGAAGATGGGTACTGAGATTATCAGACGCTTGGCCACGGTCTTCTGGTTGAAGTTGAGGAAATCGGCGGCGATGAGCCGGGCCGAACGTAGGGCGGTGTCGCCGCTGGTTATGGGAGCGGCTATCACGCCCAATATGGCGAGTATGCCGCCGAAGGTGCCGAGCCACGTCTTGCTGATGTCGTTCACTAAGATGGCCGGAGATCCGTCGCCCATATAATTCTGCAGTCCCTCGTAGCCGCCGGTGAATGCGATGGCCGCGGCAGCCCATATCAGGGCCACGATACCCTCGGTGACCATGGCGCCGTAGAACACGGGACGCGCGTGCTTTTCGTTCTGCAGGCAGCGCGCCATCATGGGCGACTGCGTGGCGTGGAAACCGGATATGGCGCCGCACGCTATCGACACGAACATCATGGGGAAGATGGGACTCGCGGCGGCATCGGCCTTGCGGTTGCTCATGTCGCCCCATATCTCGGGCATCGCGCCCCAGTGCGTATATAATGCGATCATGATACCCACGGCCATGAACAGCAACGCGAATCCGAACAGCGGATACAGCTTGCCTATCAGCTTGTCGATGGGAAGGAGAGTGGCCAGCATATAGTAGGCGAATATAGCCACAATCCAGAACACACGGTCCAGACTCTCGGGCGTCAGCATCGCCAACAGGTCGGCGGGGTTATACACGAACACGGCGCCCACCAGCACCATCAGCAGAAGGGCGAACACGCGCATCACGTTCTTTACGCCCGTGCCGAGCTGCATACCCACAATCTCGGGCAGCGACGCTCCCTTGTTGCGCAGCGACAGCATGCCCGACATGTAGTCGTGCACCGCGCCGGCGAAGATGGTGCCGAACACAATCCACAGGAAGGCGGCCGGCCCGAACATCACGCCCATGATTGCGCCGAAGATGGGTCCCAGACCGGCGATGTTCAGGAACTGGATCAGGAATATCTTCCAGGTGGGGAGCTTTACATAGTCCACGCCGTCGGCCATGGTGTGAACCGGCGTGGGACGTGACGGGTCCTGTCCGAACACCTTGCTTACGAACACGCCGTAAGTGAAGTATCCGGCAATGAGTATCAGAAGCGCGATTGTGAAAGAAATCATTTCGATGGGGTTGGGGTGAGTTGATGGTAGGTAGATTGGGGAGGGAGAATGGGGAGGAAAGAGGAGCAGAGCTCCTTACGGAGACTGCTTCGCGAGGATTAATGATGGGGTTAACGTTGAGGGATGGATTTGTTTTTTACTTTCGTTCCGCCTTGTAGATGTCGGAGAGGGCGCGGTTCACTTCGCGGCGCTGCCTGGCGACGGAACTTTCGTAGGCGGCGATGTCATCTGCCAGCGAATCGGAGGGGGCGTCGTAGTATTCGCGGCGCATACGGTCCAAATTGTCGAGGTCTTTGTCCAGTGTCTGTTTCTGAACTAAGTATTTGCGCATCATGTTTGCTGCGGCCTTGTTGCGGAAATCGGAATAGTCGGTATACACCACTCCGCCGTCCATGGGCAGGTGGAACAGTACGGGCTTGGCTTCCTTGGTGGGGTCGATTGCGTCTATGGCCTCGAGCAGTTCCGCATAGTCGGTGTCCGGATCCTGTGTAGACTGCCAGTCTACGAGCAGGGCACGGTCGGCCAGGTCTTCGTCGTCGGGGTCGTAGTTCTTGCGCAGGTCGTTCACCTTGAACAGATAGATGGTGATGAGGTCTCCGAGCTGGTTGCGGTCGGTGGCGAACCAGCCTACGCCGTTCATTTCGTCGATGGCAAGCAGGTAGTCGTCGTATGGGGAGTTGTACGGCATTCCGAGGTTCTGCGGCTGCAGGAACGAACCGTCGGAGGCATCGCGCGTGGCCACCATGATGTCGTAGCCGCCGAGGCCTTCGGGCGATTTCTGCGCGTAATAGAGTGTGGTGCCGTCGGCCATCATGAATGGATATGCCGCGTCCTGACCCTCGTCGGCCAGATCGTCGAGTATCAAGGGTTCGGACCATGAACCGTCCACTAATTTCGATGCCTCCACCAGCACCAATGTGCCGAGCGAATCGGGTTCGGCCCAGACCTTGTAATCTCCTCCTTCGTTTGAGAACACATAGTCAACTAATCCTTCGGAATCCTGACCTGAGGGGGGTAGTGCCGCGCCGTCACGCAGTCTGCCGGCCGACGGGGGCAGCTTGTATGCCTTGAAGAAGTCGAGACGTGGCACGGAGATTGAGTCGAGAATCTCGATTTTCTCGACGCGCTGCATGAAGTTGGTGGCGTTTTCTACGCGTCGCAGCATTTCGCTGCCTTCCTCGGTCTGAGTGCCGGCTACAGTACGTTTCCCCTTGCGTACGGGAGTTGGCTTCAGAAGCTCCTCGGCCAGTTCGAAGTCATAGTTGTTGTATGCCTGACGCGCACGCTCCAGGTTCTCGGCACTCTGCCCTGATGCGGCCAGCGTCACTGCGGCGGCCGCCATTGTCATCACAATCCTCTTCATAACTGCAAAAGTAATGTAACCACAAAAGTAGTGATTATTTCATAATAAAACAAATAAGACCCCGCGCCGATTGCGGTGCGGGGTCTTTATTTAGTTTGAACTGTACTTACTTCTGCATGTAGTCGGCCAGCTGGTCGGGGCGGAAGTTGCTGATGAAGTCGGCGTGTTTTGCCACCTCGGCCTGTCCGTACTTGACGAACACGCGGAGCGAGCGGCGGAAGGCGTCGTTGCGCGTGGTGTCGTCGAGCAGCAGCAGACCCATCACGGTGTAGCCGGCCATCTCGACGAGGCGGCGTGCGTGGAAGTCAACATACTCTGTGCTGTCCTGACCGGTCACGGCCTCGACGGCGGCGGCGAGCTGCTGGCTCATGAACTGCAGCGTGGCCTTTACGTCCTGGTCCTCGGGCTTGCATTCCTTCTCAAGCTCGGAGTTGATCCAGTTCAGGTATGTGCCGGTGGTGACGTGGCGGATGGCTGCCACAACCTGCAGCTGGGTCGTTCCCTCGTATATGCTTGTGATGCGGGCGTCGCGGTAAACGCGCTCGCAGGCATAGTCCTTCATGAAACCGGAACCGCCGTGGATCTGGATGCAGTCGTAGGCGTTCTGGTTGCAGAACTCGGAGCTCATGCCCTTGGCCAGCGGAGTGAAGGCATCGGCCAGACGGCTGAATGCCTTGGCCTCCTTCTTCTCGTCGACGGTGAGCTTGCGCTCCTTGGCGATGTCGTCGTAAGCCTTGTAGATGTCCACGAAACGCGAGCAGGCGTAGAGCAGGGCGCGCGATGCGTCGAGCTTGGCCTTCATGTTGCTCAGTATCTCGCATACGGCGGGGAACTCGATGATGGCTTTGCCGAACTGCTTGCGCTCCTTGGCATACTGCAGAGCCTCGCGGTAGGAGATCTCGCTGAGGCCCACGCTCTGTGCGGCGATGCCGAGGCGTGCGCCGTTCATCAGCGCCATCACGTACTTGATCAGACCCATGCGGCGGCTGCCCACCAGCTCGGCGGGTGCGTTGCGGAACACCAGTTCGCATGTGGGGCTGCCCTTGATACCCATCTTGTTCTCGATGCGGCGTACGGTGACGCCGCCGTTACGCTTGTCGTAGATGAACATAGACAGGCCGCGGCCGTCGTGCGAGCCTTCCTCGGAACGTGCCAGCACCAGGTGGATGTCGCTGTCGCCGTTGGTGATGAAACGCTTCACGCCGTTCAGCACCCATGTGCCGTCCTCCTTCTCGGTGGCCTTGAGCATGACGCTCTGCAGGTCGGAACCGGCGTCCGGCTCGGTCAGGTCCATCGACATGGTCTCACCGGCGCATACGCGGGGGATGTATTTCTGCTTCTGCTCCTCGTCGGCAAACTCATAGATTGTCTCGGCGCAGTCCTGCAGACCCCACAGGTTCTCGAAGCCCGCATCGGCGCGGCTCACGATGTCGGCGGCCATGATGTAGGGAGTGATGGGGAAGTTGAGTCCGCCCAGACGGCGGGGCATAGCCATGCCCATCAGGCCGGCCTTGCGGCAGGCCTCCAGGTTGGCCTGTGTGCCCGAGGCGTAGATGACATGGCCGTTCTCCACACGCGGTCCCTCGTGGTCCACGCCCTCGGCGTTCTGTGAAATGGTCTCGGCGCAGATCTCGCCTACTATCTCCAGTACCTTGTCGTAGCTGTCGAGTGCGTCGGCATAGTCAAGGGGCGCGTAGTCATACTTGCCGGCATCGGCATAGCCGCGCTCTTTCAGCTCCACGATCTTCTCCATCATCGGATGGGTAAGATAGTGCTTCAGTTCCGGATTGTCTGTATAGAAATTAGCCATTGCTTACTTGGTGTTCTTTTTGTAGTATTTGATGAGTTTTGGAACGACGTCCTCGATGTCGCCTGTGATCACATAGTCGGCGATGGTGTTGATGGGGGCGTCGGGGTCGTTGTTGACCGAGATGATGATGGAGCTCTCCTGCATACCGGCAATGTGCTGGATCTGGCCGGAGATACCGCACGCGATGTAGAGCTTGGGACGGACGGTCAGACCGGTCTGGCCTATCTGAGCGTCATGGTCAATCCAGCCTGCGTCGACAGCGGCGCGGCTTGCGCCCACTTCGCCGCCGAGCACGTCGGCCAGCTCGCGCAGCAGCTCGAAGTTCTCCTTGGAGCCTACGCCGTAACCTCCGGCAACGACGATGGGAGCGTTCTTCAGGTTGCTCTTGGACTTCTGCACCTGGCGGTCGATAACCTCCACCACGAAGTCCTCGGGAGCGGTGTAGTCGGCCACGTTCAGGTCAACGACCTCGCCCTTGTATGCCGGATCCTTGATCTCCTTCTTCATCACTCCCTCGCGCACGGTAGCCATCTGGGGACGGTGGTCGGGGTTGACGATGGTGGCCACGATGTTGCCGCCGAATGCCGGACGGATCTGCAGCAGCAGGTCCTTATACTCCGTGCCGGTACGGGCGTCGGTGTGGTCGCCGATTTCAAGCTGGGTGCAGTCGGCGGTCAGACCCGAATGCAGCGCGCTCGACACGCGGGGACCCAGGTCGCGGCCTATGGACGTGGCGCCCATGAAGGCGATGCGCGGCTCCTTCTCCTTGAACAGGTTGATCAGTATGGAGGCGTGGGGCAGCGACGTGTAGGGATACAGACGCTTGTCCTCTACCTTATATACAGTGTCCACTCCGTAGGGGAACAGCTGATTCTCGATATCTTTCAGATTGTCGCCGGCCACTACAGCCTCGAGCTTGATGCCCAGCTTGTCGGCCAACGCGCGGCCCTTGGTGAGCAGCTCAAGGCTCACGTCGGCCACTTTACCGTCCTCATACTCGCAATATACTATGAGGTTGTTCTTGTCTGATGCCATAATATTATCCGATGGTATGATTAGCGATAAGTTCCTGCATCAGGACCTCGATATCCGCATCGGTGTTCTCGACGCGGCGGGCATCCTTGGCAGTGAATACTACATTCTCAATGTGCTTTACTTTTGTGGGAGAACCGGCGAGACCGCACTGGTTCAGGTCGGCGTCGACGGAAGCGGCGTTCCATTCGCCGATGTTGAGCCATTCGCGCTCGGCCATCAGTTTCTGACGGCGTTCGTCGCTGGCAGCCTCGGAGGGCACGGCGGCATACTTATACTTCTGCACGTTGCGTGCGTTGCGGGGGCGGCAGGGGGCGGCCGAACCGTTCACGGTGATTACGGCGGGCATAGGAACCTTGACGGTCTCCACACCGCTTTCGATGCGGCGCAGCACAGTGGCGTGGCCGTTCTCGGCGTCGATGATCTCCTCGGCGTATGTAACCTGCGGCAGAGCCAGTTTCTCGGCCACCTGGGGGCCTACCTGGGCGGTGTCGCCGTCAATGGCCTGACGGCCACCGAGTATCAGGTCGAAGTCGCCTATTTTCTTCACGGCCGTAGCCAGGGCGTAGCTGGTGGCCAGCGTGTCGGCACCGGCGAAAGCGCGGTCGGACAATACTATGCCGTTGTCGGCGCCACGGTACATTCCTTCGCGGATGATTTCGGCGGCGCGTGCCGGTCCCATGGTCAGGATGGTGACCTTGGTGCCGGGATACTTGTCCTTCAGGCGCAGGGCCTGCTCCAGGGCATTCAAATCTTCGGGATTGAAAATCGCCGGCAACGCCGCGCGATTGATGGTCCCGTCCTCCTTCATGGCGTCTTTGCCTACGTTCCTCGTGTCAGGAACCTGCTTCGCCATTACTATTATGTTAAGGCTCATATTATTGAATTTGTTTTTTTCTATATTGGGTCTTACAGAGTATAATCAAGTTTTCGCCTTGGCATATATCGTTATTATGTATGTGCCGCGAAAATGTATTTCCTCGCAAAGTTACAAAAAAATTCTCACTTTCGGAATTTTCGTGCAAAATAGGTGTTCTCGGGACACTTGGCAGGTAAGCTGAAATTGGGTCAAACTGTAAGCGGAGTTCGGTTGTTCTAAGATGAAAAGAGGAAGGGAACGAACGGGAAAACGGAAAGGAATCACAATGTATCTGAACAGACTTAGCCATATACTCAGGATAATCATCATTGGAGTCGCGGTCGCGCTCGTAGGCGGGTGCGGCATCCTCGACGACCTTAAGCCCTGCGAGGGTAAGGTCAGGGTGGAGTATGACTGGAGTAGGCTGAGTTATCACGATTTCACGATGCCCGAGGGGATGACGTCGCTGTTCTATCCTGAGACGGGAGGCGACTACTGGCGGTTCGAGACACCGTGGCAGGGTGGCTTCGTGACTCCGCCGTTGGGTCAGTGCCGCGTGGCCGCGCTCAACAACGACACGCGCAGCGTGGTGTGGCAGGGTTTTGATTCAGCCGAAACAATTTATGCCTACACCATGTCGGGCGAGATACTCGCCACCGTGGCCGCGCAGTACCGTGGCGCCGCACCGCCGCGCGTAAAGCCTGAGCCGATGCGTCAGGCTCCCGACCCGGTGTTTGTGGCCGATACAACCGAATCCGTCACCGACCAGGTACATGAAACGGTGGTGAGACTCGTACCCCGGCAGTTCACGCCTCTTTATACGATCATCGTCGAGGATGTGGAGAATATCGGCTCGGTGGTGACGTGCTGCGCGTCGCTGTCAGGGCTGGCGGCCGGCAAATACTTAGTGTCGAACCGCAGGATGGACGTGCCGGTCACGATGCCGTCGGCCATGTCGGTGAGCGGGGACATAATCACCGGTAATATGTTCTGTTTCGGTCCGACGGCCGCGGAGATGCCCCATACGCTCAGCATTTATGTGTGGCTGGCCGACGGTCAGAAGCAGGTGTACACATACGATGTGTCGGACATCGTGAACAGCAATGCCGACAGCCTGATGCTGACTATACGGGTGTCGGGACTGACGCTGCCGGACGTAAAGCCTGATCCCGACGGCGGTGGCATGGACGTGGACATCGACAACTGGACGGTCGAAAATATTGAATTGACGAATTAAAAAGGACAGCACACATATTAAAAAGGACAGCACACATATTGAAAAGGACAGCATACATATTGATGACGGCGGCCACGCTGCCGGCTACGGGATGTTCCGTGGACAACGGCCCGGACATTCCCGTGACCGGTCAGGCCATATCGTTCACGGCCTCCGTACCGGCCAACGCGCAGGCCGGAGTGTCTGCACGTGCCGTGGCCACCACCGGAACGCTGACTGATTTTACGGTATATGGTTTCATCCAGGGCACAGGTCTGGCGTATATGAGCGACGTGAAGGTGAGCAAGAACCGGGACGGACTGTGGCAATACTCGCCGACGCAATACTGGCCCAGGAATGACAAACTGAATTTCTACAGTTTCGCTCCGTCCCGCGACCGGATACACTGTGACCCGGTGTCGGCCGACGGCACCGGCCCGGACATCCCGAACTTCGTGAACGACGGCAGCGTGGACCTGCTGTATGGTGTCAACATGGGGCTGGACGACTCCACGCCTCAGGTCAAGATCAACTTCCGGCACGCTTTGTCGCGTGTGCATTTCCGGGTCGTTCCCAAGGAGGACACCGGCCTGACTCTCGACATCGGCAAGGTGACGCTGGAGAATGTGTTGCAGAGCGGATCGTTCATGTTTCCGCGGCAGACCACGGCGCCCGGAGACATCGAGGTCGGTTCCGGAAGCTGGAGCGACCTGAAGCGCTGCGAGGCGGTGACCGTGGACGATGATGCCTTCTTCATGATACCGCAGGGAGTAGGCGAGGCCGACGACGTCATGCTGCGCGTGAAGTGCCGGATATTGAAGGATGGCTCGCAGGTATGGCCCTCCGGTTCGGAGACCGTGGATCAGAATGGTATGGCTGATATCGTGATTCCGCTTGCGCACGGCACCACGCAGAGGTGGCTGCAGGGACACGCATACAATTACACGGTGTCGATTGACAATTATGTGTCGGATTATGTCGACTTCGACATCACGGTGAACGAATACGAGGACTTCAACGATGCGCCCGGAGACATGCCTGAAGCAGCCATAGAATATGATGCGGTGCTTCCCGAAGGTGCGAACGTGGCTAAGTTCAGCGACTTTGCCGCCTGGGCCTTTACGCAGGACAATATATTGATGAACGGCATGATGGTTCAGCGTTCGGGAGCCGGCTGGACGTATTCGCCTGTGGTAAACTGGCCGTCGTCGTGGGTGCTGGTCAATGCGCTTGGCGATACGGGCTGGATTAGTGACGACATACGCTATAAAAACTTCAACGTGCGTTTCGCCGGCCAGCGCAACGAACCGATACAAGTGGTGGATTTCAACGTAGGTCAGAAAAGTGCCGACGGACTCCCCGTCGGAGCCAACGGCGGGGCCGACATGCTGTTTGCCTGCGCCCACGCCGAGCGATACGAGGGGAAACCGATCAACCTCCGGTTCCGACATGCGTTGGCCAAGGTAGTGATAAACTACCGCACGCTGGAATACGATCTGAAGATGCGGGTGCGCGGTGCTTATTTCCGTACGAACAACACGGTCGGGTCGTTCGACCTTCCCGTAATCAGCACCGAGAACGGCAATCCCGTAGGTGCTAATGCCTGGACATCGTCGCATCCCGGCGTGATTCAGATAGCCAAGGCCAATCCGCTGAAGTATTATGACAACAATCTTTCGCCCGGCTGCATCTTAGGGCCGGAAGTATATGTGATACCGCAGAAAGTGACCGCGTGGGACCGACATCCCAACACGCCCGACGAAACGCCGACGGGCCAGTACCTGTTCCTGCGGGCTGCGATGACCGTGACGGATGCCGACGGCAACGAGACGCAGGTATGGCCTGCAGCCGGCGACGCCGGATATGTGACGGCCAAAGGCGACGCCTATCTCTACGTGCCGCTTACCGACCGCGATATGGAATGGCAGCCGGGATACGCATACGTATACGACATCGGTTTCGGGCGACCGAACGGCACGTTCACCGCCGACGACTACCGGAACGGCAATCCATACCCCAACACCAACATGAGCATCCATGTGCGTGTCTTTTCCGATTTCGACATGCAGCACGGCGTAAGCGATTACTGGATCTATTTCTGACAATTTTAAAGAGAAATTGCAGTGTTGTGCAAAAATTATTAACTTTGGAATCGAAAAAAACAAATATACATGAAAAAACTTATTACGACTCTATTGTCAGGAGTGATGGCCGTGATGTCGGCCGGTGCGGCACAGCACTGGGTGGGCGGCGACATATCGCTGCTTCCGGAATACGAGAAGGCCGGCGCGCAATACAAGGACCATGAGGGCAAACCGATAGCCGAACTGTTGCCGTGGCTTCACGACCAGGGCATGAACGCCATGCGCGTGCGCCTGTTCGTCAATCCGGCCAGGTACAAGGAGCTGCATCAGAACGATGCCAATGCCGCAACCAAATATGATCCCAACGCCTGTCAGGACCTGGAATATATCATTCCGCTGTGCAAGCGCATAGTAGACAACGGCATGGCGCTGATGCTCGATTTTCATTACAGCGACACCTGGGCCGACCCGGCCAAGCAGTGGACGCCCATCGACTGGCAGGGTCTCGGCGACGAGGAACTGTATCAGAAGATATTCGACTACACGCGTGATGTGTTGCTGCAGCTCAAGGCCGCGGGCGTGACTCCGACGTTCATACAGCCGGGCAACGAGATAAGCTACGGTATGCTGTGGGGACCTGTCGGGACTTCCGATCCGAAGAAGGCCCTGATGGGCAGCGACGCCAACTGGGAGCGTTTCGCCACACTGCTGAAGATGGCCATACTTGCGTGCAACGACGTATGCCCCGACGCGAAGATAATACTCCACACCGAGCGCGTGCAGCAACCCGACGTGCTGGAGAATTTCTACAATCAGATGGCCAAGTATAACGTGCCGTACGAGATAATAGGACTCAGTTATTATCCCTACTTCCACGGCAACCTCAGTGTGCTGGACAAGGCTCTGAATACACTGACACAGAAGTTTCCCGACAAGAACATAATGATAGTGGAGACGGGTTACAGCTATAAATGGGAGGTGCCGGGCACTACGGTCGACAATACTTCGACGTGGCCATATACGGAAGCCGGTCAGGCCAAGTTCGTCAGGGACCTGGTCGCAGAACTTGATAAATACCGTCAGGTTGACGGACTGTTCTGGTGGTGGATGGAATATAACGCCTTCGGCACGAGTCTGAGCGGCTGGTACAACGCTCCGCTGTTCGATTCCACCACGGGCAAAGCCACCGAGGCCCTGAAGGAGCTATGTTCGTTCGGAACGAGTGCCGTCGAGGGTATTGTGGCAGACCCTGACGCAGTTGACGACAGCTGGTACAACCTGCAGGGCATCCGTATGGACAAGCCCCGCACCTCAGGCATATATATCCGCAACGGCAGGAAGACCTACGTGCCGGTGCCATAAGCCATCGAGATAAAGGATAAAAATAAGGTGTGTCGTTGGCGACACACCTTATTTTATGTTATGTTGCTGTTGTAATCGGCGGGGTGATCAGTCCTCCTCCTCGGCAACGATCTCGAATGTAACCTCGGCGGTGACTTCCTTGTGGAAGCGAATCTTGGCTACGTGCTCGCCGATCTGGCGTGCGGGTTCGAGGTCGATGATTTTGCGGTCGATTTCGTGACCGAGCTTCAGGAGAGCCTCGGCGATCTGAGCGGGACCTACGCTGCCATAGATGTTGCCGTTGGCGGCAGCTTTGGCGGTGATGACGGGGCGAACGCCTTCAAGAGCGGCGGCTGCGTTCTGAGCCTCGGCCAGAACGGCTGCGATCTTGTGGGCCTGCTGACGCTGGTTCTCGGCCAGCACTTTCAGCGCTGCGTTCGATGCGATTACGGCCAGTCCCTGGGGAATCAGGTAGTTGCGGCCGTAGCCGTCCTTTACCTCTACGATATCATCCTTATAACCTAAGCTCGGGATGTTCTGCTTCAAAATTACTTTCATCTTTACGGTGCTTTTAACGGTTATACAATGATTATTTCATCAGGTCGGTTACGTAGGGAAGCAGGGCGAGGTGGCGGGCACGCTTCACGGCCTGAGCCACACGGCGCTGGAACTTCAGCGAGGTTCCGGTGATGCGGCGGGGTAGCAGTTTGCCCTGCTCGTTCAGGAACTTCTTCAGGAACTCGGGATCCTTGTAGTCGATATACTTGATACCGCTGCGCTTGAAGCGGCAGTATTTTTTCTTCTTGACGTCTACCGAAAGGGGAGTGAGGTAACGAATCTCGTTGTTTGCTGCCATGATTAAGCCTCCTTCTGTTCTGTGGCCTCGGCGGGTGCCTCGGCGGGTTTCTCTGCTGCGGTTGCTGCTTTCTTGTTACGACGCTTCTCGGCGTACTCCACTGCGTACTTGTCGAGGCGGAAGGTGAGGAAACGGATCACGCGCTCGTCGCGGCGGTAAGCGGTCTCCAGACGCTTTACGATTGTAGGCTCGGCCTCAAACTCGAACAGAACGTAGAAACCTGTGGACTTCTTCTGGATCGGATAGGCCAGCTTGCGCAGTCCCCACAGTTCCTCGTTGACCAGCTTCGCGTCGTTCTCTTTCAGAACGTCCTTGAATTTCTCTACCGCTTCCTTCATCTGCTCATCAGACAAAACGGGAGTTAAAATGAAAACGGTCTCGTAATGATTCATTGTGTTGTTTATGAATGTTTGTGATTTTTGCGGTGCAAAATTAATACTTTTTTCCGACATAACCAAATCCCGCAACTTTTACCCGCCTAAAAATCACTAAAATCATTCATGAAAGAGTCTACGATGTATTGACTTACGCCAAAGAAAATAGAGAAGGCATAAATTATAAAGAATACAAAGAGTATCCAACATTTCTGACACGCAGCTGCTATGGCATAACCCAAAAACGCTATTGCCAATGTCACCCTCATGATGAAGTTCCACATTATTATGGTTGAGGTTTCAGCATCGTAACCACAGACTATGAGGTTTATGGCGGCGGATATGGCACATGGAACGAGTAGCCAGCGCAACCGCTTTTCCGTACGCTTGTCAAGCTGCTTTACTCCGAAAAGTCCTGATTCCCTCTTGTCCTGCGACATAATATATATCGATTGCTAGCGTCAATGACATCAATAACTGCGGTTGCAACAACAACCCATCCGTAGCCCGGTAATAAAGCTCCTGCAAACGTACTCAGCGCGGTAATGGCCAGTCTTCTATTTAAAATATATCTGCAATACTGGGCAGATCTCGTATCCTGGATAGCCTCGTACAATCCGCGGGCAAAGATGTCTATTCCTGCGGCTGCAAAAACATAAGGATTCCATTTCCCGAAATCGCTAACCGA
The DNA here is from genome assembly GCA_002361235.1 of Porphyromonadaceae bacterium UBA3318. GTDB lineage: Bacteria > Bacteroidota > Bacteroidia > Bacteroidales > Muribaculaceae > Lepagella. Next base: position 28,807 of record DESI01000051.1, on the reverse strand, counting down.
ATAGATGTGGGCATTAATAGTCCCAAACGATTCCATACCTGTCGGCATGTCCAGATAATCACCAAGGAAGCTGTTGAAATTAGCCAGTTGATCAGCATCAAAATCTTTTGTAAGCTCCTCATACGTGTGGTCAAGTATTTCCTCTGCTTCTTTTATGGATCCTATGTCCCATCGGTCCATAATTTCATTACGCAGATCCTTAAGCTGGGTTGTATCCAGGGACATGATATATTGGACATCAGTTTCCGTCAATCCATATATTTCATCATCGCTTAATATCCTGTTTGGTGCACGCAAAGGATCTCCATACCGAGCTATGCTTAATGCCGATATGACTTTTCTGTTGCACAATGACTGATACTGCCAATTTAGTTTAGACATGGTATCCGATTCTCCCGATCGTGTGCCGGCAATTCCGGAATTTTTTTCGCATGACGTGACGATAATGGCCAAGGTCATGACTGACAAAATTAATCTTAGCGGTTTCATGACATATTAATTTAGGTTAAGAGTGTTTCAATGGTTTGTAATGTGAATCGTATGATGCAAAGTTATAAAAATAAATGTCACATTGCAACTTTATTGACATGTTATATAACATATTGCCACGGTTTTTTCATTTAAGATTCCTATGTGGTATCAGCAAGAATGTTATTTTATAGCGGACAAATCTGCGACTATTCCCGATTTCCACCGGACAGACAAGGGGAACATCTGTCACGGGCTCCGGGATATAATCATGCTCATGTGAAAAATTCCGGTTATAACCGTAAAAACAAGCGAATTTTGTCAACTTTTCCGGTTATAACCGGTAAATCATACAGTTTTTGTTTGCTTTCACGGTTATAGTTTGTTATCTTTGCAGAAAAAATAATGATTATGGAACTGATTCCGCGTCCTCAATACATAGAGAAAATTGCCGGTCTGATAAACCGTGGCATGATGTTGATACTTGTTGGTCAGCGTCGTGTCGGAAAAAGCAAAGTGCTTGAATTATTCCTTGACTGGCTTCAGCGGAATCGCCCGGAAGCTAATGTAGTATATATTAACAAGGAGTTTCAGGCGTTCCGCGATATCGTGACGGCCGAACAGCTGTATGACTACGCGGCAGCCAGACTGCCCGAAGGCAACGAGAATTATCTTCTTATCGATGAGGTGCAGGATGTGGAGAATTACGAAAGCGCATTGCGCAGTCTTCATGCCGAGAACCGCTGTCAGGTCATAGCCACCGGAAGCAATGCGTACGTCTTTTCGAGCGAGCTGGGGACACATCTTGCCGGCAGGTATATAGAAATTAAAGTCTATAACTTGTCATATCTTGAATTTCTGCGGTTCCACAATATGGAGGACAGCGACGAGGCCTTGATGCATTATCTCACAATGGGCGGCCTGCCGGGTCTGCTGACCTTTAAGCCGGAAGAACAGTCTCAGATAACCGATTATCTCGAGGGCGTATATAATACGATTCTTGTAAAGGACATAGTAAGACGGGAGAATGTGCGTAATGTGGCGCAACTGGAAAATGTATTACGGTTTGTGGCCGATAACACCGGCAAACCGATATCGATTACCAATGTCGTAAGATACATGACATCCAAGGGGGAGAAAATCAGCGGCGAGACTGTCTCCAATTATCTGAAATATTTACAGGATGCTTTTCTGGCTATTCCTGTGGCTCGTTACGACATACATGGCAAGGTCCTTCTTGAGACTAACAACAAACACTATTTTTCCGATCATGGTATCCGGAATTACCTTTGTGATTTCAACATGAGGGGCAGTATCGAGAAAGTCATGGAGAATGTGGTGTGGAACCATCTGCGCCGTCAGGGATTCAAAGTGACGGTAGGGAATCTCAGGGCCGGAGAGATAGACTTTGTCGCCGCCAAAATGGATAAACGGATATACGTGCAGGTCGCATATCTGCTTGCTTCAGATGACACTGTAAAGCGGGAGTTCGGCAATCTTGCGTCGATAAAGGATAATTATCCCAAATACGTCGTGTCGATGGATCCTGTGGCCGGAGGCTTCAGCGAGTATCCCGGCATAAAGCATATCAGACTACGGGAGTTTCTTAAGACCGAGTTTTAGCTATTTACTCATTACGGTTCAAATTAATAGGACATCATGATGTTTCGGGAGATAAAGATTTTTTTGATGCAGCACATAGACTGCGGCGAGTATTCGCATCTGGTCACGATGGTGATAATCCTGTTGGGTATAGCCGTGGCAGCGGCATTGTCATATTATATTTGCAAAGGGCTGCTTTACATGGCGGAATGGATGATTGAGAAAAGCCCCACAAAATGGGACGATGACCTGATAGACCGCCATTTCATGAGCGGCGTGTCGCAGCTGGCGCCGGCGCTGTTGGTGAACTGGCTGCTGCCGGCTCTGTTCTCGGCCAAGGAACAGGATGAGGTGCAGTGGGTCAGCGACCTCACGTCGCTATACATTCTGTGGGTAATCGTCAGGATACTGAACATATTCCTCGGCAACGTCTATCAGACCTTCAGCAAGCGGAAACGGTTCCGCCCGTACGCAGTGAAGGGTATATTCCAGATGCTGAAGCTGGTGGTGATAGCCGCCGGCATCATCATCACTGTCAGCATCCTGCTGGGCAAACAGCCGATGGTGATTCTGACGGCTCTCGGCGCCTCGGCGGCGGTGCTGATGCTGGTGTTCAAGGATACGATACTCGGCCTGGTGGCCTCAGTGCAGCTCACGGCCAACAAGATGCTGCATCGCGGCGACTGGATAGTAATGCCGCGCCATGACGTCAACGGCGAGGTACTCGACGTGTCGCTGACTACCGTCAAGATACGCAATTGGGACAATTCCGTAACCACCATTCCGCCGTATGTGCTGGTATCCGATTCGTTCAGCAACTATGAGCCCATGCGTCAGTCGGGAGGTCGCCGTGTGGACCGCTCCATCTATATCGACATCAACACCGTAGGCTTCTGCACCGAGGAGCGGATAGACCGTCTGCGGGCTGCCGGGCGTCTGGAGGGGGTCTCCGACATGCGCGCGGCCGAGACGGTGAACCTGTCGCTGTTCCGCAACTATCTGGAGCGCTGGCTTGCCGCGCATCCCGATGTGAACGAGGACATGCTGCTGATGGTGCGTCAGATGGAGCCGACGCAGGCCGGACTGCCGGTGCAGCTCTATTTCTTCCTGCGCACCACGGAATGGAAAGCCTTTGAACGCGTGCAGTCCGACATCTTCGACCACGTCTACGCCGTAATCCGCGAATTCGGCCTCGCCATCTACCAGCGTCCCGCCGGCACCGACATCATCGAGGCCTCGCGCCCCGTCGCCCGCATCGAAAACCGTTGAAAGGAGGATTATAAGGTTATATGACGGTTAAGATTGGCAGTTCAAAGAATATGTTACGAATTCGAGAGTCTTTCTGTCCATACCTTCTATAACGTGTGTATGCCTGTCCCCGGATAAAAAGTTAATCAATAATTTGAATCGACAATATACACCTAATCAAAAGCTTGCCAATAATACCAATTTGGAAGTCGATGATATAATCATACTACTTTGAGGGCGATTGCCAGAACCAATTGTCGTCTGTCGTTATATAATGAGCATTCGTGTAATTGCTTCCAAGCGGAACAATTGCGACAACTTGCCCTGTTTCATGTGTCGTCATTTAAAATCTATATGGACTTAGCGAGAAATTTCTCTCTCCGAACATGCTGTTCTATCATTACATCTGACGTGTTGCCTCGGAGAGGCTGTTTCTCATTAACCCCATGATGAACGGAGACAGCGACAGCTGGCATCGGCCTTCGTGGGGACCACAGTCGGTGCGACAACGCTTGGTCGGAGACCATGTCTCTGCACTTCTCAATATTACAGCTTACCAAGGCGAGCGACATGATCTCCGACCAAGCTGTGTTGCAGGCATCTGACCCCACGAAGTCTGTCGGAATCTACGCTCCCTCCAGTCATCGTGGGGTTAATGAGAAACAGCCTCTCCGAGGCAACACGTCAGATGTAATGAGAAACAGAATGTTCTATGAGAGGCACAGGTTGGACAGATTTTAAATGAAAGAGTCGTTATATAAGATTAAGTAAATTCGTAAAGTCTGCCTTACTACCCGATGCGCCGGCGTTCATAGTCGTTTCATTTCTGCTTCGGCGGCGGATGTGCCTTTGTAGCCGCTCTTGCGGGGCTGGAAGTTGTAGATGATGTTCAGGGAAAGTCCCCGGCGGTCGTAGCTTTGGCGTTTGTCGACTAACACGCCGTAGGTGTTCATGGTCCAGTCGTTGTTTGCCGTGTTGAATATGTCGGTGGCAGCCAGCTTGACGGTCAGCGATTTGTTAAGGAACGTCTTCCCGACCGAGGCATCCATAGTGAACCATGAGGCGCCGAAACGGTTGGTGTGCATGTCGCCCTGCGAACTGCCGCTGATGTTGGCCGTAATCATCCATCCGTGAGGCAGCGAGAAAGTATTGTCGAAAAAGTATGAGAATATCGGCTTGTCGTATCGGGTATTGTCAAGTTTCAGCCATTGGCGGTACATACCGACCGTGACGTTCGGGGTCCATCGGCGCACAGGCTGATTCCATACCAGATAGAGACTGAGCGCCGAGACATCGATATTGACCGGATGCATGATCAGCTGAAGGTCGGGAGCCGGATATACCTGCTTTACATAGGCGTATGTATCAAGAGCCCGGGTGTAATCTGCCTGGAGCATGAAACCGCGCCACAGGCCGAACAGCCGGATGTCGTGCATCCTTTCGTCATGCAATGCCGGATTGCCTCCCTCAATCTGGTGCAGCCCCGTATAACTGAGCGAACCGGTAAGCTGTGAATACGGCGGCTTTACCGTCGCCATTTTATAACTGAGGCTTATCTGCGATTTATCGTTGAACGAATAGCCAAGTGATACGTCGGGCGTAAGCAGATGGTCGCGCCGGCTTACATCTTCGTCCCGTATGCCGTTGACCTTGAAGTCATAATCCACATACTCGTATCTCGCACCGGCCGAAAGGGAAAACTTGCCGAACATACGCGACCAGGATGCGAACAGGGCAGCTGATGTCTGCCGAGCGTCAGTCAGCGACGAGGGGATATATTCGCTGACAGCATTGTTCAGCATACGGTAATCGAGCGAAGTATGGGTATAACTGTCCTGCGTTCCGACGGTAAAATCACCTTTTCCGAGAGGAAAATTCAGATATAACTTTCCTGCCCAAAGGGTAGAAGTCCTGTCATCGGTAGAGTTTACAGCCGGATTAGACGATGCGGGATAGGTAGTGGCTACGGAATTGCTCTCATCTGACCGGCGGAAATCGCCGTCAAAGTGAAGACGGTATTTTCCGGCAAAAGTGTTTTCATAATAGAGGGAAGCGAGATGAGAGTGCGCTCTGACGTGTTTGTCTATAATGCTGCTGATGGCCCGGTTGTGGTCGAGCCATTCGCTGCCTGTGTTGTTGAAGTCGCCATGTTCCGGATTGTAACGGTAGTATGCTCCGAAGGATTGCGGGCCATGCGAATAGTTGAAGCCTCCCTTGATTACTCCGGTTGTGGTGGGGTAGCTGTTGTGCTGGGTGCTCCCGACTATCGTTTCCTTCCCGTCATAAACGAGAGTATTGGTGGTTGAGCCTTTGGCTACCGAATTATTGTGGTTTACGGTGCCGTTTACGAAAATCTCCCAGTCTCCGACACGGTAGCTGAGATTAAGGTAATCCAGAACCGACCATTTGCGGCGGCGTTCAATCAGAAACTGGTCGGTAAGCGACAGCCCCTTCACGAAATTACGCCGTGTCGTGATTTTAAGCACAGCTCCCGTGGTGCTTTCGTATGCGGCTCCCGGCGCCATGAGCAGTTCCACTTTCTTTAAGTTGGTGGATAGCAGCTGCCGGAGCTCCAGTTCGTCGCGCATCGGTCGCCCGTCGATGAAAATCTCGATATTACTCTTGCCTATGACGCTTACTGAATTGTCAGTCACCTTAAGCATCGGTAACTGCGCGAGCACATCGAGTGCAGTGCCGAGGTCGGCAAGGTTGGTGCCGGGGATGGTCGAGACAAGTGTGGAGCCGATTAATTTCGTAGCCGGCTGTCTGACAGTGACGATTACTTCCTGAAGCTCGCGGGTAAGGCTGTCCGTCGCTTCCTGATTCTGTGCATGACCGTTCCCGACAACAAGAAAAGCGGTCAGCGTCGGAATTAGAATTTTTGCTTTCATGCTCTGCGAATTTTTCTGCAAAGCAAATGAAAACGCCTCAATCAGCCCCCAAAATTTGTCTGACTTTTATCTGACAAATTCTGACAACGCAGAGTATCAGTTATTTATGCGAAGTTCGTATGAGTCGCCACGGTTGCATACTATTTCCATACCGGCATTGGCGAGTGCCGCTTTGGTGCGTCTCACCAGCGTGTAGAGCGATTCCTCGGCATTGCTCTTGTTGCCCCAGAGGGTCCGGCACAATGTCTGTTTATCCACTCTCATGTCCGGCGCGTCAAGAAGCATCCGGGCCAACTGTCGTTGCATTGGGGTGAGCCTGATGCCGTCGAGCGACGGAGACGCCGGCAGGGCGATAACCGCCGTTTCGGAAATTTGTGAAGTCTTTATTTTCCAGACAATCATACCCGCCATCGAGAGGATGGAAAGTGCGAACAGGATGCCCGGCAATGTCTGGTCAGAAGCGATGAAAACGGATGCCATGGAGCAGTCGGCAAATCCCTGGACCTGTATGGCAAGTCCATCGGCAGCCGGCAGCGAAACAAGCATGATGGAATCGGATGCTATTTTGTTTCCCCGGATTTTGGGCGCCGCGTTCTTATTGTCGACCAATGCGAGTGTGAAATAGGCGTATTCTTTCAGATTCGGATTCTTGAAATTGACGTCCGAAGCCTGATATATCAACGGTTTATGGGTAGTGGCGTACATCTGGCGAATGGCCGCGATTGTGTCCGGGCGTGTCCACAGTTCACTGTTTTCGTTGGCCAACGCAAGCATCGCATCGTTGAGGTCCTCCGCGATATTTTGTTTAGCCGTCGAATAGGAGAAGGAGCAGGAAATGACCGACGCTATCATCAAAGCTAACGGCACGAGCATCCCGTAACGAAATGCAGTCCCGCTGTTACCGGCTGTTGTATTATTACGCTTCATAAGAAAGAGACCTTAAATTGTAAGAAGTTTGACACCGAGAGCGTCTGAGATCTTTGCGATAGTCCGTATGGTAAAATTGTGTGTGCCTCCAAGCCATCGAGAAACTTCAGCTTCGGTTTTGCCCATTTTTTTTGCCAACTGTTTTTGACTGATATTCTTTTCATGAAGAATTGCATCAATCTTATCAGCAATGGCAAACGACATATCAAGTTCCATCCTGACATCGTTTGATACGGTGTCAAGACATTCATTGAATAGTTGGGCAGTCGTTTTCATATCTCAAATGATTTATCTGTTATTCCATTCAGAACTGTTTCTTCTACAATGATAGATCCTTCTTTTTCAGCCGCTTTTAATAGGGCGTCAAATTTCTGAAGATCCAGGACATAACCATTTAGTTCTTGATTTCTTCATCAGAAAGGCAGGATAATACCTTTCACAACGGGAAATACTATCGATCGGGATACGGGTTGATCCCAAAATCCGATGGATGGTCAGCGCATTGCCGGACAGTTCAATCCGTACCGGAGCGTATGAGGCCACATATAGCAGACAGATCAGCACCAGACCGATAATCAGAAACCCGATGGATACAATCGGAGTTCCCTCAATCAATAGTCCCACTATTATTCCGATAACGACAGCAAATACAGCCAGCGTTATCGCCACCGAGGTCTTAGACCAGCCAACGTGATAGTCAGTGCCCATATCTTTCAGCTTTTTGAGATGTTTATATATTATATGAACGTGAGACAAAGTGAGTTAATTATCTGATTTAGTAAAAATGTTTTTTTATTATGCTTACGAAGTTACAACTGTTTATGACTTAAACCGAGACAAAAATGCTTTTGACCGTTTCAGGATGTTCTTTCTTGACAATCAACAGGGATGATATAAATGTAATACCTCTTACTTTATAGAGGAAAGATACGACACGTATTCTTTAAAGATAAATATATCGGCAAAACAGGATGAAACAGGATGAAATGAAATACGGAATTGCGAATAAGCGAAAAAATGATTATATTTGCAAGTTGAAGCAATCCTGCATCGCGGGGTGGCATTTTGTGTTATCGAAAAATAAGAACAACAAGATATATGAAGTTTACAGTAGACGGCAAGGCGTTCCAGCAGCAGCTGCAGGCAGTGAGCAAGGTGGTGAACGCCAAGAATTCATTGAACATCCTCGATAACTTTCTGTTGCGGATAGAAGGCGACGTGCTCAGCATCATGGGTTCGGACCAGGAGAATTCCCTGGTGGCCCGCATGACTGTGACGGAATGCGACGGCGACGGCGTCGTGGCCATCCCGGCACGCAAGCTGCTGGAAGTCACCAAGGAGGTGAACAACCAGCCCGTGACACTCACCGTGCGCGACGACATGCAGGTGAAGCTGCAGTTCCAGAACGGTTTCTTCGAATTCATGGGCGTTCCGGGCGAGGACTATCCCACGCCGCGCGCCCTTGACGGCAACGCGATGTCGCTGTCTTTGCCGGCCTCGATGGTGATGAAGGGTATCGCCAACACTCTGTTCGCAGCCAGCACCGACACCGTGCGCCCCGTCATGATGGGTATCTACTGGGACATCCATCCCGGCGACATCACGTTCGTCAGCTCCGATACGCACAAGCTGGTGAAATATGTCAACACCGAGAAGGCTCCGGGGCTTGAATCGTCGTTCGTCATGGCTCCGAAGGCCGCAAACATACTGAACAGCCTCGTGTCGAAAGACATAGCCGAGGTGCGTGTCACGTTCGACTCCAAGGGATGCGTCATCGAGTTCGGCGACTACACGCTGACGTCGATGTTCATCAACGGCACATATCCCAACTATGCCCGCGTCATCCCGCAGGACCAGCCCTTCGCGCTGACCTTCGACCGTGCGTCGCTTCTGTCGTCGCTGCGCCGCGTCACGCTGTTCGCCTCCAAGGCATCAAACCTTGTGGTGCTGTCGCTGGAACAGAACCAGGTGGTGATCAAGGCCCAGGACGTGGACTACGGCCAGAGCGCCGAGGAACACGTGAACTGCGACTACGACGGCAACAACATGACCATCGGTTTCAACGGCGTGTTCATGATTCAGATACTGAGCAACCTCAGCAGCGACGCCGTGCAGCTTAAGCTGTCCGACCCGGCACGTCCCGGCGTCTACGAGCCGCTGCCCCAGGAAGATGGCGAGAGCCTCGTGATAATCCAGATGCCGATGCAGGTGCTGTAAGCAACCGATCCGAACTGTAGTAAAATCATTGTGAAATGGAACTGAAACTTGAGAGGCCGCTGATATTCTTCGACCTGGAGACAACCGGTACGAACATAACCAAGGACCGCATAGTGGAACTCAGCTACGTCAAGGTGTATCCCGACGGGCATGAGGAGACCAAATCGCGCCGTATCAATCCCGAAATGCCGATACCGCCGGCCAGCACCGCCGTGCACCACATCACCGACGAGGACGTGAAGGATGCACCCACGTTCCGCCAGGTGGCCAAGGCCCTGAGCCAGATATTCGAGGACAGCGACATTGCCGGATACAACAGCAACAAGTTCGACGTGCCTCTGCTGATAGAGGAATTCAACCGTGTGGGACTTTCCTTCGACCTGGAGGGACGCCAGTTCATCGACGTTCAGAACATCTTCCACAAGATGGAACAGCGCACGCTTGTGGCCGCCTACCGCTTCTACTGCGGCAAGGAGCTGGAGGGGGCGCATTCGGCCGAGGCCGACACCGTGGCCACCTACGAGGTGCTGAAAAGCCAGCTGGACCGTTATCCCGAACTGAAGAACGACGTCAAGGCCCTGGCCGAGTTCTCGCGCGGAGGCCGGAGCCTGGATCTGGCAGGCCGCATCGTACTGAACGACAACGACGAGCCAGTGTTCAACTTCGGCAAGCACAAGGGCTCGAATGTTATAGACGTGTTCCGCCGCGAGCCCTCGTTCTATGCCTGGATGGTGCAGGGCGATTTCCCCAAGAATACCAAGGACGTGGTGACGCGTCTGTATGCCGAAAGCCGTCAGCATAAGAAATAAGATACAGATGCTGAAGGGAAAACACATAGTGCTGGGAATATGCGGCGGCATCGCCGCGTACAAGAGCGTGACGCTGCTGCGCCTGCTCACCAAGGCCGGCGCCGAGGTGCAGGTGGTGATGACGCCCGCAGGCAAGGAATTCATAACGCCGGTCACTCTGTCATCGCTCAGCCAGCGGCCGGTGGTGAGCGAGTTCTTTACAGCCAATACCGGCGAATGGCACTCGCACGTGGACCTCGGACTGTGGGCCGACCTGATGGTCATAGCCCCGGCCACGGCCTCCACCATGGCCAAGATGGCGCACGGTGTGGCCGACAACATGCTGGTCACCACCTATCTGTCCGCCCGCGAACCGGTGATGATAGCTCCGGCAATGGACCTGGACATGTACCGTCATCCCACCACGCAGCGCAACCTGCGGCAGCTTGCCGCCGACGGCGTCATGATTGTCGAGGCTGAAACGGGAGCCTTGGCCAGCGGACTGCAGGGCAAAGGCCGTATGGCCGAGCCGGAGGAGATATTCGCGATCATAGAGCGTTACTTCGCCAGGTGCGAGTCGCTGGCAGGGAAGAAGGCGGTGGTGACTGCCGGACCGACTTACGAGAAGCTGGATCCGGTGCGTTTCATCGGCAATTTCTCCAGCGGCAAGATGGGTTTCGCTATCGCCGGGGAATTGGCTGACCGAGGCGCCGAGGTGACATTGGTGGCCGGTCCCGTGTCGCTGACCGTGGACCATCCGCGCATCCGCCGTGTGGACGTGGAGAGTGCGGAGGAGATGTGCGATGCCACGACGCAGGCATTTGCAGGCAGCGATATTGCGGTGTTCTCGGCAGCCGTGGCCGATTACCGCCCCGCCGAGCGCAAGGATCAGAAGATTAAGCGCGAGGGTGTGGCCACACAGACCATCGAACTGGTGCGCAACCCCGACATAGCCGCCAGATGCGGCGACATGAAGCGCCGGGGTCAGGTCACGGTGGGTTTCGCACTTGAGACCGACGACGGACACGATGCCGCGCACAAGAAGCTCCACAATAAGAATCTGGATTTTGTCGTTTTGAATTCTCTGAAAGACAAGGGCGCCGGCTTCCGCACCGACACCAACCGCGTCACCATCGTGAGCGAGGACGGGGAGCAGGCTTTTCCGCTGAAAAGCAAGCGCGAGGTAGCGGCCGACATAGTCGACGCCATTGAGAAAGCAATGAAATGATAAGAAACGGTATACGGTACATATTGACGGCTATGGCGGCGTTGGCGACTGTGTCAGGTGCTGATGCTCAGGAATTTCGCGCCACGGTGGAGGTGAACACCCAGAAGATAGAGGGCACCAACAAGTCGGTGTTCGACAATCTGAAGGAGACGCTCAATTCCTACATGAACGAGACCAAGTTCAGCGACGCCACTTTCTCGCCGACCGAGAAACTGGAGTGCCGTCTGTTCTTCACCATCTCCGAATATGACGGCGACCGCATGAAGGGCGACCTGCAGGTGCAGCTTATCCGTCCTGTGTATAACGCCACGTATACCACCACACTCTTTAATTTCAAGGACAATAAGATTGAGTTCAATTACCGCGAGGGCGACCCGCTGACCTACAACACGCAGCAACCGGAAAACAACCTGACGGCGATACTGGACTATTACGCCTACCTGCTTCTGGCACTGGATTTCGACTCGTTTTCGCCCAACGGCGGCCAGCGGTTCTACGACCGAGCGCAGCAGATAGTGCAATACCAGCAGTCGAGCGGCGAAGTGGGATGGCGCACATTTGACGATACGCGCAACCGCGCGGCTGTGCTTAACTCGTACACCGACACCAATACCGCCGGCATACGCAATCTGCTGTATCAGTATCACCGCAAGGGACTCGACGAGATGGTGACCAGCCCCGACAAGGGACGCGCAGCCATCACCGAATCTCTGGATGAAATCAAGAAAGTGTACGATGTTGCCCCGATGTCGGTGGCGCTAAGTATTTTCCGCGATTCGAAACTGGACGAGCTGGTGAATGTGTACAGCAAAGCACCCGAAACGGAGCGGCAGAAGGTTTACGACATGCTTCAGCCCATCTATCCCACGGAGTCGGAGCGGCTGAACAAGATAAAGAATCCCGAGGAACAGCGATAAAATAAACGAACGATGCTCAGGAGGCTTGGAATAAGGAATTACGCACTGATAGAGGGTGTGGACGTTGAGTTCGGCCCCGGCATGACCGTGATAACGGGCGAGACGGGTTCGGGCAAAAGCATCATGCTCGGCGCGCTGTCGCTGCTGACCGGAGGCCGCGCCGACTCGCGTGTGGTGGCCGGCGGCAAAAGCCGCATCGAGGCCACGTTCGAGGATGTGGATCCCGAAATGCGGCAACTGTTCGAGGAGCGTGGCATCGAGTGGGTGGAATATGACGATGCGGCCGGAACCGGCACGCGTAATGAAGTGACCATCCGCCGCGAGATAGCCGCCGAGGGGCGCAGCAAGATATACATCAACGACACTCCGGTGACGCTCGCCACCCTTGCGGCCATTGGACCGAAATTGGTTTATATCCATTCCCAGCACGCCAACGCCGGACTCAGCGACGAGGCCGAGCAGCTGCATGTGGTAGATGTGTTTTCCGGTGCGCTCGCGCAGTTGGAAGATTACCGGCGCGATTTCCGGCGGTTCGCCGCGTTGCGCCGCGACATAGACCGCGTGAAGGAACGCAATGCCAAGAACCGCGAGAACGAGGAATTCCTGCGCTTTCAGTGCGGTCAGCTCGATGCGTTGAAGCCTAAGAAGGGAGAACTGACCGAGATAGAAAAGAGATACGAAGTGCTGTCGGACGCCGACGAGATAAAGCAGCGTCTGGCGTCGCTGGCGGCACTGTTCGGCAGCGGCGACCGGGGTATGCTCGGCGATGTGGCCGAGGCCCGGGGAATAGTGGACAAGATAGATTTCTCGCTGTTCGGACGTGATGTGGAGGACCAGGACATACCGGCGCGCATGGAGGTGATGGAGACGGAGATACGCGACATAGCCGATGCCATCGACGATATGTATTCCGGTCTCGACACCAATCCGGCGGCTCTTGAGCGCTTGTCGTCGCGAATGCAGGCATACTATGCCGCCGTTAAGCATTTCAAGGTGAAAGATGCCGACGAGTTGGCAGACTTACACATAAAACTGAAGCAGGAGCTGGGCGAACTTACGGGCGATGGCGGAGAACTGCCGGAACTGGAGCGTCAGGCCCGCGAGATGGCTCGCGTGCTGAAGGAGAAGGCGGGGATGCTGACACAGATGCGTCAGGAGGGTGCCCGGTTGCTGGGCGACGAGATATATGCGGCGGCCCGGACGTTGGGACTGCCAAACCTGAAGTTCGAGGTGCGCGTATCGCCGGCCAAACTGACCTCTACGGGGGGCGACAGGGTAGAGTTCCTGTGCGCGTTCAATCGCAACGCCACGCTGCAGCCGGTGGGCGACACAGCCTCGGGCGGCGAGATGTCGCGGCTCATGCTGTCGCTGAAGGCCGTGGTGGCGCGCCGTATGAACATGCCCACCATCGTGTTCGACGAGGTGGACACCGGCGTATCGGGGGAGATAGCCGAGCAGATGGGCCTGATGATGCGCCGCATGGGCGACGACATACAGGTGATGGCCATAACCCATCTGCCTCAGGTGGCCGCGCAGGGTGTGGAGCATTTCAAGGTCTATAAGCGCGACGAGGGCGACCGCACCGTGACGCATGTGGAGAAACTGAATTACGAAGCCCGCATAAGCGAGATAGCCGGCATGATATCAGGCAGCGAGGTAACCGAGGCGGCCCGGGAGAATGCCCGCGCGCTGCTTAGCGCGTCAAGGTGACGGCTACGACCCGCAAGCTTCCGCTCGCGGCGCGGTAAAAGAGACAGACGGTAGAAATAAGGAATAATTATGGAAAAAGGCGATTATATATTTGGAACGCGTGCGGTGCTTGAGGCTGTGGAGAGCGGCAAGAGCATCGACAAGATATTGCTGCGTAAGGAAATGGGGGGCGACATAGCCCGCGAGATAATGGAGAAGGCGCGGCTGTACGGCATCCCCGTGCAGCGGGTACCGATGGAGAAGCTGAACCGCATCACGATGAAGAATCATCAGGGCGTCATCGCGATTATGGCGGCGGTGCGTTATCATAAGCTGGAGAATCTGCTTCCGGCCCTGTACGAGGATGGGAAGACGCCGTTGCTGATGTGTCTGGACGGCGTGACCGACATCCGCAACTTCGGCGCCATAGGACGCACGGCCAACTGCGCCGCCTTTGACGGCATCGTGATTCCGGAGCGCAACTCCGCATCGGTTACGCCCGACGCCATGAAGACCTCGGCGGGAGGATTGCTGTATGTGCCGGTATGCCGCGAGCGCGATATGCTGACGGCCGTCCGTATGCTTAAGGAGAGTGGCGTCAAGATAGTGGGCGCCACCGAGAAGGCATCCGTCAATTACACTAAGATAGACTACACCGTGCCCGTAGCCATCGTGATGGGCAACGAGGAGCACGGCATCAGCGACGAAGTGCTGCGCGCCTGCGACGAGCTCGCCGCCATCCCCATCCTCGGCAAGATCGGCAGCCTCAACGTCTCCGTCGCCGCCGGCATCCTGATGTACGAAGCCATCCGCCAACGGAACGAATAGTGAATAGTGATTAGTTTTAGTCGCTATTACATATTCCCAACATGGCGGAAGGTGCTATTCCCAGAATCATGTACAAGGCGCATACTATAGATATTTGTAATTTTGCGTATAAGAACTAAGATGGCAACTTGAAATGACACAAGAGCAACAGGTTATTGAGACAATGCGTGATCAAGGAGGTTACGCAACTCTTAGACGACTTAACGAAGTCATGGATTTCTCGACATGGAAAACCAAAACTCCGGAAGCCAGCGTCAGGAGAATTGTGCAGAATAGCGAAGCTATTTTCCGAATTCAACCTGGATTGTGGGCGCTTGAAGAATCACGTGATATTGTTCTTGCGAAATTCAATATTAAGGAGGGTGACGCAGCAAGCATCGAGCAGTTCAATCATGCTTATTACCAAGGTCTATTAATAGAAATTGGCCATTACAGAAAAGTGTCAACTTACGTACCTCCACAAGACCAACACCGGTTATTTCTGGATAAGGAACTGGGTGATTTAATTGACCACAAGCTTATTCC
The DNA here is from genome assembly GCA_002361235.1 of Porphyromonadaceae bacterium UBA3318. Lineage (GTDB taxonomy): Bacteria > Bacteroidota > Bacteroidia > Bacteroidales > Muribaculaceae > Lepagella. The sequence continues at coordinate 13,479 of DESI01000051.1, read as the reverse complement.
TCAATTTACATTTGACGCTTTATTGCGTAAGGCAAAGACTGTTGATGTAATCTGGTTCAATGAAAGGAATATGCCCACTCATTTCTATGAGGTAGAGCATACAACGGATATTAAAAATTCCTTGTCAAAATTTTATGAACTTCAGGATTTCTTTTCCTCATTCTATATAGTTGCCAATGGCCATCGAGAGAATGAGTTCAATGATAAAATCAATGCCTCCGTTTTCTCTCCGATAAAAAAACGTGTCGAATTTATTTCCTACGATAAAGTCGCGTCTCTCCATTCAAACCTTTCACAATTAAATGCATGTGATTGGTAATAATTCTGTTTTACGACAAACGGCACCCTTTCATCTTAGCTCCACATTCTATAACAGGATCTTTTTCAGTAATTTAATAGGATCTTTAAGAATTTGATCTTAATTTTGCAACTGTTTTAGACTGACATGCAAAACAAATTACTGAAATGAGCAATGCTTATATACATCACAGGCCAAAACCTTTCGTGAAGTGGGCCGGGGGTAAAACACAATTACTTCCCGTCATAGAACAAATTTTACCATCTTCATTCTCTGACCAGTTATCTGTTACGTACATTGAACCGTTCGTCGGCGGTGGTGCTGTGCTATTTTATCTGCTTAATAAATACCCTAATATTTCAAAAGCTATCATTAATGACATAAATCCGCATCTTATTCATACCTATAAAGCAATTAAAAATCATCCGGAAGAATTGATTTCAAAATTATCTCAAATTCAGTCTTCATACAGTAATTTTCAGAATAGTGAAAGACAACGGGATTACTTTTTTATCATTCGAGAAGAATTCAATAAAAGCCACTTATCTCTTATTGATGATGCCGCGTATATGATCTTTCTTAACAGGACGTGCTTTAACGGACTATATCGTGAAAATTCAAAGGGGGCATTCAATGTGGCCTTTGGGAAATATACCAATCCGACTATACTTGATGAAAATCTGATACGAACAGACAGCAGAATACTACAAAAGGTCGAGATACTGCAAGGTGAATTTTCGCAAGTGGAAGATTATATCTCGGATGGTTATACCTTTATGTATTTTGATCCCCCTTATCGACCCATTAGTACAACGGCAAATTTCAATTCTTATAACAAATGCTCGTTTAACGACACTGAACAGTTTCGATTACGTGAATTTTATATGAAAATGAATGACATTGGCTGCCAAGTACTTCTTAGCAATTCCGATGGGGCTTCGACTGATCCGTCCAATACTTATATGGATGATCTTTATCGAGATTTTATAATTCATCGAACTACTGCCAAGCGTTCGATATCATGTGCTGGCTCCAAACGTGGCCCTGTTACAGAACTACTAATAAGAAATTATAGGGAATGTCAAGGTGAATTCCGACAAATTATTGCACCAACTCTGCCTCTCGATTTTGAAAATCAGTAGCCGATAAAGTCTATTGAATCTGATAAACTCCTTGAGAACAGTAAATCGCTATAGTAATATACTAAGATCATCAATCGTTGCTATGATGTTCCAAGAAGAATTGTTTTTGACGTTCTATTTCGTGTCGCAATTCTTCTTCGGTCGGCATATAGGTCATATATTTGGCCGCGAATAGGTGCTGACTATCGTTAAGTGCAGAATATCTGGCAATTGTAGAGTCTGTATCCGTACACAACAGCACTCCAATAGTAGGATTGTCGTCAGGACCCTTCACGAGATCATCGTACATACGTACATACATGTCAAGTTGTCCGACGTCTGCATGGGTCATTGCGTGTGTCTTGAGTTCAAAAATCACGAACCGTTTCATTCGAAAGTTGTAGAATACCAAGTCGATATAAAAATCATCAAGATCCGTTGTAATGTGTTGCTGACGTTCCACGAAAGCGAAACCTCGTCCAAGCTCCAGAATGAATTTTTCAAGGTTTTCAATCAGTGCTTGTTCTAACTGCGACTCACTATATTTAGTATCACGGCTAAATCCCATGAATTCTGCGATTGTCGGATTCTTTATGTACTCCAGGGGATCTTTATCGTTAAATGGGGCTATGGGTTCTGAAGGTATTGCATCTACTATTTCCTTTTGTTCGGCAAGCCGTCGTTCATAATATTGGGAATTTATATTTCGGTCAAGTGTCGTAGTACTCCACATATCTTTTGAAGCATGTGAAAGATACCATTGACGAGCGGTAGGGTTAGTAACCGATAAAAGTCTGCGAATATGGGTCCATGTCAGATTTTGCACGACCTCGTGCAAAATCTCTAAGTCGTTGAATGATAAATATAATTGCCGAAAATAAGCCAAATTCCTTTTGCTATATCCAGAACCGAAATCTTTATGTAAATTTTCTGCTAGGTTAGTAATGATATGTTTGCCATATTCAGCTCGCGCTGAACCATTCTGTTCTTCTTCAACGATTCTACGTCCGATTTTTCAATACGTTTCAATCTGAGATTTTCCGACAGCAGAATATGCTTCCCTCCGACCCTGTTCTATTATCAGTCGGACGTCCTTTATAAAACTCTCTGATAATGTCTGATTCGATTTATCAGGTACCATGGTCGGTGAAATTTAGAATAAAATGGATGGTATTTTTGTTTCCTGTACTGAAATAGGTAATAAGCATCGTGAGGTTCAAAGGCAAAGTTAGTGAAATTTTCAGCTACATGCAAATTATCTGCACTAAAGGCTTGTTAAAAGCTAACATGAATAGTTAGGGTGCGCCGGCGGATTGCGGGCGCACCCTCATGTTATGGGTATCAGCTGGGCTGATGTGAATTCCGGATTGGTAAATTGGGTTACTCTTTGGGTTACTCGGCCTTAGACTCGGCGGGCTTTTTAGACTCGGCGGCCTTTTCAGCCTCGGCGTCGGCGGTGTCCTCGGCGAACTTCGTGAGGCCGTCGGCAAGGAGGAGGTTGTACCATTTGTAGAGCTTCTTGATGTCGCGGTCGCGGACGCGGAGGCGGTCGTAGTCGGTCACGACGTCGCCGAACGACTGGTGAAGCTGCTCGGAGGTCATCGAATCGCCGTCAACGGGCTTGCCTCCGGTCTTGTCGTAAAGCATCTGCATGATCTCGCCCAAGGGGGTGTCGCCGCTCTCGGTGTACATCGAGATGTCGCCAAGCGATACAACCTGGTCGCGCGAATGAACGGGGAAACGACGCTTGGTCTCTACATCCTCTACTATCAGGGTGCCGCGCCCCTGGCTCAATATCTTCTGCAGTCCGGGCTTGCCCGTGATTGAAATGATTTTCTTTAACATTGCTGTATGTGTTATTAATTGATTTCTATATTAATTGCTGTCCCGAAAACAGCCGGCATTGATTTCTAATTCACGTCGGGTATAGAGTCCAGCAGGGGAGTGGTGCCGTCGTTGACTATCTTAAGCGTATGGACGGATCGGCATATCTTCTGCTCCTCTTTCTGGGCCTCGATCCGGGCCAGTGCCTGCTCCCGGGTCAGTCCGGAACGCTTCATGACGCGCTCCACGCGAATGTCGAGCGGTGCGGTCACTTCCCAAACCGCGTGACACATATCGGCGAGTCCGGAAGTGAAAAGTATGGCCGATTCAACAAAGACCGTGTCGTGAGGGTAATCGGTATGGGTGTCTACCCATCTTTTCACGTCGTCGCGCACAAGCCCGTGCACAAGGCTGTCGAGCCAGGCCTTCTCCCGGCGGTCGGCAAACACATATTCGGCCACCTTGCGTCGGTCCAGCTTGCCTTCGGAGCTGTATATCTCTTCGCCCCAGCGGTCGCGCAGCGAACTACGCACCTCTTGGGACTCGTCCATCAGCCGTTTGGCCTCAAGGTCGCAGTCGTACACCTCATAGCCGCGCAACCGCAGTATGCGTGCCACCGTGCTTTTGCCCGTGCCGATGCCGCCTGTCAGTCCTATCAGCTTCATCGTTTCACAAGGGTGTATTCCACGCTGTCGGCCTTGATCTCGGGATTGACCACGTAGCCGGGCACGTTGCCGAGTCTGACGGGTATCTGGTTGGAATCGGTCAGCTTTGTGTCGGCATAATCCACTGCGGCTGATATGGGGGCCTCCGTGTCGTTGAATTTACTCATGGGCACATAGTACGACACCGGCACACGGTTGGGGAACAGCAGCAGACTCTCGCCCTGCGGCACGCCGAGCGATTCAATCACGGCATAGCCCTCCTTGTGTACCAACGGCTCTACGTTGACCTGCACGCCTACCTCCGGCGGCACGATGCGTATGCCCGGAATGGGGCGTATGCGTACCTCGAACATCTCGGTCTGCGACAGGTCGCGCTTCTTCAGCACCTCGGTCTCCACCTGCGTGATGGTGTCGATTTCGTCGCCGTACGAATAGATGCGCACGCCGCGCTGCATGGGCACCGGCGCTCCGGCTATGATGTTGCCTGACGATGCCGTCACGTCGGCCATGATGCGCACCGGCACGCGCTTGCCCCGCGAGTCGGTGTAGTAGCAGCGCAGCGAGTCGAGCGACGTGGCTATAATCTGGATGCCATTGCCGAAGGCCGTCTTGATCACGGCGTTCAGGTCGGACTTGGACATCCGGAAGATGCCGCGGTCGGAATAGTCGCGGAAATTGATGTTGACCTGCGGATATTTCAGCACGCCGCTGCGCAGTATGTTGGTGCCTTTGTCGCGCAGGGTGACGTGCATGGCCTGCGGCGGCTGGTTGATGAACGTGACCGAGTCAGGCACGTTCTCCAGCTGCACGCGCACGGCGAAGGTCTCTGTCACCGAATCGTTGAGCGCCAGGATGCACCAGAACAGCGCGCTGACGGCCACAAACACCAGAAACAACAGCACATTGCGGAACTGGCCGGAGGTACGTACCTTCAGCCAGGTGTCACGCAAGTCTCGTTTCCGGAGCGGCATAACAGAGATGGATTATTTGTCTTCCTTCTCTTCTTTTTCTTCCTTTACCTCCTTGGCTTTCTTCTCCTTCTTGGCGGGAGCGGCCTCCTCGACGGCGGGGAACACGCTGGTCTTGTCCACCTTGAGGGTGACGCCGGGAGCCACTTCCATGGTGACGGTGGCGTCCTTCACGTCGCGCAGTCGGCCGTGGATACCGCCGGCGGTCACTACGCGGTCGCCCGTCTTCATGGCCTCGCGCTGACGCTTGATTTCCTTCTGCTTCTTGTTCTGCGGACGGATCATCAGGAAGTAGAAGATGGCGATCATGGCCACGATCATGATGAGTCCTTCCATGCCGCCTCCTGCACTCTTGGAGGCCTGCAGTAAAATAGTTGACAACATAGTATTCTTTATTTATTATTTATTCTTAATAACGTGGAATATGCAGTAATTGTGCGATGGCGGGGCCTTATGCAGCGAATTGTGCATTACAGGGCCTTATGCAGTATTCCTTTTCCCTTGAGCATGGCGAGGATGTCGGCCAGCAGACCGTTGACGAACGAGCCGGACTTGGCCGAGCTGTAGCTCTTGGCTATTTCGATGTATTCGTTGATGCTGACCGAAACGGGAATCTTGGGGAAGTTCAGGATTTCGGCCAGGGCGGTGGTCATGATCACCACGTCCATGAAGGCGAGGCGGTCGGCCTCCCATTCGTTGGTGCGCAGCGCCTGTTGTATCCAGGCGTTGTATTCGGGCTGACCCTTGATGGCGGCCTTGAGTAGCGCAGGTCCGAATTCGCGGTCCTCGTCGTCCTTGAACTGCGGCATGATGGCGTTGTGGTCGCCCTCCTCCACGCGGCGCAGGGTCTTGATGACGAATGTGCCGATGATGTCTATGTCGTCGTTCCAGAACACCGAAGTTTCCTCCAGCCATTCCAGCAGGGCCGTGTTGTCGAATATCACCTTACGGAACAGTTCCTTCCACAGCTCGGCGTCCTCGGCCATGCCGCATTCGGGGCGCTCCATGTATTCCTTATATATGTCGGAGTCGAGCACGGAACGGAGCAGGCTTTCCATCAGCAGCGGGTCCTCGCTCATCCAGTTGATGTGGTAGTTGTTCACTTCCTTCACCAGCACGGGATTCTCGCGCAGAGCCTTAACGAGACGGTTGTCGACGAAGCGCATGTTGGGGTTGAGGGCTTCCGGCGACTGCACGGCGCGGTTGCGCGCCTCGTCCAGCTTGCGTTCCTGGAAGTCGGTCAGATCCACGGCCAGTGCCAGCAGGCGTATGTACAGCTGGCGGGTGGCGTCCAGGCTTTTCAGCAGTGTGGCGGTGCAGTCGTCCAGGCTTTCATGCGATGACATGAAGTCGGACAGTGTCTCGTTCATCATCTGCTGCATACGTTCCATGCCACGGAAAGTGTAGGAGGGGAGGCTTTCCGCATATTCCGTGATGGCCGGGGTGAGCATCACTAATTGGTTGAACGTCTCGCGCCACAGGGTGTCTTCGGCTGCGCCGTCGCCGTTCTGCGAATCCTTGATATAGTTTCGGAAAATGCCGGAATCCTTCAATGTCCGTGCCAGATCGTCGACCGTGTTGACGAACATAGGGTTCTCGGACAGGCGGCGCACTGCCGCCGATACACGGTCGTCCTCCTTGATCCGCTCCATGAAACGGCTGGTCTCAAGGGGATAAGACTTACGGAATTCCACGCGTCGGGCCAGCATCACGAACAGTGCCAGCATGTCGACATACAGACCGTAGGCATAGCGCTTCTCCTTCGTGGGCTGGGCAGGCGGTTCCGCCAGTTGGAACTTCTTGCTCACCAGCAGGCACGAATACAGCACCTGCACTACCTTGTTACGTATCAGTACTCGGTTTATCATCGATTTATTCAGCTTCTTTATTCAGCTTTCATTTTATTAGGAGTCCTCCGACTCCCGATTTGCTTACAAAGTTACATCAAAAAGCCGAAACTGCCAAATCCTGCAATTTTTAGAGGTCTGACTGTAAATTGTAATCGAAAATTCACATTTTTTAAAAATTATTTCACTAACTTTGCACTTGAAACGAGAATATATGCGCGGTCAATGACTCAATGTGCATGGTAACGACTTAACTACGAAAAATATACCACCAATAACAACAGATATGAAGAGAATTTTTCTCGCCATGGCCGTGACGGCAGCCGGACTGAGCTTCGCAAACGAGGCCCGGGCCGACATCGAATGCCGCGGTCAGGTAGTCGACGATCAGGGAGAGCCTCTGATCGGCGCATTGGTACAGCTTCCCGGCACCAGCAAGGGAACGTCGACAGACATTGACGGATACTTCCGCCTGTCAGTACCCGACAATGCCAAGGAGCTTAAAATCACGTATGTGGGCTATAACGGCGCCGACGTGCGCGTAGCCTCGAAAATGGGCGTTATCAAACTCAGCCCCAATGCCAAGATGCTGCAGGACGTGATCGTGACGCAGTCCGTGGCCCGCACGCGCCAGACGCCTGTGGCCCTGTCGTCGGTTGACCAGCTGCAGATCGAGACCAAATTGGGCGCCCAGGAATTTCCCGAGATTCTTAAGACCACGCCCGGCGTCTGGGCCACTCCCGACGGAGGCGGCTTCGGCGACGCCAAGATCAACATCCGCGGCTTCAAGTCGGAGAACGTGGCCACGCTGATCAACGGTATTCCGGTCAACGACATGGAATGGGGCGGCGTGTACTGGAGCAACTGGGCCGGACTGGCCGACGTGACCAGCAGCATGCAGAGCCAGCGCGGTCTTGGCGCGGCGTTGCTTTCGGCTCCCTCGGTGGGCGGTACCATCAACATCACCACCCGCAGCCTCGACGCCAAGCGCGAAGGCACCGCATGGTACGGCATGGGCAACGACGGTATGAACCAGTACGGCCTGATGCTCTCCACCGGTCTGATGAAGAACGGCTGGGCCATCACAGTGCTGGGATCGCGCCGCTGGGGCGACGGCTACGTGCAGGGCACCGACTTCAACAGCTACAACTACTTCGTCAACGTGTCGAAGAAGATAGGCGAGAACCAGCAGCTGTCGCTGACAGCGTTCGGCGCTCCGCAGACCCACTATCAGCGCAGCCGCCAGGACGGCCTCACCATCGAGGGATGGCAGAACGTGCGCAACTATATGGACGGCGAGAGCCCCTACCGCTACAACCCCACGTTCGGTTACGGCCTGAACGGCGAGCGCAAGAGCTCAAGCTATAATTTCTATCACAAGCCCCAGATCTCGCTGACCCACATCTGGCAGATAGACTACAAGAGCTCGTGGACCAATACGCTGTACATGTCCATCGGTACGGGCGGCGGTTACGGCGGCCAGGGTCACGGTTCATACAACGGCACCAGCCTCTCCAATTCGTCGTGGTACGGTTCGTCGCAGGGCAAGCTCAACACCCTGTTCCGCCGTGCCGACGGCACATTTGACTATGCCGCCATCCAGACCATGAACATGGAGTCCACCACCGGTTCGAACATGGTGATGTCCAGCAGCAACAACAACCACGAGTGGTACGGCTGGGTATCGACCTACAAGAACGAGTTCATCCCCAAGACGCTGACATTCACCGGAGGTCTTGACGTGCGCTACTATATCGGCAAGCACAACAACAAGATCATAGACCTCTATAACGGCGAATACTACATGAACTTCGAAAGCCGCAAGAACGTGAAGCCGGAGAACAACGCCGCCGCAGCCGACCCGAACTGGAAGTTCGAGCACCTGGGCGTGGGCGATGTGGTGTACCGTAACTTCAACGGCTACACCGTTCAGGAAGGCGCGTACGCACAGCTGGAGTACACCGGTCTGGACAACAAGCTGAACGCCGTCGTGTCCGGATCGCTGAACAACACCTCGATGTGGCGCCGCGACTTCTTCTATTACGACAAGGAGCACGAGCGTTCAAAGACCAAGAACTTCATCGGCGGCACCGTAAAGGCCGGCGTGAACTATAACATCAACCGTTACAACAACGTGTTCGTCAACGGCGGATTCATCTCGCGCGTGCCTTTCTTCAGCAACGGCGTGTTCCTGTCGCAGGCCACCAGCAACGTGATCAACCCCAACCCGAAAAACTCCAAGATATGGAGCATCGAGCTGGGCTACGGCTATCACTCGGAAGTGTTCTCGCTGAACGCCAACCTCTACTATACCGAATGGCTTGACAAGTGCGACCGCACCACCACCCGCACGGGCGAGATCCGTCAGGGCCCCCTTGCCGGCCAGATGTACACGCTGAGCATGTCGGGCGTCAACGCACGTCACATGGGCTTCGAGGTCAATGCCAAGTACATCCCCGTCCGCTGGATGGAACTGGAGGGTATGTTCTCGCTGGGCGACTGGATATGGAACTCGAATCCGACCGGTTACTTCTACTCCGAACAGGGCCAGCCTCTGGCCGACCTGGCCGGTACGGTGGCATCGGGCATCCTGGCTCCGGACCACGCACACGCCACGGTGATGCAGAAAGGGCGCAAGATCGGCGGCTCGGCACAGACCACGGGCTTCCTGGGCGTGACGTTCAAACCCTTCAAGGGCTTCCGCATCGGCGCCGACTGGGTGTGGAGCGCACGCAACTACTCCGACTACGAGATCTCGAGCGACTCATATACCGCCAATTCGGAAATCACGGTGGAGGATCCCTGGAAAATTCCATGGGGCAACGAGCTTGACCTGCACGCCAGCTATCGCTTCAAGATCGCCGGCAAGGTCACGGCCACTCTGATAGGTAACATCAACAACGTATGCGACTACAACTACGTGAAGGACGCATACACGCTGACCAGCCAGAAGGGCGCATGGAACAATGCTTTCCGCGTGTTCTACTCCTTCGGCCGCACATTCAGCGTGAAACTCAAGATTAACTTCTAAAGGAGGAAAGACATGAAAACAATAATGAAATTCATTGCGCCGGCGGCGCTGATGATGCTGGGTCTTGCCTCGTGTGGTGAAGACAGCTGGAACAACCACCTGGACGGTTTCGAGGGTGGCGAGAATATGGATCAGGTCGTGCCCGGTATCAACTATACGCTGACGGCCGCCGACTACAAGCGCTTTGCCGACAACCGCTTCAACAAGGCCCTGGCAGCCAAGGAGGAGGCAGACGGCACGTCGCCCGACGCAGTAAAGGCTCTGGCCGCCGTTGCAAACCAGCAGTATATCACTCCGGCCACTCCGGCCGAGCGTTATATGCCCAACCTGCTGAACGACTCGCTGTTCGCATACTATGCCGTCAGCAACGGTTCGGCCATCAACGTGACATACCGCGAGGTAAGCGAGGTGCCCGAACTGATTCAGGGCGTTAACGCTTCCGCAAGCTATAAGGTGACATCCGACGATTACCAGACGGTATACGCCGGTGATGAGGATTACATCGACGCCTTCTCGCCGATGCACCCCGTGTCTGCGTGCATGAGCGACGTGCTGAAGGAGGCTCTGCCCGATGCCAAGGCCGGGGACTTCGTAGTGGCTCAGTACAGCGAGACCGACACCAACCCGAACTTCAATCTTGACGGACCGGCATACGGCACCGTCAGCGTGTCGAAGTACGGCGCGTACAAGTTCAACGGCTCGACGTGGGCCGTGCAGGACGTGACCATGATCCAGCCCGCCGACTTCGCGTCGATGGGCCTGACATACGGCAACTTCTCAGGCAAGCAGGCTGCCGAATACCTTCCCAAGTTCCTGGCGCTGGCTTATCCCTACGCACAGGAGGACGACGAGATGTATATCGGCTATAAGTACTTTGCCAACAAGGAGACCACCAACGCATGCGCTCTCTGGGCTTTCGACGGCACGAAGTGGTATGACAAGGTAGCCACCAACGGAGTGCGGGAAGTGACCAACCAGTTCGTGAAGCGCGACGGCAAGTGGCAGCTGGATCCCTCCGTCACAATCACGTTGCCTACAGGCAAAGGTCAGGCTTACAGCGCCACCTTCTATCAGGCTTGCGTCGACTGGGTGTTGAAGAATGTGCCTGACGGCGACAAGTATGTCACCAGCTACGGCAACAACGACTACTACACCGGAGCGTCCGCCTATCAGAACAACATCGACCTGCGTCCCGGCTCGGCACGCCTGCAGTATGCCGCCGCATACGAGGGAATGACCGACGAGGAGGTAGTGGCCACGATGAAGAAACGCTTCGAGGACGAGGTGGCACCCGCCGTGCTGCATGAATGGTATCCCGACATGGCGCCGATGGGCGATTTCCATCCCACCGTCACCATCCACTTCTACATCTACGACGGCGCGACGAAGGCCGAGACCATCGTGTTCGATTGCGAGAGCAAGGGCACGTTCAAGTTCGTGAGCTGCACCTGGAACGAGACCGAAGAATAAACTGACCGTGCAGTGCCAATAATGGCACTGTGGCGCAAGTATTAACCCGATAAAGGGGCCGATAGGAATATCGGCCTCTTTTTTGTTATAACAGTAGGGACGTCAAAGCCGTGGGCTTTGACCACAGTATTAGTGCGATATAAATATAAAAAACATAAAAGATTATGCCAACCGGAAAAATTGGGGTAACTACTGAAAATATATTCCCCGTCATCAAGAAGTTCCTGTACAGCGACCATGAGATATTCCTGCGCGAGCTGGTGTCCAACGCCATCGACGCCACCCAGAAGCTGAAGACTCTGTCGTCGTTCGGTGAATACAAGGGGGAACTTGGCGAGATGGACGTGCGTGTCAAAATTGACAAAGAGGCGGGAACGCTGACCGTCAGCGACCACGGTATCGGCATGGACGCCGACGACATCGACCGCTACATCAACCAGATCGCATTCTCGGGCGCCGAGGAATTCTTAGAGAAATATAAGGACACTGCCAATTCCATCATCGGCCACTTCGGACTCGGATTCTATTCGGCGTTCATGGTGTCGAAGAAGGTCGTGATCCGTTCCCTGAGCTACAAGGAAGGCGCCAAGGCTGTGGAATGGACCTGTGACGGCAGCCCCGAATATACGCTGACCGAGACCGACAAGGAGGGCCGCGGTACGGACATCATCCTTTACATCGACGATGACAGCAAGGAATTCTTGGAGCAGGCGCGCATCGACACGCTGCTGAAGAAGTATTGCCGCTTCCTCCCCGTGCCCGTGATTTCGGGCAAAGTGAAGGAGTGGAAGGACGGACAGTATGTCGATACCGACAAGGATAATGTGGTGAACGACACCGAGCCGCTGTGGACGCGCAAGCCGTCGGAACTGACCGACGAGGACTATCTGAAGTTCTACCACGAGCTGAAGCCGGGCGAGGAGGATCCGATGTTCTGGATTCATCTGAACGTGGATTATCCCTTCAATCTGACCGGTATCCTCTACTTTCCGAAGATCAAGGCCAACGTGGACGTGAACCACAACCGCATACAGCTGTACTGCAACCAGGTCTATGTAACCGACCAGGTGGAGGGCGTGGTGCCTGAGTTCATGATGCTGATGCAGGGTGTGATCGACTCGCCCGACATCCCGCTGAACGTGAGCCGAAGCTATCTGCAGGCCGACTCGCAGGTTAAGAAGATTTCCGGCTACATCTCGAAGAAGGTGGCCGAGAAACTGGACAAGATGTTCAAGGACAATCGCGCCGAGTTCGAGAAGAAGTGGAACGATATCGAGGTGTTCATCAAGTACGGTATGCTGACCGACGAGAAGTTCTACGAGGCGGCCAAGAAATTCTTCCTGCTTAAGGACGTGCAGGGCAAATACTACACGCTGGAGGAATACAAGACCTTGGTATCGGCCGAGCAGACCGACAAGGAGGACAGCGTGATATATCTGTACGCCACGGACAAGACCACGCAGTTCGGCTACATACAGGGTGCCGAGGACAAGGGCTATAACGTATTGCTGATGAACGGTCAGCTTGACCAGCACGTGATCCAGATGCTGGAGTCTAAGCTGGAGAAGACGCGTTTCGTGCGCGTGGATTCCGACACTCCCGAGCGCCTGATACGCAAGAGCGACGACAACGCCACCGACCTCGACTCGCTTGAGATTGAGGTGCTGACCGGCATGTTCCGCAGCCAGCTGCCTACGGTGGAGAACACCAACTTCATCGTGGAATACAACGCGCTGAAGGGCGACGACGCACCCGCAACGCTGACGCAGAACGAGATGATGCGCCGTATGAAGGACATGGCGGCCATGCAGCCCGGCATGAACTTCTACGGCCAGATGCCCGACATGTATTCATTGGTTGTCAACACCGAGCAGCCCGCGGTGCGCAAGGTGGTGAAGGAAGCCGCCGGTGTGTTGACCGGTGAGCTGACGCCGCTGCGTAGCAAGGTCGATGAACTGAACAATGAAATCACCTCGCTCCGCACCGACCTCAAGGAGAAGAAGGAAGAGGACAAGGCCGAGGCCGAGCAGAAGATAGCCGCTAACGAGAAGGAGGCCGGCGACCTGCGCAAACAGCAGGAGGACATCATCGCCGCATACGCCGCCAAGGTGCCGGTAGTGCGTCAGATCATCGACCTGGCCCTGCTGAAAGGCAACATGCTGAAAGGCGAGGAACTCTCCAGGTTCATCGCACGCTCGGTCAGCTTGCTCTGACAGATAGTTGATATAAGATTTTTATTACTGTCCGCTAAAACA
>DESI01000087.1 GCA_002361235.1 Porphyromonadaceae bacterium UBA3318 | reverse complement strand
GGCGCCCTTCCGCATATTGATTGTAAACTTGAACAGCCCGTCGCCGGGAGAGGCTTCGGTGCCGTCCGCCGGACCCGGCTTCGGCACTATGCATTCGCGCAGATAGAACCGTTCTGTCCGCGATGCCGGCACGGCGCCTTCATTCTTGGTTAAGCTGAACCCCGGCGCTCCGAACAGGAGTTCGTCTACAGCGTCAGTCTGTGTATAGTTCGGCTCTTTCTCCAGACTGTTGTAGTCGGGCAGCACGAATATGTCACCGTGCGAGTAGGGGGAGAAGGCCAGGGAGTTTACGGCTACGTCCTGCTTGCTGAGGTTGTTGAAAGTCAGCTCCATCTTGGCCAGCATACGCACCACTTCTATGGAGAACGACTGGTTCTCCTCGTTGGTGACCTTGACGTCCTTGTAGCCGGTCATGGGAATCAGGGCTTCGGAGGCCCAGCGGTTCAGGGAGATTGCCCCGTTATCCCACACGGCCGAAGATATTGTCTCCGCCGGCGGGGCCGTTTTCTTCATTTCGAACGAGATGCCGGCGGCTGTCTTGAGCTGTTCCTCGGTTAGGTTGGCGAATGCGTACACCCGGTAGGTGCCTTGCGGTATCTCGAAAGTCACTATGTCCTGCTCGGCGGCGGGGGAGAGGCTGTTGCCGTGCTTTGCATATACCTTGCCGTTGGTCTTGGACACGAACACGGCCCACCAGGAGTTGATCAGTTCGTTGTCCGTGGCGTTAGGGTCCCTGCCTGCGCGCACGGTCACCGAGGCGCGCCGTACGGGCGCGTTGTCGGGATTGTCCTGGTCCGGACCGTAGGACGCCGACTTGGAGCATCCCGCCGGAGTCAGAGCCAGCAACATGACGAACAATGAGTATATGTATGTCTTAATGTTATGCATCATCTTTATTTTTTGACAGGAGAACAGGAGAAACAGGAGAGTCGATGGTGGCAGTGTTTTAATTGAATCTACTGTCTATTCTATCACTACCGGCGGGAACTCGCGGAGGAACCATTTGCGCACGAAGATGCGGTAGCGTATGTTGCGCGGTGCGCGCAGTTCCGGCTGCGGCGTGCCGGGGCCGGTGAATCCGATGCCCACACGGTATATGTTGTTGCGCACTATGCCGTATTCCATCGGGAACGTCTCGTGCGGGTCTGAGGTGTTCCATGCGTTGTCGGTGCCGCTGACATCGGTGTTGGCGTGACGCAGCCACAGGTTGTAGTAGCATTTGCCGTTCACGTATTCCTGCACCAGGGCCGGGTAACCGGTCTTGGCTGTGATATGATCGGCGTACGTATCGGCTACGGTGCCGTCGGTAAAGTAGACGGCTTCCGATTCCTTCATGTCCTGCTTGGTAAGGGTGACGCGCCAGAAGGTGGTGCCGCGCGTATATGTGGCGGCTGTCAGCTGTTCTGATTCGGTTTCCGTGGCGTCAAACGCGTTGTAGACGGTGGCAGGCACGTATGTAGCCTCGAAGGCGAGACCCGTGACATAGTCGGCGGTCTGCGCCTCCGTCAGTTGGGTGTTCTCGTTGCAGTAGAACAGCGTCATGGCGCGGTCGAAGCTGTAGCCTGCCTGTGTGCTGACATTCGGCTTGCCGCCGTTGGCATCCACCGCTTCTCCGTGACGGACTACGGGCCGTATGCCGTGGCGGGAGAACAGGTCGGCGTAATTCGTCTTGATGTTCGTGGCGCGCCAGTCGCCGTACCAGGCTTCCAGGCCGGATTCAACAGGAGTAGACTGTTTAAGGCCGGTGCGGGGTTCCACAACATAGTTGGTGGGAACGGCAGAGGGGGTGGCGCCGGTCTCGGGGGTGCAGAGGGTGGTGCGGGTTATGTCTTCGCCGACGCTCAGGTGCTTCAGCATGTAGACGGCGCGGTCCGTATCGGACGACGTGGACGTCGTCCCTCCGGTGGGCGTCACGGCGTTGACGGGGATAATCTTTTCGATATAGACTTTGGAACCGTTGTCGTCGACGGCACCGTCCAGGTTATAGACCAATGCGTCGGTGACGCCATCCCTGACGTTGGATTGCCTGTACCAGAAGTCGACGCGGCCGGCGAGGCGTTCGATGAAGGTCTCGCAGCCGAAGGTATTGGCGGTGCCGTTGTCGGCTATGCCCGTTACGGTCACAAGGCCGTCGCCGGGCGTGGCGTTGGCCGTGGCCATAACGAAGTCGGTGCAGTCATACGGCTTGCCGGTCGGGTCACCCGCGAGAGTGGCCGAAACCAACATATCGCCTATAGTCGACACCGTGGCATCGGATCCAAGCTCGATGGCGTCCCCGTAGTTGGCTACCACCAGGATATGGTCGCCCGTCTGAGGCTGGTATGATTCCAGCGGCACGTCGACCGTTACGGTGTTGTCTATGCGGTCCGGCTTGGCCAACAGGTCCTGGGTAATCGATCCTGTATAGATGGATGCTTTTATTTTCAGGTCTTTGGCATGGTCCGAGGCGAGTCCGGCAGCATCGTTGACGAAGAATATGTTCAGGTCCCGGACGGTGCTTTCGTTGACAGTGCCGTGTTCGCGGCCGTCGCCGTCGTGTCCGGGCGTGGGGTTGGCGCGTGTGCCGGCGGCTACGGATAGCTTGAGCCTCAATACGTTGCCTTCCTGCGGAACAGGACACGCGCCGTCGGGAGTCTCGCAGATGCATCCTGACAGCAATAACGCCGTCAGTGCCGCCGCCGTTGTCAATATGCTCTTTTTCATCATGGATTAAAGGTTTTCGTTCTGGATGCGCTTGGTCCAGTCCAGCACGTTGATCACCACGTCGCAGTACAGCCACTGGTCGTCCTTGAGTATGAAGTCGAGGCGGTAATCATATTCGCGGTCCAGGTATTCCTGATGGCCGTAGTTGTAAAGCGCCCATGCCTGGCGCCCCTGTGCCAGGGTGGCCGTGAGGTTGATGTCGGCCACGAGTTCGCCGGTATTGCGGTTCAGTATCTGCAGGCGGGCGTTGTCGTCCGGGTTCTTGGGGTCGTACACCAGGCGGTTGAACATCATGTCGTAATGTGCGGCGTCGTAGATGGCAGCCGTGGCGCGCGAACTCTTGTTGGCGGGACCGTTCTGGTCGAAGTGCGAGGTGCGGGCGGAGTAGGGGGCGTACAGCAGTTCGTCGCATTCGGCCAGCTCGTTGTCATGCGCTAAGACTCCGTTGGAGTCCAGCACGCGCACCTCGAAGTCCTCGTGGCTGATGGAGGCCGAATTGTCCACCTGGCGGATGGTGACGTTCAGGTGCTTGGTGTCGCGCACCAGCGAGATGGTGGCGTATGTGGCGTGTTCCTTCTGTATGGTCACGTACTGGTCCTCGAGGGGATAGACGGAGAATGGCCTGACGGTCTCCTGCAAGTCGGGAATCACGTCGCCGTCCATCGGGGCGTGGCTCATGACCCGGAGCGTGTGCCAGAGAGTGTCGAGGGGAGCCTCGTTGCTGACGTGATGGCGGTTGGTCAGCGGATGACGGTTTGCGTCATGGTCCAGGGTTACCTGCAGGTCGGTGTGGGAGGCAGGGTCGTTGCGGCGGTACCTGGCGCCCTTGTCGCCCAAGGCTGTCTCCCAGTCGCGCTGCATGCCCACGGCCTGCAGACGGTAGCGCCCCGGGGCCAGCTCGCCGTCCTCGAAGTGCATCATGTAGCCGTAACGCTTCAGCGGGCGGTCAGCGCCGTTGTTGCTTACCTCCTTTTCGGCCACCTTCCGGCCACTCTCGTCGTAGACATAGAGCTTGACGTGGCCCACATGGTCCTTGAACATATCGGCGCGCTGGGTGTTGTAGTCGTACACGAAGCGCACGTACAGACCCGTGGGACAGTCGTCCAGGTCGTTGGTCATCATGGCACATGAGCCGGCACCCAGTCCGATGGAACAGGCGGTTAACGCTATGGAGAAAAATTTAATAATTTTGCTAATTGTCATTGTCATACAATCTTTCAGTTGGTTCCGCATCCGGCCGCAAGGCCGGGTGCGGATGATACAGGGGGGCGTCGGAGCCTCGGGCTCCGACCACAGTGCTGTCACCGCGGTTTAAGCAACAGTGCAGTCACTGTGGTGTAAGCAGCAGTGCTGTCACTGTGGTTTAAGCCTGCGGCTTAAACTTACAGAGTTTCGGTCTGGCTGCGCTTAGCCCAGGACAGGACGTTGATCTTGACCGACATGAACTTGTCGTCGTCCTTCTGGTCGTCGGGGGTGTCGTTGTTGTCGACCGTGGGGAACGTGTTGTCGCCCATGCGCTTGAAGGACTCGATGTTGATTTCGTACCAGTTGTTGCGGACCATGCCGTAGCGTCCCAGGAAGTTCTGTGCTGCGTTGGTGGCGCCGTAGGTGTGCTCGATATTGTCGGTAGCCGTTACGCTGCCGTCGGAATCCCACGGGGTCAGGTCGTCGCCGAAGTGCTTGATGCGTACCTGATAGTAAACCACACCTCCGGTGTAAACCGCCACCTGATTGTCAGCCTCAGCCTTGGCTACGAGGGCCAGAACCTGCTCGGCTGTGAAAAGGGGGTTGCCGTCTTTCATGATAGGGTTTGCATGGGCGCCGCCCTCATCGTACGAATAGAGGGTCTGCTCGCCCATCTTGATGACGGCCACTTTTTGAACGCCGTTCTCGGTACGGTATGTGAACTTGAATGCCTCGCCCATGTCTACGGAGCCTTCGATGGTCTGCTTGTAGGCGTCCTGCAGAGTCTTGTCGTTGACGAAGGCGCTCTTAAGGCCGGTCTTGTCGGCATCTGAGTAGAATACGGTGTTCAGTCCGTTGGTGACATAGAGGTCCTTGACCACGCCGTTGACGGCGTAGGTTACCTTCAGGACGGCACGGGTGGTGTTCTGCCATGTCTGGTGAGCTACGTCGAACGTGTTCTCGTGGCAATACTGGGGCTTGTCGGCACCGGCTTCGCCTGTGGCGTCGGTGTTGCGGTTGAAAGTAGCGGCGGATGCCGTCTCGGCGTAAACGGGGTCTACGCACCAGTAGGTACGGGCCAGAACCTGCAGGTTGTCACCCTTCAGGGCGCCGGCCATGCGGTACTTCAGTGACAGGCTGGCGTACTCGCTGGCATAGCCCATGTAGGTGTTGACGTCGGTACCCATGTTGCGGACCAGGTAGGAGTTCTTCTGGGTGTTGTCCAGAACCCACTTCACGTCGGCCACGGTCAGGGTGGCCTCGACGCCATCGCCGTTAATGATACTTACGGCAGGATTGGTGCATACCACCGTAGCCTTGGCCGTGGCTCGCTCTACATTGATGGTGCAGGCGGGATTCTGCTGGGCCTGGCCGGCATCTTCGTAGATGCACTTGTCCTGGCACTGCACCAGAGTGAAGATATCGGCTTTGTTGTTGAGCAGCGGGGTGGCGTTGCCACCGGCGCGGCGCGACATCACGGCGTTGGTCATGAAGAAATTGTCGGTATTGGAGCCGATGAAGTTGCTGCCGGAAACGGCTTGCTGCATATCGGCGAAAGTGGTTCCGACAGCGGCGCCCCCCTTGACCTTGAGCGTGGTGCCCTCGATTTCGAGAACATCGCTGTAGTTCACCAGGGCCAGAGCGAAAATCTTCTCGTTCTCGCCCAGTTCCACGTTGTTGACCTTGAAGGTCTTGGCGAGCTGGATGGTGACGGTCTCGTCACCGGCGCTTTCGGTGGGATTGGGCAGAGCGTATGCGCCTTCCATCGTGTAGGTAGACTCGGCGTCGGCGGGATTGCCTTTGAACAGCACGACGGCCGCGTCATTGATTTTGTACTCGTTGGGAGTTCCATCCTCGAAGTTGTCGTTGGTAGCACGTGTGCCGGCACCGGTAGGAAGGGTGATGTTGACAGCCATGTAGCCGTCGCCTGTGAACGAGGAGTTGCCTCCCTTGTCACCGGGCTCGTCACTCTGGCAGGCGCTCAGAGCGAGGGCCATGGGCGCTACGGCCCATAACAGATGTTTCATTTTCATTGTTCTGAAATTGTGTGTTTATAAAGTGTGTGTATCTTGCTTGGGGTTAAGGTAAGGACCTTAAGGCCCTTAGGAACTTTAAAGGGACCTGTCAGGGGAGCTGATTAAGGTTCTTGGCGGCTTCGGGGAGGGTGGCGGCCTGCTTGAACAGCTCGGCGGCTTCGTCATATTTCCCCTGGCGGGTCAGGTAGACTCCTCGGGCGTTGATGGCCTCCGGCGAGTCGCCTGCCTTGTCAAGCATCGACTTGACATCGGCGTCCTTGTCGGCGTTCATGGCTGCGACGGCGGCGTTAAGGTTGGCCTCTGCATCGTCGGGATAATACTTCAGTGCGGTGCGGATCACCTCGTTGAACTCAGGCGAACCCTCGGGGTAGAGGCGTGCCACGCGGTACATCTGGTTGAGGGACAGAAGCTCCGGTGTCTTCCTGATTACCTCCGCCAGCTTCTGGTCGGACATCGGCTTCAGGCGTGTGTGGATTGCGAACTTGGTGGCGCGCAGACGCGGGAACCATTCGGGCAGTATCGTCTTCCTGTAAAGTGCGGCGAACTTGGGCGAGGTCTTCAGCTCCTTCTCCTTGGCGTCGAAGTCGCCGGGGCCGTATGTCGGGCGGTCTATCAGTTCAAGCAGGTCGGCGCGCTGACGGTCGGTCAGCTCCTTGCTGTCCACCACCTGCTGACGGAACTCAATCCAGTTCTCGGGCACGGCGTCATAGTGGCTGCGGTCGGCCGGCAGATTGTATTTGGCGGCGAGGTATTCGGCCAGTGCGCGCGAACGGTTGGTAGCCAGGAAGTCGTTGTGCAGGTAGGGCGACTCGGGCGAGGCGTAACCGGTGATGTTGATGGCGGCTATCTCCACGTTGGGGTCGGTCAGCGCGTAATGCACGGAGTCGTCTATCATGCGGAGCTGCGCGCGGTTGTCTATCTTCTGTCCGTTGCGGCATGTGTAGGGGTCGGCGTGGAGTACGGTCTTGTCCACCTCGAACTGCACGCGGGCGCGGCCTTCGTGAACGGTGACGGGAAGTTCCGTGACCTTCGGGGTGAGATATGCCAGCCGCATGTCGGGCGTGAGTCCTAAGGGAGTGAGGGGAGTCTGGCCGGATGCCAGTCTGATGCCGCATCCGCAGGTGTCTATGTCCAGGACGATGCCGGCGTTCTCGCCCAGCATCCACGACTCGAAGGGGAGCGAGCCGCTGTAAGACACGGACTGAGGCCGGCCGTTGTGGCGTTCCACCTCCTGAGCCACGTCGTGGCGCTTCACCAGGCTGCGGATGGTGCCGCGCTGGTAGGCTATGTGCATGTTGCGGCCGTTGATCATCACCGCCGGCATGGCCACGTTGGTGTTGCCGTCCGTCACCACCGGCGTGACGAAGAACTGGTTCTGTCCCTTCATGTTGAGGGAATCGAGTATAAGGTTCAGGTTTACCTGCAGGCGGTCGCCCGTCTTGTGGATGTCCACATTGTCCATCCCCAGACGGCCGTTGACGCGCGCTGCTGTCATAAGCCCGGGCAGCAGGGCAATCATCGTTATGAGTGTGCTGATTCGTTTCATGGCTGGGGGATTAGAATATGTACATGATGGAAAGGCCGAGCTTGGTGAGTCCGGCGTAATTGGTTTCGGATTTCACTCGCTTTGCGCCGCAGGTGCCGCAGTTGAACTGCTTGTACCAGATGTAGTTGTAGCCCACGCCGGCCTCAGCCTCGATGTTCCAGTGCTTGCTCAGAGGCCATTGGTAGCCGTAGGTGAATCCCACGCCGGCGTATGTGCCCTCGTAGCGCGAGTCGCGTACCTCCCTGGCGATGTTGCGCGAATGCCTGTCGCCGCCGAAGAAGCCGCCCGGGATGGGCAGGTCCACGTTCTGGGCGTTGAACTGGCCTCCCATGGCGTGAACGCCGATGAAATGGCCGTCAAGTGCCGAACAGGTCCACCAGCGGTATTCCGGCATCACTACCCAGTGCCTGGCGTAACGCTGGCCATGCTTTTTGGACGAGAATTTCCAGGGATTCAGACCGTACACCAGGTTGATGGTGGATTTGCGGCTCAGCACCAGCTCCGCGCCGAGGTTGGGCGTGGTGGTGGCGTCGTACAGCAGATTGGTCTTGAGTGCGAATTGGGCCGAGCCGGTCAATGTCGTCAGCATCAGGCCGATGCCGGCAGCCAGAAGTCTCTTTTTAAGGTTAAGGTCGAACCGCCCCTTGCGCAAGGCGTTTCGTAATGTATCGGTGATCATAATCTTAAAGTGATCGTGTGTGTCAGTCTTCGGTTAAGGAGATCCGGTGTGTTTCTGTGTGTTTCAATCCGGGTTCAGGTAGCCCGGTGTGTGTTTCCGTGTCAGTGGTTTCCTTGTAGGACCTCAGTCTAAAATAGCCGCGTACATGACGCGACTATCACAAGGCGATGGCCTATAGCATTATGGACAATAGTCTATAAGACTATAAATCGATGCAAAAATATAAACAAAATTATTGACGAAATGTTAACAAATATTAAATCGGGAGGGGTAATTCAGACTTTATCATTTAATGGATAAAATAGTATTATTACTGTCCGCTAAACTT
>DESI01000071.1:8356-16236 GCA_002361235.1 Porphyromonadaceae bacterium UBA3318 | reverse complement strand
AGAGGTACTTTTTCAGTGCCCTCCCTCATCGGCCGGGCGTTTTCATTCCGCCTGTACCAGGCGGGGTGGTTCCGTTTGCTTGAGTCAGGCGGGTTAGTCCTGGCCCGGAGCTTTCAGCTCCGGCGCGCCGTCATTCTGTTTCTTGGGGCGTTTCCTCAGCAGCGGCCGTGCCTCGCCCGGCTGTAGCGCTGCTATTTGCCTCGCTATTTCATTCATCCCTAACGCCTCCTCGCGCTTCATCAGCGCGTCCTGGTTCTCGTGCGCCGCTGTCGACACCTGCAACAAGCGCCCTTGTTCGCATAGCTCGAACAGCGATTTGTACGGTTTGAACCTCTCACCGAAGGCGTAGTTCACCACAATAATCATTCCGGCGCCTCCATTCACGGCCTCGTCCCTATATTGCCGCTCCTCCTTGCTGATAAACGGCGACACAAGCACCCCTTGCTGCCGTATCGCCTCGCGCCAAGTCGCGACCCGCTGCGACAGGTCGCGTCGTTTCTCCGGCTTGCTACTGATCTGTACATACTCCTTCACGGGGCTGTCCAGCAGCAGGAAGTTGCCGTACAGCTGCAGCCATTTGTCTCCGATTTTCAGGTCAAGCGTGTTGCCGAAAAATTCCGGGTGCATCTTGCGTATCACATAGCGGTAGGGATTATCCTTGATATAGCGGTAGAAGGCGTCCTTGGCACCGACACGGTAGGCTATGCGGTCGTTGTAACCCTCCTTGAATATGGCCGTGCGTTTCTGCGCGACTATATGTATGCGCAAGTCGGTCCAGAAGGCAGTGCCGCCAGGCCCCGTGCCTGCTTCCAGATAAGACTTCAGCGCATCATTACAGCTATGGGTGAACGCCGCTATGTATTGGCCCAAATGCCACTCGGTGCGCTCAGTAACGAACAGTTCTAAATGAATGTGGTCGGGCATGACGGCCCGGGTCAGTACCTTGACCTCAGGATGCTGCCGGAAGAATGCGTCGATGCGGTCATACACCACCTTGCCGAGCGGCTGTACATAATGCACAGGCTCTAATTTGCCATTGACATGACGTCCTGTAAGCTGCATCAGCGGCGGCAAACCCTCCTGCTCCAGAATGGTGACCATGTAGATGCACCTGCTGTGGTAGTCATGGTTGCGGCAGCGCACATTGAAATTCATGGCCATGGGGTAGGGTGTGTTTTTGCGAGCAAAGCTACGAAAAAATTTGCGCCGGCGCAAATTTTTCTTACTTCCGGCTTGTAAAACGCCCCTTTAGGGGCTTTAGGGGCGCACAAGGCCCACGACGATACCTCAGGGGTCATGCTTCTGCCTCCGGGGCTGGAAGCCCCTTGCCTCGACCAACCAGCCTGATACCACCCCAATCCCGCAGTATCAGGCGGGGTGGTTCGGGCCCGGAGCTTTAGATACGGTGCCTGTCACCTGTCGGCTGTCGTTCTCTGGCATTTGGTGAAAGAAAAAAGCGCACCCATGCGGATGCGCCTCCTTGATATGTGTCAGAAAGAACCTGCTGTTCTTCCTGTTCTCCAGTCAAACAACGTGTTCTCTTGTCAAATAATCACTTCGCGATTTTCACGGCCTTGCCGTTCTGAACGCGGATAAAGATACCGTTCTCCGGATTCTCCACGCGTACGCCCTGCAGGTTGAAGTAAACGGCCTCGCCGTCCTCAGCCTCGATGCCGGCGATGCCGGAACCGACATCAGCAACATTAATTTTAGCTGCCTTAGTTTCAGACTTGCTCCCTGTTGCATCATGCTGTGCGTAGTAGTGGAGTATGCCTTTTGTGCCGGCAGTTAAGGTTACAGGCTCTGTATATTTCTGGAATTGAGCTTCCTCTTTTACCATACCGTCAGCCGGAGTCTCGTCTACCTCAGGTACTATACGCCACCATATAGAATGACCCTCGGATAACTTTGATTTCAGGTGCATCAATCAATGCAATCCCTGATAAATTTCCAGTTTTATCGACTCCTGCAGTAGAATTGATCTGCATGCCGTTATTGTTTGCAACCTTATACCAATATTTAGCTCCTGTTGCAGGTTCATAGGTTCCCCATTGATATGATGTATTACCCCAACTGCCAAAATTGGTTATTGTTAATTCATCTACTACAGGCACAACTACTGTATATTCTGCACCGGTATGCCGGTCTTACGGCGTTCGGTTTCAATGATATAGGCAGGATGCCATGTGCCGTCAGTCATCTGTACCGGCTGTTCGCGGATCATGCCTATACGCAGCATAGCCATGTCAACCGGGGCAAGACCTTGCAGAGCGAAATCTAACTCAAAGAGTGCCAAGGCGTAGGTGTCGCGCCGAGTCAGCATAGGGTCGTCAGCTATGTGCCTATGAGCCAACTCGCGCAAGGCGCGAAGCTGTTGCGGATCCATGTCGCGGTGCCGAGTGACACGCACCTTCGCCAGCTTCGGCAACTGCATACGATAACCCTCGGGCAGCCACCCCTTTAGGCGTGCATACGTCAGTACGCCGCTCAGACCCAAGGTAAGCTGATTGCGCATTACGGGACTGTCGGCGTATAGCTGCTGCAAAGCCTCGGCAAATGAATGGGCGTAATTGTCAAGGGCGTCGGCTACAAGAGGAGTATCGCCGCAGTTGGCGTTAAGAAAATTGCGGAGCACTTCGTAGCCTCGGCGGGTGTTGTCGCGGCGGCATTCGCGTATCTTGCCATCGATGGCTTCGTATAATCGACGCACCGATTCCAGACGGTGTATTTGCAATGCGTCGTTGCGTCGGACAGTAGAACGGTAACGGCTCCCCATCGACAAGGTCAATTGCCGGTCACGACGATAGAGACTGACGGTGACAGGCTCCCAGCTTTCACCTTGTATCAATTGTTTCATAGCTAAGTTTAATTGGTTATTGTCGGCAAAATAACACAATTTCGTTATTTAGTCAGAAACAGGACAGATAGCAGCTATTTTGGTGCAGAAATAGCATTTGTATACTGAAAATATTAAATTCAGGTGTTGTTACAGAGGTTTGATAAAAATATTATTGCTATTTTGTTAAAAAGTTTTCATTTATAGTAAAAAAGCAGTATCTTTGTGGTGTAATCACAGAAGACTCACAGGACACATATATCAGCGTCTTATAGAAGGACAATAACAAACAGAATAACAAACAGAATAACAACTAAATAACAACATAAAACAACAAAACATGAAACACAAACTACTACAGACTTGGGCGCGCAAGTCCGCGAAGCTGCTGGCAGCGGTCGCCCTGCTCGCCACGACGAGTTTTGCCGCGTCGGCAGAAGAAGGACAGTACAAGATTTAGTTTATTAGCCAAGGGACAGGAGACGGTACTGCATTCTCCACGACCAGTGCAGTTCAAGATTATACAGTGGCGGATTCAAAACAATATGTTGATGGCAATTTTACTGCTGCTGTAAACGCATACGGTAATTCCAAATCCGGTATAAAACTGGGTAAATCCAAAGCCGCAGGAACAGTAGGATTTAATTTGAATACAACCGCTTGCACCGAACCCATTAAATCTATCACAATTAACGGGGCATATTACAATAACGACAACGATGCAAAAATGGGTATCAAAATTTACTTGAATGGAAGTTCAAGTGAAGCCGGTTCAGTAACAGACTTCCAAAAGGATAATCTTAGCACTAAAACAATAACTCTTGGTACAGCCACTGTAATAACTTCTATAAAATTAGAAACCTACAACACTAGTGCTAGTGTATCTAGTAGCAAACAGGCCAGAGGCTTTGTAGAATGCATCACTCTCAACTACGATGCTGCTCCTGTTGATCCCAACAAGCCTGCCACTCCCGAAATCACATGCGCTGACAACAAAGTAACCATTACCTGCGCAACGGATGGTGCTGAAATCTTCTATACCACAGACGGTACGACCACTCCTACTGCAGAGGCTACCAAGTATAATGCACCTTTCCTCATCACGGCAAACACTACAATCAAGGCCGTGGCTATCAAGGACGGTGAATCAAGCAATGTGGCTACGTACAATGCGGTATATGAGAAGATCTACTCCGGATACGATGAAATTACCGCTGACGATAAGGATGCTGAGGTCAAGATAGAGGGACCTATCACAGTGCTTTACCAGAATGGTAGATATCTCTACACAATGGACAGCAGGAACAACTATATGCTTCTGTTCGGTACGGCTCCCGACAATTATACTAATGGAGATAAACTGACTTTCGTGAAAGGTGAATATACAGTTTTCAATGGTCTTCCCGAAATTAAGAATTACACACTCGGAGAGGTAGCTACAGGCGGTGCAACTGTTGATCCCGTTGTGAAAAATATCAGCGAGATCGGCGAGGTTGATGCCAATGCGTATATCAAGCTGGAAGGTGTAACTATTTCTGGCGTTACAGATAATAGTAAGAACTTCACGATTGAGAAAGGCTCTGATCAGATGGCAGGTTTCAATAACTTTGGTCTCACGCTTGCTAACACTGCTGCAGACAAGAAGATGGACATTGTCGGTGTCGTTTCATTGTATAATAAGAACAATGAAGCTCCAACCACTACGGTACAGGTAGCTCCTATCTCTGTAACGGAAGCCACAGATACCGGTATCGCAGGCATTGAGGCTGAGAACGGCGAGGCCGCTTACTTCAACCTGCAGGGCGTACGCGTACAGAACCCGGAGAACGGTGTATTCATCCGCGTACAGAACGGCAAAGCTGTGAAAATCGTGAAGTGATTCTTTTGACAGGAGAACAGGAGGAACAGTAGTTTCTTTCTGACATATATTAAGGAGGCGCATCCGAACGGGTGCGCCTTCGGTGTTAATCAGGGTATTGATCTGCGGTGGGGACGGAGCCGTCCCGGTACCGGCCTGGCAATCGGCGGGGGGGGGACACAGCTGTCCCGGTCAATCCTTTTGGCGCGGTTTTTGTTAGAGTATTGGCATGGATATAGCAAAGAATGGAAATAACGGCGGCGTCGAGGCGCTGACCGACACTATAGTGGAGGCTATGCAGGACATTAAGGCGCAGGCTGTCACTGTCATAGACATGGAGAAACTGGACTCGGCTCCGGCTTCGCGGTTCGTGATATGCGAGGGCAAATCAACTACCCAGACCGGCTCCATAGCCGACAATGTGCGCGAACAGGTGCGCGAACACCTTCACATCTCGCCATACAGCATGGACGGCACCCGGAATTCGCAGTGGGTGGTGTTGGACTACGGCTCGGTCATAGTCCATGTGTTCCTGCCCGAAATGCGTAGCCTCTACGATCTGGAGGAGCTGTGGAGCGACGCGAGCATCACGAGGATCAGTGATGAGTGAATAGTGCTACCGGAGTGACGGCGTTAACGCCGTCAACGTGTGGGCGGCGTGGACGTCGCCCCTCCAGTCATAGCTCCTGTTTCGACTGTTCTCCTGTCTAAACATAGCGGAAATAGAGAATTAATTATAGGAAAATACAACGCGCATTCGGAAATTATTATTACCTTTGCGTGGAGTTTCGTGTTTATCAAGAATCGAGGCGCGTAAATTCCGTATGAACACACACAAATGCAAAATATGTTTCAACCGCAGAAAAGAAAGCCGGGCAACAGCAAACGACCGCTGTTCAATATGTACTGGATGTATGCGCTGATAGTGATGTCGCTGTTGGCCCTGTATTATTTTCAGGACGGCTCGCAGAGCAAGGAAGTGGACTGGACCGATTTCGAACACGCGGCCCTGGCTGGCGATATTGACAAGATCGTAGTGACACCCACCGAAGGCATTGCCGAGGGCGTGCTTACCACTCAGGGCGCAAAGAACCAGAAGTTCGACATGTCGCCTACGTACGGCGGCGACAAGAAACTCGTGACCACAATTCCCAGCACCGACAAGATACAGGAGAAATTAGACGCCTGGAACGTGGCGCTGCAGAAGGAGGGTAAGCCCGCCATCAAGGTGAACTACGAGAAGGGCTCCGACCTGATGAAGTTCATCTGGTACTTCGGGCCCATCATACTGATCGTGGTGTTCATGGTATATATGTCCAAACGCATGGCCGGCGGAGGCGGCGGAGGCGGCATCTTCAACGTCGGCAAGTCGAAGGCTATGGTGTTCGACAAGGACAACGGCACTAACGTCACATTTGACGACGTGGCCGGTCTGAGCGAGGCGAAGGTGGAGATAGAGGAGATAGTGGAATTCCTGAAGAATCCGCAGCGATATACCGACCTCGGTGCCAAGATACCTAAGGGCGCGCTGTTGGTAGGCCCTCCCGGAACCGGTAAGACGCTGCTTGCCAAGGCTGTGGCCGGCGAGGCCAGCGTGCCGTTCCTCTCCATGTCCGGTTCTGACTTCGTAGAGATGTTTGTGGGCGTGGGTGCCGCGCGAGTGCGCGATCTGTTCAAGCAGGCCAAGGATAAGGCACCGTGCATCGTGTTCATAGACGAGATTGATGCCGTGGGCCGTGCCCGTGGCCGCAACCCGAACATGGGCAGCAACGACGAACGCGAGAACACGCTGAACCAGATGCTGACCGAAATGGACGGCTTCCAGAGCAACAACGGCGTGATATGCCTCGCTGCCACCAACCGTGCCGACATGCTGGACAAGGCCCTGCTGCGTCCGGGCCGTTTCGACCGCCAGATATATGTGGACCTGCCGGAGCTGACCGACCGCGAGGCCATCTTCAAGGTGCATCTGCGCCACATCAAGGTTAACGCCAAGCTCGACATCGAGCAGTTGGCGCGCCAGACGCAGGGCTTCAGCGGCGCCGACATCGCAAACGTCTGCAACGAGGCTGCGCTGATAGCCGCCCGCAACAACAAGACACTTGTGGACTGGGACGACTTCATGCAGGCCATAGACCGCATCGTGGGCGGCCTGGAGAAGAAGAGCCGCATCATCACCGACCAGGAGAAGCGCAGCATCGCCACACACGAGGCAGGACACGCCACCGTGACCTGGATGCTGGAATACGGCAACCCGCTCGTAAAGGTAACAATCGTGCCGCGCGGACGCGCACTCGGTGCCGCCTGGTATGCTCCCGAGGAGCGTCAGATAATCCCGACTCAGGCCCTGCTGGACACAATGTGCGGCCTTTTGGCCGGCCGTGCCGCCGAGGAAGTGTTCCTCGGACAGATAGGCACGGGTGCCAGCGACGATCTGGAGAAGTGCACCAAGATAGCACGCAGCCTGGTGCAGGTGTACGGTATGAGCGACAAACTGCCCAACCTCAACTACAACGACTCGACAGGTCAGGAGATGGGCTTCACCAAGCCATACAGCGAACGCACAGCCGAAGTGATAGACGAGGAGGTAAAACGCATCGTCAACGAGCAGTACGAGCGCGCCAAGCGAATACTGCAGGAATATGCAGCGCAGCATAATCAGATACGCGACGCGCTGATAGAGAACGAGGTGATATATCATGACGATGTGGCGCGTATACTCGGCCCGCGTAAGTGGAAAAGCCGCACCGACGAGATAATAGAGCTGAACAAGGCGCAGGACGCCGGGAAACCGAAAGCACTCGTCGGCAAGGATGCCGCAGGCGCCGGCGACCATGCGACGGAGCCGGGAGTCATCGATGACGACGACGCGGACACGCCGCCGCCGTTCAGCGGCAAGTGATACAGAAGGCCGGGCCGGGTGGCACGGCCTTTTTGCGTAGCGCTTTTACATTAAAAATTGTTATAAATTTTGGCGAGAGTGAAAAAATTAGTAATTTTGCAAAACTAAAAAGCAGATTTGGGTTTTCATGGAGCGAAAAGGGGCGCAGCATACGCCGGAATGACACGCCGGAGCTGAAGCTCCGGGCCAGAACCAACCCGCCTGAAGGAGGCCGAGAATCCGACTCGCCCGGAGCGGGCCAGAACCAACCCGCCTGAAGGAGGCCGAGAACCCAACCCGCCCGG
>DESI01000071.1:0-8084 GCA_002361235.1 Porphyromonadaceae bacterium UBA3318 | reverse complement strand
CCGAGAACCCAACCCGCCCGGAGCAGGCCGAGAACCCAACCCGCCCGGGGCAGGCCGGTTAGTTGGGGCGAGGGGCCTTTAGCCCCGGAAGTGTGAGCCAGGGGCGCAGGCCTCCGGCTGGATAACGACGAAATAATAATCAAAGAGTGATATATGAATACGAAAAGAGTTTGCATTGGAATGGCCGTCATGACTATAGGTGCGGCTATGATTACGGGATGCAAAGGTAAGGGACAGCAACAGCAGGGACAGCAGGTGCCCGAACTGGCCGTCATAACGGTTGGCGAGGAAGACGCTACCCTTGAGACAGGCATTCCCACGACTCTGGAGGGAGAGAACGACGTGCAGATACGTCCGCAGATCCAGGGCATACTGACCAAGGTCTACATCGAGGAGGGCCAGCACGTGCGTGCGGGCCAGGTTCTGTTCACCATCGACCAGGTGACGCTGAAGGCTGCCGTGGACGCTGCCCAGGCCGCGCTGCAGGTGGCTCAGGCCAACGTAAACACGGCGCAGACCAACGCCAACAACAACAAGAGACTTCTTGACAAAAACATAATCTCGGCCCCGGCCTATCAGACATCCGTGGATGCACTGAACGCCGCGAAGGCACAGTACGCGCAGGCAGCCGCCAACCTCTCGTCGGCGCGCAAGAACCTGTCGTACGCCACCATCACCGCTCCCATCAGTGGTCTTGTAGGTTCGATTCCTTTCAAGGAGGGATCGTTGGTATCACCCCAGACGGAACTGACCGTCATCTCCAACAACGGCGATATGAACGCTTATTTCTCGCTGAACGAGAAAGACATCCTGGCGCTGACCGACAACGGACACCGCACCATAGCTGAGGCCATCAAGGTCATGCCGTCCGTGACGCTACAGCTGGCCAACGGCGAGCGTTACGCCCGGCCCGGCAAGATCACGGCCATTTCAGGCGTGATCGATCCGGCCACCGGCGCCGCATCGGCCAAGGCCGTGTTCCCTAACCCCGACGGGATGCTGCACAGCGGCAACACCGGCCAGATCATGATCCCGCAGATCCACAACAACGTGATGATGGTGCCTCAGGCCGCCACATACGAAATGCAGGACATGAAGTTTGTCTATGTGGTGGGTGACTCCAACAAGGTGCACAGCACCCCCATCACAATCTCGGAGGACAACGACGGCAAGAACTATATCGTGACCGGCGGTCTGAAGCCCGGTCAGCAGGTAGTAGTGGAGGGCGTGGGAATCTCCGTCAAGGATGACATGGTGATCAAGCCTAAGAAGTAAGAACAAGCACAGGAAGTGTTATGAAATTAAGTACATTCATCAACAGGCCGGTACTCAGTACGGTGATCTCCATCTTCATCGTGCTGTTGGGACTCCTGGGCCTGATGGCGCTCCCTATCGAGCAATACCCGAACATCGCGCCGCCTACCATCTCGGTATCGACCAACTATACCGGTGCCAACGCGCAGGCAGTGCTGAATTCGGTTATCGCTCCGCTTGAGGAGCAGATAAACGGCGCCGAGAACATGGACTACATGTATTCGACGGCCGCCAACAACGGATCGGCACAGATCCAGGTATATTTCAAGGCAGGCACCGACCCCGACATGGCCGCCGTCGACGTACAGAACCGTGTGGCCAAGGCCGCCAGTTTCCTGCCGTCGGAGGTGAACCAGGTGGGCGTCATCACGCAGAAACGCCAGAGTTCAATGCTGATGGTGTTCAACGTATTCGCCGACTCGGGCAACTACTCCGAGGAATTCGTGGAGAACTACGCCGCCATCAACATCATCCCCGTAATCAAGCGTGTGCCCGGTGTGGGCGAGGCGATGGTGATGGGTGCCGATTATTCGATGCGTATATGGCTCAAGCCCGAGGCCATGGCCCAGTACGGGCTGATGCCCGGTGACATAACCGCCGCACTGGCCGAGCAGAACATCGAGGCCGCCCCCGGCCAGTTCGGCGAGAACGGCGACCAGTCGTTCCAGTACGTGATGCGTTACAAGGGACGTCTGACTGACGAGAAGGAATTCGGCGACATCATAATCCGCGCCACTCCGGAAGGCGAGATTCTGCGCCTGAGCGACGTGGCCGATGTGGAACTGGGCCGACTCTCGTACGGATTCCACTCTACGACCAACGGTAAGATTGGTGTGGCTGCCATGATAATGCAGGCCCCGGGATCGAACGCCACACAGGTGGTGAACGACATCCAGGCCGAGCTTGACAAGTTCCAGAAGGATGCCCCCGAAGGCATCAAGATCATCACCACCATGGACGTGAACCAGTTCCTGTTCGCTTCAATCCACGAGGTGATCAAGACCCTGATCGAGGCGTTCCTGCTGGTGTTCCTGGTAGTGTTCATCTTCCTTCAGGACTTCCGGAGCACGCTGATTCCTATGATTGCCATTCCGGTGGCATTGATAGGTACGTTCTTCCTGATGTATATATTCGGGTTCTCGCTGAACCTGCTGACACTCTCCGCCCTTGTGTTGGCCATCGCGATTGTGGTGGACGACGCCATAGTGGTGGTGGAGGCGGTGCACGCCAAGCTTGACCAGGGGTATAAATCGTCGCGCATGGCGGCCATCGACGCCATGAACGAGATTGCATCCGCGCTGATCTCCATCACGCTGGTCATGATGCTTGTGTTCATCCCCGTGTCGTTTATCGGCGGCACATCGGGAGTGTTCTACCGCCAGTTCGGACTCACCATGGCCATGGCCATCTTCCTGTCGGCCGTCAACGCATTGACGCTGTCGCCGGCACTGTGCGCCCTGTTCCTGAAGCCCCACGTCGCCGACGACGAGGAACCCAAGCCACTCGGCGAACGCATGAAGGAGGCATACTCCGCCACCGGCGAAGTGCTGAAACAGACATACAAGAAACGCCTCGGTTTCCAGTTCCCCGCATGGGTGACGAGCCTGCTGCTGCTCGCCGCCATCGTGTTCCTGGTATTGGGATGGTATGAGTTCGAGAACGTGGCCCTGAGCTGTCTGGCCATCGCAGTGGCCGTGCTCGGCGTAATCGGCATGTTCCAGAAGAACTTCATCGACGCGTTCAACAACGTGTTCCATAAGCTGCAGAACAAATACACCAAGGGTATCTCCTGGGTTATCAATCATAAGTGGCTCAGCTTCGGCTCGGTAGCCGCCGCGTGCGCGCTGCTGGTATGGCTCATGGCCATAACGCCGACCTCGCTGGTGCCCAACGAGGACACGGGTACCATCATGGGCGTTGTGGACATGCCGCCCGCAACGTCGATGGAGCGCACCAAGCGCGTCATGGACCGCGTGGACTCGATATGCGGCACCATCCCCGCCATCCAGGTGCGTAACGCCATAACCGGCTACTCGTTCGTCTCCGGCCAGGGCAACACCTACGGATCGTTCATCATCAAGCTGAAGCCCTGGGAGGAACGTGACGAGAAGACCGAGAGCGCGCAGGCCATCCTGCAGCAGCTCTTTGCCAAGACCGCACAGATTCCCGACGGACGTATCATGTTCTTCCAGCCTCCTATGATTTCCGGTTACTCGGTAACGTCCGGTTTCGAGATCCGACTGCAGGACAAGACCGGCGGCGACCTGACCAACTTCTTCAAGGTTTACCAGAATTTTATCGCCGCGCTCAACGCCCGTCCCGAGATTGCCATGGCATACTCGACGTTCAACCCTTCGTACCCGCAGTATCTGGTCGAGCTGGACGTGGCGAAGATCAAACAGGCCGGACTGACGCAGAACGCCATCCTCAGCACTCTGCAGGGTTACTACGGCGGTATGTACATCTCGAACTTCAACAAGTTCGGCAAGCTGTACCG
This sequence comes from Porphyromonadaceae bacterium UBA3318, assembly GCA_002361235.1. GTDB lineage: Bacteria > Bacteroidota > Bacteroidia > Bacteroidales > Muribaculaceae > Lepagella. The sequence continues at coordinate 4,273 of DESI01000071.1, read as the reverse complement.
TGTCATGATGCAGGCCAATCCGGAGGCCCGTGTATCGCCCGAGACGCTGAAGCGCATCAAGGTGCGCAACGGTGCCACCATGGCCCCGATCGACAACTTCGTGAAGCTGACGCGCGTGTACGGCCCTGACATCATCAACCGCTTCAACATGTTTACCTCCATTTCCGTGACCGGTTCGCCGGCTCCGGGCGCATCGTCGGGCGACGCCATCGCCGCCATCGAGCAGGTAGCAGCCGAGACGCTGCCCGTCGGATTCGGTTACGACTACTCGGGTCTGACCCGCGAGGAGGCAAAGCAGGGATCCAGCTCTACCGGCTATGTATTCGCGCTGGTGCTGCTGTTCGTCTACCTGCTGCTGAGCGCACAGTATGAATCGTACATCATACCCTGGGCGGTTATCCTCTCCGTGCCTTTCGGACTGATGGGTAGCTTCGTCTTCGCCAAGTTCATGGGAATAGACAACAACATCTATCTGCAGATTGCGTTGATCATGCTTATCGGTCTGTTGGCCAAGAACGCCATCCTTATCGTAGAGTTCGCCCTTGAGCGACGCCGTGCAGGAGTGTCGATCGTTAAGTCGGCCATCCTCGGAGCCGCAGCCCGTCTGCGTCCTATCCTTATGACATCAATGGCCATGATCATCGGTCTGTTGCCTATGATGTTTGCCACGGGCGCAGGCGCCAACGGTTATCGTGCATTGGGTTCAGGTGCCATCGGCGGTATGTTGATCGGCATGATACTGCAGCTGATGATGGTGCCCGCACTGTTCGTGGCATTGCAGATGCTGCAGGAGAAGTTCACCCCGATGAAGTGGAAGGACACCGACAACAGCGGACTGGGATCCGAGATCACGCAGTACAGCAAGGAGAGTTGAGAATGCATAATGCACAATGCATAATGCATAATTAAGAGAAAAGATGAAAGCAAGTAAATACATAATTGTTGCAGTGGCGTCGGTGATGCTGACAAGCTGCGGCATATACAAGAAATACGAGATGCCGGTGGAGAACCGGTATGTCAACGAGCTGGCACAGGCCGAGCAGCAGACAGTGGACTCACTGTCGCTGCCCTACCTGGGCTGGGAGCAGGTGTTTACCGACCCGATCCTGCAGGGGTACATCCGCAAGGCTCTGGAGCAGAACACCGACATAGACAACGCCGTGCTGAACGTGAAGATGGCGCAGGCACAGCTGCAGGGAGCCAAGCTGAGCTATTTCCCGGCAGTCGCTCTGAGTCCCAACGGTGGCGCCGCCAAGTACGGCAGCGGCAACATGGACACATGGACCTACACCATTCCCCTGTCGGTGCAGTGGGAGATAGACGTATTCGGCAAGATCCTGAACCGCAAACGCGGCGCCAAGGTATCGCTGGAGCAGATGGAGGAATATCAGGCTGCCACACGCTCGCAGGTAATCTCGGCCGTGGCCAACGTGTACTACAGCCTCGTGCTGCTGCACCAGCAGCTTGATCTGACCGAGCACACTTCCGTGATATGGAAGGATCAGGTGGAGTCGATGAAGCTGATGAAGGAGGCCGCCTACGTCAACGAGGCCGCTGTGGTGCAGAGCGCCGCAAACTACTGGAGCATCATGTCGTCGATTCCCGACATACGCCAGAACATACACGAGCTGAACAACACTATGGCGTTGCTGCTGCACGAGCATTACAACGACTATGACGTGACCGGCAGCCTTGAGTTCAACCTTCCTGTGGACCCCGACCGAGGCGTTCCCATGAGCTATCTGGCGCAGCGTCCCGACGTGCGTGCCGCCGAGCGAGGACTCGCAGCCGCTTACTACAATACCAGCTCGGCCCGCGCGGCATTCTATCCCAGCCTCAACATCACGGCGCAGGGCGGTTTCACCAATATGCTTGGCTCGATGGTGCAGAATCCAGGCAAGTTCTTCCTGCAGTTGGCCGGTCAGCTGACGGCACCCCTCTTCTCGCGCGGTCAGAACATAGCCAACCTGAAGGTGGCCAAACTGCGCCAGCAGCAGGCCATGAACACCTTCGAGAATACCGTCCTTTCGGCCTCGGCTGACGTCAGCGACGCCCTCTCGAAGTACCGGAACAACCACGAAAAGCGCGAATATGTGCTAAAACAGATAGAAAGTCTGGAAAAATCTGTGGAATATACGCAGGAATTATTATCTTTGGACCAGAAAACGACCTACCTGGAAGTTTTGACGGCCCAGTCAAGCCTGCTGAACGCCCAGATGTCGAGCCTGAGCTGCTGGCACAACAAGGTGTCGGCGTGCATTTCGCTCTACCAGGCCGTAGGCGGAGGCCGTTAATAATACAAACGCTGTGGCGGAAGCCCGCGGCTTCCGTATCGATACTCACCTCAAGGCTCCTTGCGGAGCCTTGGGGTACCGATCAGCCTATAGGCCCGGAGGGGCCTATCAACGGGCAAATATACCATAAAACTCCACTATTATGAACACAATCAGTCCATTGGCCTATGTGCACCCGGAGGCGCAGATAGGCGAGAATGTAACGGTAATGGCTTTCGCCTACATCGACAAGAACACCGTAATAGGCGACGGCTGTGTGGTCCGCCCCCATGTCTCGATATTAGACGGGGCACGTATCGGCAGAAACTGCCACTTCTATGAAGGTTGCATCATCGCAGCCACGCCACAGGACTTCCGCTGGAAAGGCGATGCGTCGGGCGTGGTGATAGGTGACAACAACACCATCCGCGAACACGTAATCATCAACCGGTCCATATACAAGGACCGCGCCACCATCATCGGCAACGACTCTTTCATCATGGCTCAGACACACATCGGCCATGACTCGCAGATCGGCAATCATGTGGTGCTCGGCAATTCGGTCAAGGTTGCCGGCGAAGTGAAGATCAACGACTTCTGCATACTCAGCAGCTCGGCCTTGGTGCACGAGGGTTGCGAGATAGGACAGTGGGTGCTGATCAAGGGCGGTTGCCGCGTCAACAGCAATGTACCCCCGTATGCAGTGATGGCACACAACCCGATAGTGTATTACGGCGTCAACGCCTACATACTGCGCAAGGGTAAGTTCCCGGAGGAGACCATCGACAACATCGCGAAATGCTTCCGGCATATATACCAGAGCAACACATCGACATTTAACGCCTTGCGGCGTATCGAGGCCGACGTGGACCAGGGCCCGGAACGCGACGCCATAGTGAACTTCGTACGCAACCACAAATACAAGATCGCCGCCATCCGTCTGGACGACCGCGACATGATGTAACCTCAAGCCGCGGGCTTGAGGCACAGTAAGGACGGCACCAACATCCGCGGGCTGGGACACAGTAAGGACAGCACCAACATCCGCGGGCTGTGGACACAGTAATGACGGCACAGGGCCGCGGGCGTAAGGCACAGTGTCTTGACTGTGGCAAAAGCCCGCGGCTTTGCGCGGCTTTTGCCTTGTTTTGCAGGTTTATTTGTCCGTTTTCTTGGTGATGTCGGAATTTTTTTGTAATTTTGCAGACGTTTTGTGGAGCATCCTGAAAAGTTGCTGAAAAAGATGCATTCAGCGATGATATGAGAACTGAGATGTCTACACAAATGATAGAATTCATTTATAGTATTCACATCGAAACAAGAATAAGTTACAGCCATGGCTAAAACTTGTCAGATCACAGGCAAAAAGGCATCGGTGGGCAACAACGTTTCCCACTCGAAGCGCCGCACGAAACGCAAGTTCGAGGTAAACTTGCACACGAAGAAATTCTATTGGGTAGAGCAGAACATGTGGATAGAGCTGACCCTGAGCTGCGCAGCACTGCGCACCATCAACAAGATCGGTCTCAACGCCGCTATCCGTAAGGCTGAAGCCGAGGGCAACCTCGACCTTCGTGATATCAAAATTCTTTCCTTCTAAAGCATCGCGAACAAAATGGCAAAGAAAGCAAAAGGTAATCGCGTTCAGGTAATCCTGGAATGCACCGAACATAAGGCAAGCGGCATGCCCGGTATGTCACGTTACATCACCACCAAGAACCGCAAGAACACTACAGGTCGTCTGGAACTCAAGAAGTACAACCCGATCCTGAAGAAGTACACCATCCACAAGGAAATCAAATAATACCCCCTGACCAATGGCAAAGAAAACAGTGGCCTCTATCCAGAAAGGTGAGGGCCGTACATATTCGAAAGTAATCAAGATGGAGAAGTCGCCGAAGACCGGCGCTTACGTCTTCAAAGAGGAGATGGTACCCAACGATGCAGTTAAGGACGCATTGAAGTAAACAACAAAACACCATATAAAGAGAGAAGGTGCT
>DESI01000033.1 GCA_002361235.1 Porphyromonadaceae bacterium UBA3318 | reverse complement strand
TTGTTTCCCGTTTGCGAGTGCAAAGTTATAGCAAAAAATCGGAACCACCAAATATTTCATCAAAAAAATAATCAAAAATTTTCAAGGAAATGGTCAAACGACTGAGATATAGCGAAATATAATTTTTAGAAAAATCGCGTATTTTTTGAGGGACTCCGGCATACGTCGGAATTGGCGCTCTGGTGTTAATGTAAATTAACATATAAGTGCAAATTATAGGCAGTGACTGCCGGTAACTTTGCATCAAATTAATAGATAAGGGAGCGATATGGAAACAATGACAGGATACTGCAACGCCTACGGGATGGAGCGCGCTATGGCCGAGGGCCGCTACAGAGTGACGGAAAACCGGACGGGAATGCGTGTGGGCACCAGCGAGCGGGTGCGCCGCGTGGTGGTGTCGTCGGGCACGGGCCGGCCGATGAAATACGGCGACAAGATATTCGTGCGTCTGGAGTTTCCGTATGGCTACGGGTCGGGCATCAGCTTCTGCAGCCGGACGCTGTCGGACATGACGGAGGTGATAGGGGAGATACGCCGGCGCACGCGCCATATCCGCGGGCTGTGCAAGATGTGTGTGCGCAACGCCACGGAGGGCTGGGCCATAGAGAGGCCGCTGAAGCTGTACGATTCGGAATCGAGGTTCGCGCCGGCGCAGGGACAGGGACAGGCACCGGCGGCTTATGCCGCGCCGCGCATTCTAATGCCGTGGGAGACGCACTGATGTGGCTTTCGCTGAAGCTCAAGGCGGGGACAAAAGGAGACGCGGAGGCTGCCTTTCGCTGAAGCTCAAGGCGGGGACAAAAGAAAAGACGCAGGGAGGGGTGAGGGCGCCGGCTTAGGGATTGAACAGGTCCTTGTTGTAGAAGTCGAGGATGGAATTGGCGGAGTCGAGGGCGGTCTTGGCGGCGACGGAGTCGGGCTGGATCTCGAGGGCCTTGAGGAAGTCGTTGATGGCCAGGGCGCGGTCGCCACGGCCGAAATATTTGAGGCCGCGCGTCACGTAGGCGTCGGCGCTGCCGGGATTGGCGGCGATGAAGTCGGAAATGACGGCGATGGCGCGGTCGGCGTCCATCAGCTTTATCCGGTCGCGAAGTGCTGAGATTGAATCCATAAATCAGAGGGATTAAGGGTTAAGTTGGAGCTGCGCTCCAAAACGGAACGGCTCCGCGAGGGAGGCTAAAGGGTGATTTTGGTGGAGTGGACGGACGTGCCGATGAAAAGGGAGGCGAGGGGGTCGAACTTGTCGGTGGCTTCGGTGGTGAGGAAGCTGGTGGTGCCGGACTTGGAGCAGCGGCATTCTATCTCGGGGTGGCGGCGCAGGTAGTCCTTGAGGCTGTCGGCCACTATCTGGCCCTGCGGCACGATGCGCACGTGTTCGGGGGCGTATTTGCGTATCTTGGGGAGCAGGATGGGATAGTGGGTGCACCCCAACAGCAGGGTGTCGATCAGGGGGTCGGCCTCCATGATATCGTCTATGTATTTCCTGACGAAATAGTCGGCTCCGTCCGACAGGGCCTCGCCGGCCTCGACGATGGGTACCCACATGGGGCAGGCGCGCTCGGTGAGGGTGATGTCGGGGTGAATCTTGTTTATCTCGAGGGTGTAGGAGTGGGAATTGACGGTGCCGGGGGTGGCGAGCAAGCCGACATGGCGGGTGTGGGTCATGGCGCCGACATCCTCGACGGTGGGGCGGATCACGCCGAGCACGCGGCGGTCGGGCCAGCGTTCGGGGAGGACTGTCTGCTGGATGGTGCGCAGGGCTTTGGCCGAGGCGGTGTTGCAGGCCAGGATGACGAGGGGGCAGCCTTGGGCGAACAGGAACTCCACGGCCTGGCGGGTGAAGTCGTAGACGATGTCGAAGCTGCGCGTGCCGTAAGGGGCGCGCGCGTTGTCGCCGAGGTAGATGTAGTCGTAATCCGGCAGGGTGTTGCGGATCTGCTTGAGGATGGTGAGGCCGCCGTAGCCGGAATCAAAAACGCCAATCATAGGGGTGGGGGTTAAGAATAAGGGGAGTGGAGGTTGGAGCTGCGCTCCAAAACGGAACGGCTCCGCGAGGGAGAAGGGAGGAGCGGAGCTCCTGACGGAAACGGCTCCGCGACACGGGGACGGCTCCGCGAGGAGGCAGGATAACAAAAATGCGGGACTAGTCCCGCATTTTTGTTATCTTTAAAACTTAGGGCCTCTGGTTGAGCCTGAGGGCCGGTTGAGGCGGGGCTGTTACTTCAGGCCGAGCTTGGCCTTCACGGCAGCGGTGATGTCCTCGACGGGGGCTGCGTGGTAGTAGGTCATCTGGGGCGCGAGGTCCTGAATCAGGGAGTAGTTGCCTTCCTTGCCGACTGCCTCGATGGCGGTGCGGATCTTCTGCACGATGGGGCTCATCAGCTCCTGCTGCATCTTGGCGAGGTCCTGCTGTGCGCTCTGCTCGAAGGCGGCCATCTTCTGCTGATAGTCGTTGAGCTCGCGGGTCTTGCGGTCCTTGATGGCCTGAAGCTCGTCGGGTTTCATGGCCTGGTATTCGTCGTAGAGGCGTTTCATCTCCTCGCCGAGTTTCTGATACTCGGTCTCGTATTTCTTGGAAGCGTCTGCAAGTTTGGTCTCGGCCTGAGAACGCTCGGGCATAACCTGTACAATCGAGGCCACGTCAACAAGTCCGATCTTGATGGTCTGGGCCTTGGCTCCTACAAACGGGATGGCCAGTGCAATGGCCAGCGTCAGAATGATTTTCTTGAACATTATGATTTAGTTTATTTTAGTTTCAATTTCAGCTCATATACAGAGCGCGACCGCAAAGATACGCAAATTATTTGGAATAGCCAAGTTTTGCGAGCACGTCATTGCTGACGTCGATGCGTGGCGATGCGAATACGATGCTCTGGGAGCTTGCGCGGTCAAAGATGGTCTGGTATCCTTTTTCCTCGGCCACGGCCTTGACGGCGTTGTACACGTCCTCCTGGATGGGCTTCATCAGCGACTGGCGCTTCTTGTAGAGCTCGCCTTCGGGTCCGAAGTATTTGTAGCGGAGATCCTTTGCCTCGTTCTCCTTTGCTACGATCTCCTCCTCGCGTTTTTTCTTCTGCTCGTCGGTGAGGAACACCATGTCGGCCTCATAATTATTGTACATGGTCTCGGCTTCCTTGGCCACGGCGTTCACTTCCTTCTCCCAGCGCTGCGACACCTGGTTGAGCTGTTCGTTGGCCATTTCGTAGGCGGGAACGTTGCGGAGTATATATTGCATGTCGACCAGGGCGAACTTCTGGGCGAAACTGCCGAGGCAGGTGGCTGCCACGATTCCGAGGACTATTGCTAATTTCTTCATAATCGTCTGTGTTATCTGAGTTTTGTACTATTGACGCCGTGGGGCGTCAATAGTTTAACAATATTTAGTTAAAGAAAGTTAAGGCTTTCGGGTGTGATACCCGGCTGTGTCATGCCTGCCGGTATCATGCCTGCGGTGTCGGCAAGGAGATTAGAATTCCTGGCCGAGCACGAAGTGGATCTGGCTGCCGCCGCGTGTGCCCCACACCTTGTCGAAACCGTAGGCCCAGTCGATTCCGAGGAATCCGAGCACGGAGAGGTATACGCGGGCGCCGACACCGGCCGAGCGCTTCAGGTCGAAGGGGTTGAATGCCTTGGCTGTGGTCCAGCAGTTACCGGCCTCGGCGAAGGCGATGGCGTAGATGGTGGTGGAGGGCTGGAGCAGGAACGGGAAGTGGAGCTCGAAGGTGTACTTGGCGTAGGCGTAACCCTCGCTGCGGTACGGAGTGAACTGACCGTTCTCGTAACCACGCATGGCGATGGTCTCGGTGGCGTATGTGTAGCCGCCCGACATACCGTCACCGCCGAAGTAGTAGGTCTCGAACGGCGTCTTGAGGTGCTTGGTCCACGAGCCGATGATACCGAAATCGGCGCGGGTCATGAACACGAGTGTCCATTTGCCGTCGGGGTCGGTGAGCGGGGTGAATGTCTTGGACTTGAACGTGAGCTTCCAGTAGTCGAGCCAGCGGTACATCTGCGAGGATGCATCCTTACGTACGTCGGCGCTCAGATTCTCGTCGTTGGCCATTTCGGAGAGCTTGGCCCAGTTCTTGCGGCCGAACAGGTTGGCCGGCGGAGTGCAGGAGAAATTCAGGTTGAACGACGAACCGCGGCGTGTATAGATGGGGTTGTCGATACTGGTGCGGCTCAGGTTCAGACCCAGTGTAATGGCGTTGGAGGTGCCGTTCTGGAACGAGGGGCTGATGTAGTACCAGTCCTTGAGGTAATACCAGCGGTAGGAGAGCATGGCCTGGAACTGGAAGTAGTCGTCGGGCCAGGAGAGGCGCGTACCGAATCCTACGCTTACGCCGGCTGTCTGCAGCACCTTGTTGGGGTCGTAGGCGTCCTGGTAGTAATCGTAGTTGTTGTTGTAGTTATATCCGTAGCCGCCGTAATAGTATGCGTTTTGGTATGCGTTGGCCCAGCGCTTGGAATAGAAGTCGCTGTTGATACCGGTGGAGCGGGAATAGTCGGCCGAGATGGAGAGGGAGTTGGGGCGGCTTCCTCCGATCCAGGGATCGAAGAAGGATATGCCGTAGCTCTGGTAGTACTTGGCGTTGGTCTGAGCGGATATGGAGAATGTCTGGCCGTCGCCGCGGGGGATGATGCCCTTGTAGGCCGACGGGTTGAACAGGTTCTTCATCGAGAAGTTGGAGAAGGACAGGGCGAGCTGTCCTGTGATACCTGTCTGGCCCCATCCGAACGAGAGCTGCACCTTGTCGTTGGCCTTTGACTCGAGGTTGAACACGATGTCTACGGTGCCGTCGCTTTCGTTAGGCTCGGGACGGATGTCCATGTTTTCGGGGTTGAAGTGACCGCCGGCGGCGATTTCGCGGGCTGAACGCATCAGGTCGGACTTGCTGAACAGCTCGCCCGGGCGCACGCGCAGCTCGCGGCGGATCACCTTCTCGTACAGCTGGTCGTTACCGTTGATCACCACGCGGTTGATGCGGGCCTGCGGACCCTCGATGACGCGCATCTGCAGCGCGATGGAGTCGCCGTGTATCTGCTCTTCGATGGGTATCAGGTTGAAGAACAGGTATCCGTTGTCGGTATAGAGCGACGACACGGCGTCCTCGTCCTCGTTGGTGCGCTTGTTCAGCATCTTCTGGTTGTAGACGTCGCCGGGGTACATGCCCAGCACGGCGTTCAGCGTCTCGGTGGGATACACCGTGTTGCCCACCCAGTCGATGGAGGAGATGTAATATTTCTTGCCTTCGTCCACATTGAGGAATACATCGACCGTCTTGTCGTCGAACCTGGCCACCGAGTCGTGCACTATCTTTGCGTCGCGGTATCCCAGCTCGTTGTATTTGTCGATGATGCGTTGCTTGTCGTCCTCATAGTCCGATTCGACGAACTTCTTCTGGCTGAACAGCTTGAGGAGGTCGTTCTTCTCGGTGGTCTTCTTCATGGCGCGCTTGATCTTGCGATCGGACAACACCTCGTTGCCGTCGATATAGATCTTGTGCACCTTGACCTTGGCGTTCTTCTGGATTTCGAACGTGAGGATGGAGTGGTTCTCCTTCGACAGGTCGTTGGTCTGGCGGACATTGACCGTCACGTTCTTGAAGCCTTTCTTCTCGTAGTAGTTCTCTACGATCTGCTTGGCGCGGTTGATGATGTTGGGCGTAAGCTGCTGGCCCTCGACCATGGAGAGGCGTTCCAGAATGTCCTTCTTCTCGCTGCCCTTGGTGCCCTCGAACTTGATTTCGGACAGGCGCGGCTGCTGCTGCAGCTCGATGTCGAGCCACACCTTGTCGCCGGCCATCTTGTCGACGTTGATGCGCACCTTGGAGTAAAGGCCCTGGCGCCAGAAGCGGCGTACGGCGTAGGTGATCTCCTGGCCCGGAATCTCGATCCTGTCGCCTATGGAGAGTCCGGAGTATCCGATCACCACATAGTCGTCGGCACTCTTGAGTCCGGAGGTGCGGATTCCCGCTATCTCGTATGTCTTGGGAAGCGGGGAATAGATTATTTCCGGATTATATATGGTGTCGACGGGCGCCTCGGGCTGTATGGGCAGCTCGAGCAGTTCCTGTGCGCTGCCGTAAGGCACGGCGGCGACTGTGATCATGAGGAGTAACGAGAAAAAACGGGCAATATGGCGTATATTCATCATTCTTGGGAAGCTGATCGTTGAACTTGGTCGGAAGTTTTGCCGAAACGGCGTTCGCGGCTGGTGTAATGTATCAGGGCCTGTTCAAAGTCGGCTTCGCTGAAGTCGGGCCATAGAACAGGGGTGAAGTAGAGTTCGGAGTAGGCAATCTGCCAGAGGAGGAAATTGGAGATACGCTGTTCGCCGCCCGTGCGTATCAGCAGGTCGGGGTCGGGCATTCCGGCCGTTGAGAGGCGGTCGGCTATGTCGGCGTCGGCGATGGATTCGGGATCGAGGCTGCCTTGGGCGGCGAGTGCCGCAATCTCCCTGACGGCCCGGGTTATCTCCCAGCGTGAGGAATAACTGAGGCAGAGGTTCAGGTTCAGGCCGTCGCACTGTGCGGTGAGGTCGCGGCCCTCGAACAGGTTGAGCCTCACCGGCTCCGGGAGGCGGTCTATGTCGCCCAGCAGGTTGATGTGCACGTTGTTGTCGCGCAGCTCGGGGGCTTCGCGCAGGATGGTCTCGCCGATGAGGTGCATCAGCACTTCCACCTCCTCGGCGGGGCGGTTCCAGTTCTCGGTGCTGAAGGCATAGAGGGTCAGGTGCTTGATGCCGAGGTCGGAGGCGTATCGCGTGATGCGGTTCACGGAGTTGACGCCCTCGGAGTGGCCCGTGGTGCGGGTCTGCAGGCGCTGCCGGGCCCAGCGGCCGTTGCCGTCCATGATGATGGCTACGTGCTGCGGCAGTTTGTCGGGCGCGATGCCCGGGATGGTTCGTTTGGGTGTCATCTGCGTGTGTTATTTGTACATTTTTCTTGGAGTGTGGTAATTGCAGGCCGCGCAGCGTTTGCTGAATTCGTAGCTTACGGTAAAGGTCAGGGTGGAGTACCAGTCGGTGTTCTTCATGAACGCCGATTTGATGCCCTGGGGGTCGTCGAGCAGCGGGCCGTCGAGTTTGTCGGTGAAGGTTTTCTTCATCAGGAACTCGAGACCGAGGTTCCATCGGCGCGAAGGCTTGTACTTGAAGCCGACACCGAGCGGGATGGTGAACGCCGCGCTCGATTTGCCATCGGCGGTGAAGGCCGTGAGGCTGACGCCGGCGGTGATATACGGAGTCCAGCGCTTCAGCTTGCGGTAGGTCTCGCCCATGCCGTAGTTGAAGAAATGGAACTCCACGCTCTCGCCTATTTCATAGAATGTGGTTGAGAACTTGTAGTTCTCGTGCGTGGGGAACACGTCGTCCATCTGCGCGGAATTGCCGCGGAGACCGCCTGCATAGAAGTTGGTCTTGAAATTGAAGCGGGGATTCCAGATGTAACGGAACAGTACCTCGGCGTTCCACGAGGGGTTGCGCCACAGGTTGGCGTTGTTGGCGTCGCCGAGATAACCGGTCATGCCGATACCGCCGCCGATATCGAAGCGGTAGTCTTCTTGTGCGCGCAGGGCAAACGAGCCCGACGCAGCCGACAGCAAGAGGATTATGGCTATGACCTTCCGCATCTATCAGATTATGGGGGTGAACGTGAGGCGGTTCAGCACACCGCGCCAGATGGTGTTATACAGTTTGCCGTCCGGACCGTAGCCGCCGATCAGGTAGATGTACGGGCAATTCCATGAGATTATGCCACCCTCCACCTGCCAGGGGATGCGCTGCTTAGTGCTGCTTTTGAATTCTGTTGACCAGTTGTCGGACAGGTCGGCGTCGAGCTTGGTGGACACCACGATGTTGTCGCAGCCCCACATTGCGGGGATGCATTCGGGCAGCTGGAGCGAGGTCTTGCCCAGCCGCCAGCTCACGCCGTTGTCGTACGAGATGTAGACGTTACGGTTGATGGAATTGTCGGCTTTGCGGCCGCCTATCAGCATCCATACGCGGAATTCCTCGTCGCCGGTGTTATGGATGTTGCGGCGGTAATAATAGTACGGGATGATGGACGCCTGTTCCATTGCGTCTATGTCGCCGTCGTTGAGGCATATCCATTCGGCGCCGTCGAACGCCCATGTGGCGGGGCTGAGCTTGCCGTCGGTCTTGACGCCGCCCATGAAGAACGCCACGGGCGACAGGGTCCATTTGTTCTGCAGGGTCACGAAGTTGGAGAATCCGTCCACGGGGAAGTCGGCGGGAAGTTCCTTCTCGTTCAGGTTCAGCACGGGATACTGGGCGAACAGGCGTTTGTCGCCGTCCATGCGGATGCCGACGATGGTTTCCAGATAGGGGCCGATTACGTTCTCCCAGGTCTGGCCGGTGGAGGTCCAGGACGCCGCCTGGTCAGAGCTTTGCCACAGCTCGCCGGAGTCGGAGAGGAGATAGATCTTGCCGCCGGCCACCGACAGGGATTCGATACGTGGCGTGAAAGGCAGGTGGGCTGCCGCGGACTCCACATTCTCTTGGAACGCGTCGTCGGAGTGTGCGAAGGTATATGCGCCGTCGGCCTCGCGTATCAGCGACACGGCCACGCCGTTGTCGAGCAGGATGGTTTTCTGAGCTGTCGGATCGGGGCGCAGCGATGGGAGCGGGCGCACGTTGGCCTCGTCCCAGCGCAGGGAGTCGGCGTATTCCTTATGGACATTCAGACGTACGCGGTATTCCTTCTGCATGTCGCCGTATTTGAGCAGCAGGCTGACGCGGCCGGTGTAGTCGATGGAGTCGCCGGGATTCTTCTTGTAGTCCACGCGGCCGGTGCGTGTCGTGCCGCCGTCCATGATGACCAGCACCGAGTCCACCGCCGCGTTATAGCTGATGGAGGTGACGAGCTTGGAGACATCCACGCCGGGGCGAATTGAGTCGGCGTTGAAGATTACGCCGTTGTTGAGGTCGATTGAGAAATATGCAGTGTCCGAGGCCGTTCTGGATTTCTCCGAAGGATAGCGTACTGAGAATTTTGTTACGGCGAGAGTGCCGTAGTCGACATATACGGAAGTAGTGGAACTGTCCTCGTTGCAAGCTGCGACAAGGGGCAATATTGCGGCTATGAGCAAGCCTCGTATGATTGAAAAGAAACGCATTCTGCAGTGCTTCTTGTTTGAAATGTTGTTACAATCTGCAAATTTAGCAAAATTTAGGGATATAATTGCGTAAAAACTGAAATTAATGTTTTTTAAGTGTCCGGAAGGGTGAGGGAGACGATGAAAAAAGAGGCGGGTGCGCCACGGAAAGGGGCGCACCCGGAATGGGGGAGTCGAAGCTGCCCCTCCGGTGCAGAACAGAACGGCTCCGCGACTCGGCAGGCTGCCTGGGATTGGGCGGGTTACTTCGGTTTGGACTCGCAGTAGAGGCAGCGGTAGCTGCCGGGGTTGGCGAGGTCGGGACGGAAGCAGGCGTCTACGTTCTCCACGTTGCTGATGCACTTGGGGTTGGAGCAGACGTGCTGGTTGCGGACCACGTCGTCGGGTACGAGCTTATGGGCATTCGCGGCGTCTTCCTGCTGTGCCCACTCAAGGAGCTTGAGGATGAGGGCCATGCGGACGTATTTGCCGTTCCGGACCTGACGGAAGTATGCGGCGCGCGGGTCGGCGTCGACTTCTACCGCAATCTCGTTGACGCGGGGCAGCGGATGAAGGATGCGCATCTCGGGCTTGGCGTCGCGGAGTTTGTCGGGCGTGAGGATGAAGCAGTCCTTGACACGGTCGTATTCGTCCTGGTCCAGGAAACGCTCCTTCTGCACGCGGGTCATGTACAGCACGTCCAGCTCGGGCATTACCTCTTCCATCGAGTTGACCTCGACGTAGGGGATGCCGTACTTGTCGCACACTTCTTCCTTCATGTATGCAGGGAGGCGGAGCTGGTCGGGCGCAATGAGCACTACCTTGATTCCCTTGTAGCGGGACAGAGCCTTTATAAGAGAGTGGACGGTGCGGCCGAAGCGGAGGTCGCCGCAGAAGCCGATGGTGAGGTTGTCGAAACGGCCGATTTCGCGGCGGATGGTCAGCAGGTCAGTCAGGGTCTGCGTGGGGTGTGCGTGCGAACCGTCGCCGGCGTTGATGACCGGAGTGGAGGAGTTGATGGCGGCTACAAGGGGAGCGCCCTCCACGGGGTGACGCATGGCGATGATGTCGGCGAAGCAATTGATGACGCGGGTGGTGTCGGCCACGGTCTCGCCCTTGCTTACGGAGGTGTTGTTGGCGTTGCTGAAACCGATGACGTTGCCGCCCAGCTCCATCATGGCCGATGTGAACGACAGGCGCGTGCGCGTCGAAGGCTCGTAGAACAGAGTGGCCAGCTTCTTGCCCTTGCAGGCTTCGGCATATTTGGCCGGATTGTCGATGATGTCAAGCGCAAGGTCGATGACTTCCTGCAGTTCCCCGGTCGACAGGTCGGTGGGCTCTATTACGTGACGCATGATGTCAGTCTTTAAGCCATTCGGCGGGGTTGGCGATGAACTTGTGCAGCATAGGCACCTGGTCGGGCTGGATATAGCCTTCTTCGGCGGCCACCTGCACCAGAGTGCCGAAGTTGGAGAGGGAATGGTTCGTGACGTTGGCCTGAGCCAGGCGGTCGATGCCCTTCTGCATTCCGTAGGTGAAGATGGAGACCACGCCGAGCACATCGGCGCCGGCCTCGCGGAGCGCCTCGACGGTCTCGACGCAGCTGCCGGCCGTTGAGATAAGGTCCTCTACCACAACCACCTTCATGCCCGGGTCAAGACGGCCCTCGATGCGGTTGTTGCGGCCATGGTCCTTGGCGGCGCCGCGCACATAGCCCATGGGGAGGTCGAGGAGATAAGCTGCGATGGCGGCGTGTGCGATGCCGGCCGTGGAGGTGCCCATCAGTGCCTGAGCCTCAGGGTAATACTTGCGGACTGTGTCGGCAATGCCCTGCTCGATGACGCGACGCACCTCGGGATAGCCCAAGGTGAGGCGGTTGTCGCAATATACGGGCGACTTGATGCCTGACGCCCAGGTGAAGGGATCGTCGGGACGAAGGAACACAGCCTTGATGGAGAGGAGTGCTTTTGCTACTTGTTTTTCCATAAAATATATGGTCTGAAAAGTGAATTTTTGAAGTTGTTTTAATTGCCCACAAACTCCTTGCGGGCCTTGAGGTAAGCGGCCACGGGGTCGGGAGCGGCGGTGATGGGACGGCCTACGACGATGAAATCCGAGCCGATTTCACGGGCGCGTTCGGGCGTGGTGACACGCGACTGGTCGTCGGCGCCGGCGTTGGGGTAGCGGATGCCGGGAGTAACGGCCAGGAACTCGGGACCGCAGGCCTCCTTGACAATCGAGGCTTCGAGGGGCGAGCATACCACGCCGTCCAGACCGGCTGCCTTGGCGTTCTGCGCGTATTTGGCGATGGTCTCGTTCATGGGGGTGTCTATCAGCAGCTGGTTCTTCAGCGCCTCGGGCGACGTGGAGGTGAGCTGGGTGACGGCGATGAGCAGAGGACGCTTGCGGCCTTCGGGAGTACCCTCCTCCAAGCCCTGCAGACCGGCCGCCATCATTTCGATGGTGCCGCCGGCGTGCACGTTGATCATGTCTATGTCCATGCCGGCCAGTACCTTCATCGACTTCCGGACCGTGTTGGGAATGTCGTGAAGCTTGAGGTCGAGGAAGATGCGGTGTCCGCGCTCACGCAGACGGCGCACTATGTCGGGTCCGGCTCCGTAGTAAAGCTCCATGCCTATCTTGACGAAGGGGCGCAGGTCGCCGAACTGTTCCAGGAATTTCAGAGTGGTGTCAGCGTCGGGAAAATCGCACGCTATGATAACGTCTTTGTTCATTGTATGTCGTTGTATGTCAGATTGGTTTGATAGAAGATAGGGAATCGATGCCGTAGCGTTCCATTGCGGCGGGGAGGTCATGCACCATGTTGTAGCAGGCCATGGGGTCGATCAGGTTTGCGGTGCCGACCTCCACGGCCTTTGCACCGGCCAGCATCATTTCCAGTACGTCATCAGCCGACATGACGCCGCCACAACCGATGACGGGGATATTGACCGCGCGCGACACCTGATAGACCATGCGGAGCGCCATCGGGAACACCGCCGGGCCGGAGAATCCACCCATCACGTTGGCCACGACGGGGCGCTTGGTCTTGAGGTCGATGCGCATACCCAGGAACGTGTTGGCGCAAACCAGACCGTCGGCGCCGGCATCCTCGGCGGCACGTGCCATCTCGACGATGTCGGTCACGTTGGGGCTGAGCTTGACGAACAGCGGCGTCTTGGTGCATTTCTTGACCGCCGAAGTGACTTTGGCGATATTCTCGGCCGAGGTTCCGAACGCCATGCCGCCGCCGTGCACGTTGGGGCAGCTCACGTTCAGCTCCAGGATGTCTACCTGCGGCTGGCCGTCCATGCGTCGGCAGGTCTCGCAGTATTCATCTACCGAGAAGCCGCTGATGTTGGCGATAATAGGGCCATTATATACATCGCGCAGCTTGGGCAGCTCGTCGCTGATCACCTTGTCGACGCCCGGATTCATGAGGCCCACGGAATTGATCATGCCCGACGGGCATTCGGCCACGCGGGGCAACGGGTTGCCGAAACGCGGGTCGAGGGTGGTGCCCTTTACCGAGATGGCGCCGAGGGTGTTAAGGTCGTAATAAGGAGCCATCACGTAGCCGAAGCCGAAGCAGCCGCTGGCCGGGATGACGGGATTTTTGAGAGTGAGGGAGCCGAGGCTCACCTGCAGGTCGCGGTTCATTCCCATATCAGTTCCTCCTTTCTGAAGACGGGGCCCTTCTTGCACACGCCGGCAGGGCCGTTGGTGGTTTTGATGGCGCAGCAGGCGCATACGCCGAATCCGCAGGCCATGCGTGTCTCAAGGCTGAGCTGGCCGGAGACAGGCATGACGTCGCACAGGGCGCGGAGCATCGGGCTGGGCCCGCATGCGTAGAAATAGTCGGCGTCAAGGCCAGCCTCCTTATAAGCGTCGGTCACGAAGCCCTTGGTGCCGAGCGAGCCATCGACCGTGGCCATGTACACGGGCAGTCCGAGGTCGACGAACAGGTCATGGAGCACGGCGCGTTCCTTGGAGGCGAAACCGAGCACCACGGCAGGTTGGATGCCCTTGTTCATCAGAGCCTTGGCGAGACCGTAGAGAGGTGCCGTGCCGATACCGCCGCCCAGCAGCACGGGACGCTCCGACGGAACGGAGATGTCGAAGCCGTTGCCGAGAGGGCAGAGTATGTCGAGTTCCTGCGGGGGCAGCATCTTCGACATTTTTTCGGTGCCTTCGCCCACCACATCGTATGCGAGCAGGATGGTGCTGTCGTCCCAGTCGCAGATGGAGATGGGACGGCGCAGGAAGCAGCCGTCAACGGCTACGTTGACAAACTGTCCGGGCTTGGTGATGCCGGACGTGTCGCCGCGCAGGCGCATCAGCCATGTGGCGCCCGTGAGGTGGCGGTTCTCTATTATCGTGTATTTCATGACTCTGTACTTTCTGAGTAATAATCGTCATTAATAAAAACGCTCTGACCCTGGAAAAAGGTCGCGATGACCTTGCCGTAAAGTTCCAGACCGGCGAAAGGAGTGGCGTGACCCATCGACACGAACCTGTCGGGGTCAACAGTGAACGGCGTGTTGAAGTCTACCAAAGTGAAGTCGGCGCGCTGCCCCGGCTCCAGACCGCCCTTGATGCCGAAAATGTGGCGCGGATTCCCGGCCATCAGTTCAATCATCCGGCTGAATGAGATCAGACCTGTGCGCACGGCGTAAGTGTAGACGGCTGGAAGCGACAGCTCGATTCCGGTGACGCCCATAGCCGATTTGAGCAGGCCTTTGGACTTCTCCTCGGCCGAATGGGGAGCGTGGTCGGAAGCGATACAGTCGATGGTGCCGTCCTGAATGCCGCGAATCAGTTCGTCGCGGTCGTCGGCCTCACGGAGCGGCGGATTCATCTTGAATCGCCCCTCGTCCTGCAGGTCGGCGTCGGTGAATACTAAATAGTGGGCGCCGGTCTCGGCGGTGACGTCAACGCCACGGGCCTTGGCGTCGCGTATCAGGCGCACGCTCTCCTTGGTGGAGACGTGGCAGATGTGCAGACGGCAGCCGGTTTCCTCGGCCAGACGTATGTTGCGTTCCACTTCGCGCCATTCGCTTTCGGAGCAGATGCCGGGCAGGCCATGTTCGCGGGCATAGCCGCCGTCGTGGATGCAGCCGCCGCGCACCAGTTCCATCACCTCGCAATGCTCGGCCAGGACCTTGCCAGTACGGGCTATCCCTTTCATCGACTCGCGCATCACGTCCTCGGATTCGATGCCCGAGCCGTCGTCGCTGAACGCGCATACGTATGGCGCCAGTTCCGGGTAATCGACAGGCTCCTTGCCTATGCGGCCGCGCGTGATGGTGGCGTATGGCAGCACCTCGATTTCAGCGCCACGGTCTATGGCGTCGAGCTGCCGGCGCAGGTTAGGCATGGAGTCGGGAGCCGGCTTGAGGTTGGGCATGGTGCAGACGGTGGTGAAACCGCCCGCAGCCGCAGCCGCCGAACCGGTGGCGACGGTCTCCTTGTACTCGAATCCGGGTTCGCGGAAGTGTACGTGCACGTCCACCAGGCCGGGGATGGCGGTGAGGCCGCGTCCGTCGAATTCAAGACCGGACCACGGGCCGACATGGCCTATCTCGCGGATCACGCCATCCTCCACCACGATGGAGACAGGCTCGCCCTTAGGGTCGCACAGGCGGACGTTTCTGATCAGAGTCTTCATAACTGCTGCCTTAGAATTCCTGCCAGGACTTGATTTCGATTTCCTCCGGCTTTACGGTGAGGAAAGCGTAGATGAACGCCGAAGCGAGTCGGGCGTTGGTTATCAGCGGGATATTGAGGTCGATTGCCGTGCGGCGCACCTTGTAACCGTTCGTGACCTGCGAGTCGGAATGGTTTGCCGGGAGGTTGATAACCAGGTCAATCTCATGGTTGTGCAGCAGGTCGAGTGCCTGAGGCTGGCCGAGCGAATCGGGCCAGAATACCATGGTGTTGGGAATGCCGTTCTCCGACAGGTGGCGTGATGTGCCCGGCGTGGCGTAGAGGTTGTAGCCGTTTTTGGCCAGCATCTGCGCGGCCTTGAGCATGTCGCCCTTCTGCTTGCCGTTGCCGGTGGAGAGGAGGATGTTCTTGCCGGGGATGCGGAGTCCGACAGACAGCATGGAGGTGAGCAGCGCCTTGCGGGCGTCGTCGCCGATACAGCCTACCTCGCCGGTGGACACCATGTCGACGCCCAGCTTCGGGTCGGCTTTCTGCAGACGGTTGAACGAGAACTGCGATGCCTTGACGCCTACGTAGTCCAGGTCGAACACGCTCTTGTCGGGACGCTCCACAGGGAGGCCGAGCATGATGCGCGTGGCCAGCTCTATAAAGTTTATCTTCAGAACTTTGCTGACAAACGGGAAGGAACGTGAGGCGCGCAGGTTGCACTCTATGACCTTGATGTCGTTCTCGCGGGCCAGGAACTGGATGTTGAACGGTCCGGAGATGTTGAGCTGTTCGGCTATCTTCTTGGAAATCTTTTTGATGCGGCGTGCTGTCTCGACGTAAAGCTTCTGCGGCGGGAACTGGATGGTGGCGTCGCCGGAATGGACGCCGGCGTATTCCACATGCTCGGAGATGGCGTAAGCGATGATTTCACCGTTGCAGGCCACAGCATCCATCTCCACCTCCTTGGCGTTCTCGAGGAACTGGGAGACAACGACCGGATGACGCTTGGAGACGTTGGCCGCCTCGGTGAGGAAGCGTTCAAGCTGGTCGGGGCCGGTGCAGACGTTCATGGCCGCGCCCGAGAGGACGTAGCTGGGACGCACCAGGACGGGGAAACCGACCTTCTCCACGAATTTGTTGATATCCTCCATCGACGTGAGGGCCGACCATTCGGGCTGGTCCACGCCGATGCGGCCCAGCATGGCCGAGAATTTCTCGCGGTCCTCGGCGTTGTCGATGCTCTGTGCCGACGTGCCGAGCAGGTTGATACCCACGTGGTCCAGACGCATTGCCAGGTTGTTGGGAATCTGGCCGCCGGTGCTGACCACCACGCCGTGAGGCGTCTCCAGGTCGAGGATGTCGAGCACGCGCTCAAACGTAAGCTCGTCGAAATATAGGCGGTCGCATATATCATAGTCGGTCGATACGGTCTCGGGGTTGTAGTTGATCATGACCGAGCGCCAGCCCTCCTTGCGGATGGTGTTAAGCGCCTGGACGCCGCACCAGTCGAACTCCACGGAGGAACCGATGCGGTAGGCACCGGAACCGAGCACCACCACGGACTTGCCGTCGTTCTCGTAGTCGATGTCGTGAGCGTCGCCGTTGTAAGTGAGGTACAGGTAGTTGGTCTGAGCCGGGAACTCGCCGGCCAGGGTGTCGATCTGCTTCACGGCCGGCACCACGCCGAGTTCCTTGCGACGGTCGCGCACCATCAGGATAGCCTGCTCGATGTCGCAGTCCTTCTCCATACCGACGGCGCGGGCAATCTGGAAGTCGGAGAATCCCTGGCGCTTGGCGCGCAGCATCAGGTCGCGGTCTATGGCGTCCAGACCCTTGAGCGAGTGCAGCCGGCGGTCGGTGTCGTGTATGTTCTTGAGCTTGTGCAGGAACCACTTGTCTATGCGTGTCAGCTCGTGGATGCGGTCGATGGAATATCCACGGTCGAAAGCCTTCTCGATCACGAAGATACGCTTGTCGGTGGGAGCCTTGAGGGCCGTATCGACATCATCAAGCACCAGTTCCTTGTTGTCGACGAAACCGTGCATTCCCTGACCTATCATGCGGAGGCCCTTCTGAATGGCCTCCTCAAAGGTGCGTCCGATGGCCATGACCTCGCCCACCGACTTCATGGACGATTCCAGCTCGCGGTTTACGCGGCGGAACTTGCCGAGGTCCCAGCGCGGAATCTTGCAGACCACGTAGTCAAGGGCCGGTTCGAAAAATGCCGTTGTGTCCTTGGTCACGGAGTTGCGTATGTCGAACAGGCCGTAGCCGAGGGCCAGCTTGGCGGCCACGAAGGCGAGGGGATAGCCGGTGGCCTTTGACGCCAGGGCCGACGAGCGCGACAGACGCGCGTTGACCTCGATGACGCGGTAATCCTCGGAATCGGGGCAGAGGGCGAACTGCACGTTGCACTCGCCCACTATGCCTATGTGGCGCGCGATGCGGATGGACAGCTCGCGCAGCTTATGGTATTCTGAATTGGAGAGGGTCTGCGAGGGAGCCACCACGATGCTCTCGCCGGTGTGGATGCCCAGGGGGTCGAAGTTCTCCATGTTGCAGACCGTGATGCAGTTGTCGAAACGGTCGCGCACCACCTCGTACTCTATCTCCTTCCAGCCCTTAAGGCTCTTTTCCACCAATACCTGCGGCGAGAACGAGAAAGCCTTCTCGGCCAGCTTGATCAGCTCGCCCGGGGTGTCGCAGAAACCGGAACCGAGACCGCCCAGAGCGTATGCCGCGCGCAGGATGACGGGATAACCGAGCTTGGATGCGGCTTCAAGAGCCTGCTCGGTGTTCTCGCAAGCCTCCGACGCGATGGTCTTGACGTTGATTTCCGAAAGTTTCTCCACGAATATCTCGCGGTCCTCGGTATCGATGATGGACTGCACGGGAGTGCCGAGCACGCGGACGCCGTATTTTTCGAACACGCCGCTATGGTACAGCTCGACGCCGCAGTTCAGGGCCGTCTGACCGCCGAACGCCAGCATGATGCCGTCGGGGCGCTCCTTTTCGATAACGCGCTCCACGAAGAAGGGAGTGACGGGGAGGAAATAGATGTGGTCGGCCACACCCTCGCTGGTCTGCACCGTGGCGATGTTGGGGTTGATCAGCACGGTTTCGATTCCCTCCTCGCGCAGGGCTTTCAGGGCCTGGCTGCCCGAATAGTCGAACTCGCCGGCCTCGCCTATCTTCAGCGCGCCCGAACCTAAGACCAGAACTTTCTTGATATCTTTCACTATGGAATTATCTTGAGACATGATGTTAGCAGGTTAGAGGGTTAGAGGGATTTGACTTGGTCGATGAACTCATCGAAAAGAAACTCCGTGTCGACCGGACCTCCGCAGGCCTCGGGGTGGAACTGCACCGAACGCCAGGGCCTGGAAGTGTGGCGGATGCCCTCGTTCGAACCGTCGTTCATGTTGGTGAACCAGGGTGTCCAGTCGGCGGGGAGGGTCTTGGCGTCCACGGCGTAACCGTGGTTCTGGCTGGTGACGAAGCAGCGCACGTCGCCTTCCAGACGGGCCGGCTGGTTGTGGCTGCGGTGGCCGTATTTCAGTTTATAGATGTCGGCGCCGGCGGCTTTGCCAAGGAGCTGATGGCCGAGGCAGATGCCCATCAGCGGGCGTTTCTCGTCGGGGTTGGATATGAATTTGCGGATGTTGTTGACGGTGACGGCGCAGGTCTCGGGGTTGCCGGGGCCGTTGCTGAGGAACAGCGCGTCGAAATCCAGCGTGTTGAAATCGTAGTCCCAGGGCACGCGCACCACCTCGACGCCACGGTTGGCCAGACAGCGCACGATGTTGTTCTTGGCGCCGCAGTCCACGAGCACCACGCGCTTCAGGCCCTTGCCCTCGTTATAGACCTGCACGTCCTTGGGGCTGACGCGCTCCACGAAATTGATGTCGCCGTAATCCTCAAAGGCGGGTTCGGGAGTGTCCTCTACCAGAATCTTGCCGCGGATCACGCCCTGCTCGCGCAGGTGTTTGGTCAGCGCGCGGGTGTCGATGCCTGTGATGGCGGGCACGCCCTGCGAGGCGAGCCACTGCGACAGGCTGCGCGCCGCGTTCCAGTGCGAATACTCGTCGCTGTAGTCGCACACCACCATTCCGGCGGCATGGATGCGCTCCGATTCCAGGAAGCGTGCCATTCCGTCGTCGGCCCTGTCGTCGGCCGGTACGCCGTAATTGCCTACCAGGGGATATGTCAGTGTCATAATCTGGCCGGCATACGAAGGGTCGGTGAGACTCTCGGGATATCCGGTCATGGCGGTGTTGAACACCACCTCGCCCGAAACGCTGGCATCGGCTCCGAAGGAATATCCCTCGTAGCGGGTGCCGTCTTCAAGTATCAGTGTGGCTCTTTTCATGAAGTTATGTTGTTGTGTCAGGCCTTGGGCCCGATCTGTTTAGTTTAAGGCATCGTTCCTTAAATAATGTATTCGCCAGGGTCGCAGATGTGCCTCAGCTTTAGTCTTGCAGACTCAGGAGCATAGTGGACTATGTGACTGAGTCAAAAGGCTAAAGATGAGGTGCAGCTGCGAGTCTGTGGTAATATCTCTTTCAGACGGATTCATCTTGAACGAGCCATATTTTAACATTTCAAATTTATATTGTGCCTTGTTCGGTGTCTTTTCGGTTAATTTATCCGTTCTCCTCGGTCACAGCCGCGAGGCTGCTCCCTCTGAGACCGAATAAATTACCTCGAAAATCCACCGCCCTGGCGTTTACATTTTTTAAGGAACGATGCCTTAAAATAGATATTGTCCATGTAGGAGATGAACGCCTCGTTGATGCGGCGCACGCCTCCGGGAGTGGGATAGCTGCCCGAGAAGTACCAGTCGCCGGGATGGCCGGGGATGGCGTCGTGCAGGCCGTCAAGGGTCTGGAACACGATGCGTATGTCGGTGATGACGCCCTCGGGACGCAGCATCTCGACCATCTTGTCTGCTATCTCGGTGTCCGTGAACAGGTCGTACAGTTCGGTGACGTAGTTGGTCATCCGTTCCTTGGGGAGCGATTGCTGCGCCTTGCACTTGGCGTAAATATCGGTCAGCACGTGCTCCAGGCCACGGTCGCGGGCCAGCTCCACGGCGGCGCGGAATCCGATGAATTCCTCCATGCGGGCCATGTCGATGCCGTAATAGTCGGGGTATTTCACTATAGGGCTTGAGCTTACTATCACGATGCGCTTGGGATGCAGGCGGTCGAGGATGCGGATGATGGATTCGCGCAGCGTGGTGCCGCGCACTATGGAGTCGTCGATGATGACGAGATTGTCGGTGTATGGACGGAGCGAACCGTAAGTGATGTCGTAGACGTGGGCGGCCAGGTCGTTGCGGCTTGCGCCCTCGGAGATGAACGTGCGCAGCTTGATGTCCTTGATGGCCACCTTTTCGGAACGGATGCGGCGCGACAGTATGCGTTCGATGTCGGCGTTGTCGGCTCCGTGACCGAGGCTGCGGATGGCTTCGGCCTTCTCGCGGTTCAGGAACTCGTTGAACCCCTGCACCATGCCGTAGAACGCTACCTCGGCCGTGTTGGGGATGTATGAGAATACGGTGTTGTCGACGTCATGGTCCACCGCCTCAAGAATCTGTGGCACCAGGTTGATGCCTAATTTCTTGCGTTCGTTGTAGATGTCGGCGTCGGAGCCACGCGAGAAATAGACGCGCTCGAACGAACATGCGGCATAGTTGCGCGGCGGGATTATCTGCGGAGTCTCAAGCCTGCCGTCGGCGTGGAGCACGATGGCCTGACCGGGCTTCAGCTCGCGGATCTGTTCGGCACCGACATTGAACGTGGTCTGCAACACGGGGCGTTCGGAGGCCAGGGAGAATACTTCGGAATCCATGAAGTAGAATGCCGGTCGGATTCCCCAGGGGTCGCGCAGGGCGAAAGCCTCGCCTGAGCCGGTGACGCCGCACACCACGTAGCCGCCGTCCCAGACGGTGCAGCTGGTGCGCAGCACGTTGCCCATGTCGATGTTGTCTTCGATGAAGCGGGTGATGTCGCAGTCAGTAAGTCCCTGCTCCAGCGCCATCTTGAACAGGCGTTCGGATTCGCGGTCCAGCCGGTGGCCAAGCTGCTCGAGAAGCAGGAACGTGTCGGAGATCATGCGCGGGTGCTGCCCCTTGACGGCGATTTCGCCGAAGATCTCGTCCACGTTGGTCATGTTGAAGTTGGCGCAGATGCACAGGTTCTTGGCGCGCCAGTTGTTGCGCCGCAGGAACGGATGGACAAAAGAAATGCCGCTTTTTCCCGTGGTGGAATACCGGAGATGACCCATGTAGAGTTCACCTGCGAACGGGAATGAGCGGCTTGCGAGGTCGGCGATGTCGGATGAGGCGTCGAGGTCGTCGGGCGACAGACCGTGGGCGGCGGCTTCCTGAGCCAAAGCCTGATTGGCGGCGGCGAAAATGTCCTTGATGGCGTCCACGCCCATGGCGCGTTCCCTGAACATGAATTCCTGCCCCGGCTCGGCGTTGAGTTTGACGCAAGCCAAACCGGCTCCCTCCTGGCCACGGTTGTGCTGTTTCTCCATCAGCAGATAGAGCTTGTTCAGACCGTATCGCCAGGTTCCGTATTTCTGCCGGTAGTGTTCCAGCGGCTTTAGCAGCCTCACCATTGCTACGCCGCATTCATGTTTAAGTTGTTCCATGCTGTGATTCGCTTTGCAAAGATAATAAAAAAATGGCACTCCATAAAGAAGTGCCATGAAATTATGTGTTCTGAATGAGAATCTTCGGATTGCGGGCAATCTCGACAAGGGAGTCGAGGGCCTGCTGGTTCTTGGGCTTGTGGTCGAGGAAGTGGAGCAACACCCTGTAATGGTGCAGGTCGGAGCCGGTGATGTCGATCAGTCCTTCCTTCAGGAGCCATTCGGCCTTGGACCGGGCTGTCTCGCCGTACATGCCCACGAGCGACATGAAATTGGTCTGGAACACCACGCCCCGTTCCTTCCATGTCATATAGTCGTCGTACTCCATGTACCTGTACCGTTCGGGATGGGCCAGGATGGGAGTGAGTCCGGTGGACATGATCTGCTGCATCATCTTTTCCATGCCGTAGGGGGGATTGACGTAGGAGGTCTCGACCAGCAGATAGTTTCCGCCGGGTCCGATGGTCAGGAGGTCGTTGGCCTGGAAACGCTCCTCGAACAGGGAGTCGAGCATGTTTTCGGCCGCCAGATGCAGCTGTATGGGGCCTTGATATTCGGCCTGCAGCTCCGCGAAGCGGTCGCGCAGGCCCTGTGTGGTGTTGCGGCACTCCTCCATGATGTGGGGCGTGAGCCATACGGACTTTACGCCCAGTTCCTCATATTTCTGCAGAGCGGCAAGCGAGTCCTCCATGTTCTGGAAGCCGTCGTCCACGCCCGGCAGTATGTGCGAGTGCCAGTCGGTGAACCCTTGGAACAGACCGCTCTGTTCAAGACTGATTTTCTTAGTGAAAGGCCACATGATCAAAAGTCGTTGGTGTAATAAGACGAGCCGTATGTAGCGGCGCGGCTGTTGGCTCCCTCGGTACCGTTTAGCAGGATGGCCATGCGGCGGAAGCGGTGGTTTCTGTACATTTCGTCGATTTCGGCCACGGCGGCCTTTTCGAGCAGTCCGGCGCGTACCACGAATATGGTCTGGTCGGCGTATTTCTCGAGCAGCTGGGTGTCCACCACGATGTCGATGGGGGGGCAGTCGAGGATTATGTAATCGTACAGAGGCGATGCCTCCTTGATGAACTGTCCGATGCGTCCGTTGTCAAGCAGCTCGGCAGGGTTGGGGGGACGGTGTCCGATAGGCATCACGAACAGTCCGGGAGCCTCCTTGGCCTCCACCACGAGGTCCTGCCAGCGGTCGGTGGCTCCGGTCAGGTAGTTGCTCAGGCCGTGGTGCGGCATGCCGACGAACTGCGAGGCGGAACCGTGACGCAGGTCGCAGTCCACCAGCAGGGCCTTCTTCCCTTTGACGGCGAACGAGGCGCCGATGTTGAATGTGATGAACGACTTGCCGCTGCCGGGATTGAACGAGGTCATCATTATCACGTTGGAGGTGTCGGCGTTCTTCATCATGAAGTCGATGTTGCTGCGCACTATGCGGAACGACTCGTTGATGATGTCGCGGTTGCCGGCCTGTACGATGACGGGCAGTTTCTCCAGTTTCTTTTTCTTCTTGTTGCGGTTGAGTCGCTTGGTGAGCCATTCGAACCTCTTCTTTCGGCCCACGAACGGAATCTCGCCGGCGAAAGGCGCCGACATGTCGTCGAGGTCGTGGCGGGAGCGGACCTTGTTGTCCATTGCCTCGCGCACGAATATGATGCCGGCGGGGAGCAGGATGGACAGGAGGAACGCGATGGCGAGCACTATCTTCTTCTTAGGCTCGACGGGTCGGTTGGACCCGTAGGGGGGAGTGATGACGCGGGTGTTGTCGGCGGTGAATTTGCGCGACAGTTCGTTTTCCTCGCGTTTCTGCAGCAGATAGAGGTACAGTTCCTCCTTGACTTTCTGCTGGCGTTCGACGCTGAGCAGAGCCTTGGCCTGCTGCGGCCCTTGGGCGAGGTTGGCGCTGACTTTACCCTTTTCGGCTTCCATATTGGCCACGGCGCGGCGGGTAGCCTCGACCTGGGCGTTGATGGCGCGTATCACGGACTCGCGCAGCCCCTTGAGCTGGGTGTCGTAGTCCTGTACCAGGGGGTTGTTGGCCGACGTGGCCGCCTCCACATTGTTGCGGGCCAGCAGCATCTTGTTGTATTCGGCAATCTGCACCTCGAGCTGGTTGCTGGTGGTACCCGTGTTTACAGGAATCACGGCATTGGAGTTGGCCGGATTCATTACGTATTCCTTCAGGTACTGAGCCACCTGCATCTGATTGACGGTCATAAGGATCTGGTTGTCCAGCTCGGCCGACGTGCCCATCTGGAGTTTGGCTGCCTCCTCGAAGTCGGGCACCCTGATGCGGGACTTATAGGAGAGGATATTGTCGTCGACGCCGCCCAGTTCGGTTTCGATGGCTACGAGGCGTTCGTCGATGAATTCGTTGGTGGCTGCCGCTACCTTGTTCTTGTCTTCAATCCAGTCCTGGTTGTAGATCTCGACCATGGTCGACAGGATTGCTTCGGCGCGCGGGACGTTGGTGTCTTTGAAAGTGATTTCCACTACGTCGGCGTCACGGTCGGCGAGGTCGACGCCGAGATTGGACTGGAGATCCTCGACAGTGCCGTGCAGGCCGTTGTGGGATACGAGGTATTCGGTTTCTTCTTTCGGAAGCTGTGCGGTGAATTCGGGGTTGGGGGTGACGACGACACGTCCTATCGGGGTGCGGACGGTGGCGCCGAGACGGAGGGGAACCTTGTTTTTGTGTTTGACCGGTTTGCCGGCGGCGTCGACCGAAACGAACTTGTCAAGCGAGACGGAGCCTTCGGGACTGACCGTCATTCGGAAGCTGCCGTAGTCTTCCGCGCCAAGGTCGAGGAACTGATACAGATAAGGTTGCGACGACTGGAACAGCGATGCGCCGTGGGGGAAGGCCAGGAGGGTGACGTCGGTCTGCAGGTTGAGCTTCAGCGCCACCTGAGTCAGCAGGGCCGGCGACTTGAAGGTGATGATTTCGTTATATACGTTTGACCTCATGCGTCCCAGGCCGAAGCCGGAGAAGGATGAGGCCATGTTGTCGATCGAGTTGCCCTGGTCTTCGTCCTTGATCAGCACCTGCTCGGTGCGCAGGTACACGGGCATCTTGCGTATCACCTTGTAATAAGCGAAACCGCATATCACAATGATCGATACGAGGAACCAGATCCATTTTGAGGCGCAGGCGGCCAGATAGTCGCGCAGATTGAATCCCGACTGGAATGTGGCGTCGGCGGTTTTATTGTCTTTTGCCATTTTTTATCGGATAGACTCTTACTTTTTGATGAAGACACCGAGGGTCGTGACCACGGTGGTGAGGAGCGAGGCTACCGACACCCAGAAGCTGATGTTGGTGGCGCTGTTACCGTTGGCTATGGTCTCGCGCTTGGTCATGTTGTTGGGTTCTACGTAAACCACATCGTTCTGTTGCAGGTAATAGGCGGGCGATGTGATGGTCTTCTCGGCGTTGGTGAGGTCGACGGTGTAGGTGTATATCTTGCCGTCGATGTTGCGCAGCACCTTGACGTTGTCGCGCATACCCTTGATGTTGATGTCGCCGGCCAGTGCGAGGGCGTCGGTAATGGTCATGTAGTCCTTGTTGAAGTCGATACGGCCGGGTTTGAGCACCTGGCCCAGGACGCTGACGCCGGAATTGATGAATTCGACGGTGACGGTGGGGTCCTTGGCCAGTTCGCGGCCCATCAGCTCGCCCTTGATGAATCCGACGATCTCGGCGCGGGTCATGCCGCTGATATGGATTTTGCCAAGCACGGGGAAGTCGATGTCTCCCTTTTCGTCGATGGTGTACGGAGCAAGCTGGCCGCTCGCTATGCCGGCCTGCGTGTCGGTGACGTATCCGGCGGTGGAGGCCGTTTCGCTGGACAGAACGGAGAATACGGGATTGTTGAACAGGGCGCTTACGGCGGCGTCGCGGGTCTTGACCACGATGACGAGCTTGTCGCCCGGCTTGGCCCTGAATGCCAGGGGCTGCGACACGTTGATGATGGTTTCGGGAGTGGCGTCCTGGAAATATGAGACATTCTTGGGCGTGGCACATCCGGCGATACCCGCCGCGCACAGTATGGCGGCCATGCCGTATGTAAGACGTTTTATGATTTTAGTCATTGTTTGATGTGCGTTGTCGCGAACAACGTTATTTTCTGTGTCTATACAATTTTCTATTCTATAACAATCAACTCGGAAAATGGCATTTTATTTTCTAAAGTGTATTGAAATTGCTAATTTTGCAACCCAAACACAGGATAACGTAAATCCGATAACAAGAAAAGAACAAGATGTCAACACAGATAGACAACGGGGGCGTTGTGGCCAACACGTCCGGCGCCCGCAAGGTGACTACCCGCCGTCTGATCGAGATGAAGCAGCGCGGCGAGAAGATAGCTATGCTCACGGCCTACGATTACTCGTCGGCGCTGATAGTGGACGGCGCGGGCATAGACGTGATACTGGTGGGCGACTCGGCCAGCAACGTGATGGCCGGCAACGTGACCACACTGCCCATCACGCTGGACCAGATGATATATCATGCCAAATCGGTGATCAAGGGCACGAAGCGCGCATTAGTGGTGGTGGATATGCCGTTCGGTTCGTATCAGGGCAACTCGAAGGAGGCCCTGGCGTCGGCCATCCGCATCATGAAGGAGAGTCATGCCGAGGCGGTGAAGATGGAGGGAGGCTCCGAAATCCGCGAGTCGGTTGAGCGCATTCTGAGCGCCGGCATCCCTGTGATGGGCCATCTCGGACTGACGCCGCAGAGCATCAACAAGTTCGGCACATACAACGTGCGCGCCAAGGAGGAGGCCGAGGCCGAGAAACTTGTGGCCGACGCCAAGATGCTGGAGGAGATAGGATGCTTCGCCATAGTGCTTGAGAAGATACCCGCGGCGCTGACAGCGCGCGTGGTGAAGGAGCTGTCGATACCCATCATAGGCATCGGCGCGGGACCGGCCGACGGTCAAGTATTGGTGATGCACGACATGTTAGGCATCAACAAGGGCTTCTCGCCCCGTTTCCTGCGCCGCTACGCCGACCTGGCCGAGGTGATGAACAGCGCCATAGGCCGCTACGTGGAGGACGTCAAGAGCACCGACTTCCCCAACGAGGCGGAATCCTACTGAAGCCTGAAGAATGCTATAACAGTCTGAAGAAGATTATAATGAAAAGAATCGGCAGCTTGCAAAAGTTGCCGATTCTTCATTATACAGGACATGGAGTATCCTGATTTCGCGTTAGTAATTCGTTCTTTAGTGTTCGGAGGTGTGGCTGTCAGCGCACAATGAACTTGCGTCCGGCGCGGATGTAGATGCCGGGAGTGAGGCGGTCGGGGTTCACCTGACGACCGCTAAGGTCGAACACGCGGTTGTCCTCCGGTCTCTGCTCGTCAAGGACGTTGTCCTGAATGCCGGATTCACTTACTTTACGGAAGGTGGGATTAAGGTATGCCGGCATGGGACCGAAGTCGGAGCCTGTGACAGTAGTGTCGAAATGATATGTCCTGGATATTGACCATGAATCTTCCGGGTTGGAACCTATCCAGATCAAGCTGTTTTCGGAGTTAGGCAAAAGTAAATCCTGATTAGCGCCATCATCGGCAAAAAGCCATACTTTGGTTTTGGAAATTTCCGTATAGGCTCCCACGGTATATTCTCGGTCGTTGTTTGACTGAGTTACAAACTTAGCGTTGCCGCCCAATAAATATGCAGGAGCTTCGGTTGCCTCCGACAGTTCCTGTCCATTTTCCAGAATCATGGATACGGAATAGCGGCGACCTAAGACCCACGTGTCGGGATATTCTTCGAAAATCCCCTTGATGTACATGAAGCGATTGTCTCTTTTTATGGTCACGGTGCGTGACTGATTCTTATAGATCGGGTCATTGCTCAGTAGCGACTGGTAGTGGTCATAGCTGATCTCCCATGTCTCGGCCGGTACATCCCAAGTCTCCGGGTCAAGAGCCTGAGCATCGGTCGCCGATAGCCCGGCTACTGCGGCCGTCAATATAGCTATGTATGTCTTTTTCATATATAATTTCTTTAGGGTCTGTTACTTAATATATATAACTCAACTTGCGAAGGAAGCCGACGTTACTTTACCACGATTTTCTTGCCGCGCGACACGTATATGCCCGGAGTGAGATTGTTGCGGTCGACCTTGATGCCCGAAAGGTTGTACACCGGAGCGTCGGCCTCGTCTTCCATCGCATTGATGCCCGCCGGTACATCGGTCGGACCAATCAGTCGGGGATGAACATAAACCTCAGCCTCGGGAAATTTTGTTTCCTGTATTATAATCGGTTCCGAAACTCCATCAGTTTGCCATTGTGTGAATTCTTCGAACCCATAACCTTTATTCGGTTCCTTATTCAGCCAGAATCCGGTTCTTTCGGCGGCTTCGTATTCCAGCCTGTCTGAGTCGAGATTTCTTTTAAAGATAAGGGGTTCTGAACTTGACATACAGCGAATCGTTAACATTGTATAAGTGTGGCCTGAATCAAATTCCCCTTTTAATGTTCCTGAATTGAGGTATTGTATTTCCCCGGCCGCATCAACCGGCTGATTGCTCCATAGAAGCAATTGGTTGTTCAGTACATCATCGTCAGGTAACCCTAATTTTACCCATGAAGTGGGACAGCTTTTGGCAAGACCTTGAATATACAGACAGTTCTCGCCGCGCACGACGGTCACAGCCATTGTCAAATCCTTGTATTCGGGATTGGAGTGTTGAACGCTACGGTAGTCGTCATAAACGAGCTGCCATGTCTCGCGCGGCGCATCCTCCGGCACCTCGATTTCCTGTGCACGTGCCGATACAATGCTCAGCGTCCACAAAGCTAAAATCAAGATAATATTACATTTTGTGTTCATAGCTTATTACTTTATTTAGATGGTTCTTTTAAACAATATCATCGCACCCGGTTCAAGGACAAATGACTCGTACCTGATCATAGGATTATCGTCAGTATTGGTCGTATTGTATGGATCAAATGGAGACGGGACAGCAGGATAAATTATACCGACACGGTAATAATTCTTTTTAGTATTGAGAGCTAATGTTATCTTCTGACTTTTAAGATGGTCTTGATTTACTATTGCGACATACTCGGAGTCGCCTGCTGTAAGATGGGACAATAACAAAGCGTTCCCTGAATGCTTGGTGACGAGGATGTCGTAAAATGATTTGGAGGTCCTGTCAAATCCGTCATAAAGGTCTACGGAGTCATTTGTAACTAAACAACTTCTGTCGTATGTGGCATCCATGAGGTATTTGCCGTATTGGGCAACTTCATTGTTGACAGTCTTGGCGGCATTCCATGCCGGAGTCGTTTCCATCTTGTTGATGTCGTATAGCGCGCTCCGGTATACAGTTGTGCCGGACTTCTCGCCTTGGGCCCCATATTGCCAGTATAAGATACCCTTCATGCCGAACGCCAGACCATTCATAGCTTGCAATCTTAGGAGCCCATCGGTGATTTCCGGATATTCCCAATCCAGAACTCCATTCAAGTCATAATTGGCATGTTCCACACTCAGCATAGTAAGCCAGACGGGAATCTTTCTGTCACGGCAATATCTGCCGTAGAGGTCCATCATATTGTAATAAAAAGGCTTAATCACCCAGCCGGATCCGATTCCATACGCACCTTCGTTATGGATTACGGGATATAGGTCGAATGTCAGGAACTTCAAACCCAATTCATCTACCATATAATCAAGAAAATTCTCAAAATTTGGAATATAGATATCGGGGTTAGGATGCTCTGGGTCATCTGTGTAGAAGTCGCCGAGAATACTTGGAGCTGCTACAGCAGCAAAGTTGGCGAAGGCAACCTTTTCTCCTCTAAATTTATGAACTCTGTTGAACGTGGGAAGAACTGCAACCTGATAAGGCTCCATTTCAAAAACAGGCTTATGCAGGTTGGGCTTTCCGGGTTCGTCCGATACCCAATAACCCCATACATTTGGATCCTGACTGTAATTGGTGATTACTCTCTTGAGTCCTTCCCAGTTGTCTTGCAGAAGGATGGAATCGGGAGTGTTCGCGTCGTAACGAGTTTTGCTCCGTGTGAGCGAATATCCTCTGGAGCTGATGATTGTATTCATCCCAAGACTGTTGAGATAAGGAACCCACTTGTTCTTGGTCTTTGAGTCGTTGCAGTTCCCCTTGCCCCATAATACGACATTGAAGAAGGCCCCTTTTATGTCCTTGAAATAAGCCTTTTGCTCATCCTCGGTTAGGGGTTGTCCGTTCTTGGTGGCGTTAATGGATACGTTGTCGTAGACGGCAATCGGGAACTTGTCTCCGGCGGGATTGGTATAGCCCTCATATTCCACAGCGGCTGTGGCTCCCGGTCCCGAAACGAGGAGTGCTATAGCATACAGTAGTAATTGTTTTTTCATACTTAACAGGTTAATGTTTAGTCGGGACTTAAATCAGGACATATACTCTGAGTGGCAAAGTTAATATATATGATTTAAAATTCCAAATGATTTTAAATAATTATTTACATTTATTTGCAAAATGGAGTTTGTAGATTAGTTTTTATAAGGAGACATCGTTTATGTCAGGGAGTCTCCTTATAAAATCAAGTTCAGATGCAGATACTTCCGCAATAAACGTATTGGTCGGTGCGGAACTGTATCACGTATTCGCCTGTAAGAGAGAACAGGGTCTGGATGAAGTCAGCCTCATCGCCGGTAACGGCTACCGGATTATTGTCGGCATCCTTTATTTCGTAGCTTATGATGTCGGGGTCGGAGCCATCGTCGAACGACACGCCGTCCTCAATGCTTATGGAGCAGAGAATCGGACGCGTGGGCATTCGATGGTGAACATCTTTGCTTTCGTCAGGTTTCGGATCCGTATTAGTTGTGGCTGAAGATAAATACAGCCTCACATGAACAGGCTGTCCGGTGTTCCAAGCGACGGCGATGGAACACGAGACCATGATTAGAAACAGTGTCAGGATGTTTTTCATTACTTTTAAATGGGTTGGTAAGTGGCGACAAAGTTATAGTGAATAATGGTTGAAAGCAAGAAAATTTGTGCGAAAAATAGGGCGATTTGTGCGAAAATGCTTTGAAATTTGTGCGAAATATGTGCGAAAATTCAAATTGTGTAGGATATGTGGAGGTTATGAGCTAATTTTGTGAGAGTTAAATCCGATATAATAATACATATATAAGAGACATGGATACACGATACGCATTAATGTTAATGTTAATTATCCTGCTTAGTGGATGTAGTAAAACAACTCCGAATCCCACACTTGTGGAATTGGATAGGATGGCAAAAGTCAATTCGAGAGTTGAGTTGGATTCGCTGTATTCTATTTCGAAGGATGGATTATCAAAAGAGGACAAAGTATATTATGATTTCCTGTCGGTCAAACTTGCCGATAAGGCAATAATTCATCATACATCTGACAGCATCATTCTTCCTGTCATTGATTATTATTCAAGTCATGGGCCAAAGGAGCGTTATGCGGAAGCATTGTATTATGGCGGGAGGGTGTATCAAGATATGGGAGATTTTCCTTCGGCTATAAAATATTATGGAGAGGCATTGAGACATGTAGAGGGAAGTAAAGAATTCCTGAAATTGAAAGGAAATATTGTATCTCAAATGGCAGGTCTGTTCAATTCCATGCGGTTGTTTAATGAAGCACGCCGATATATTGATATGTCTATTGAAATTGACAGGGAACTGAAAGATACGCTTAACCTTATGTATGATTTGGAAGTGTTGGGGACTAACTATATAAACGTCAAAAAATATGATGAAGCTGAAAAAACTTTTCGCAGGGCTATAAGAATCGCTGATAAAATAGCTCCGGTAGAGTCAATGTTGGATTCCGTTTATCTGGCAGGAATAAAGAATTACAAGAGAGAATTTTCGAGTGCGGCTGATTTAATAAATGGAGTGCCTTGCCGAGTTTGCGTAGTGGAGAAATGTGATGATGATCGGAAGCAGTTTGTTTATTCTTATGCAGCAGATATATATAGATGCGCAGGTATGACGGATTCGGCTTACAAGTATGCGTTGGAATTGGTTAAGATAAAAGATGCGAAGAATCTGAAGAAAGGGTATGCCATTCTATTATCTGACGAATTAAAGGATTTGGTGCCGGCTGATTCCATTCGTCCATACGTACATCGCTATGAGGCTGCTGTGGAAAGTTATATGAACAGCCGTGGGGATGCAAATGCGTTGATACAGAATACACAGTACAATTATAGTATTGTGGAGAGGGACAAGCAGAAGGCCCTTGAAAAGAAGCGTATGATAGAACGGTGGCTCGCTTTAAGTGTCATCGTATTGCTGTTGGCAATAATCGCGGTTATATATTACCGTGATAAGTCGAACAGGACTCTGATCAGACTGCGTTCGGCTCTGGACAGTTCGCGCGAGCTGAGAAAACAATTGGAAGCGGG
>DESI01000091.1 GCA_002361235.1 Porphyromonadaceae bacterium UBA3318 | reverse complement strand
ATTGGGAGTGGTGGGAGTAGTGGGCAATGCCGATAGTATCATACGCTATAAGAGACGGTTCTTATTGTTATTAATCCCAATAATCCCATCATTCCCAATAATCCCACTATTCACACTATTCCCATTCATCCCATTATTCTTACCTCTCCTGTCGCTCCAGGACTAACTTAGCGTCTGTGTGGCTTGCAATGGTATGCCTCTTGAGGTAGCTGTTATCTCGATGCGTTCATTCAATCAGAAATCCGTATAATGCTCTTGTAAGGGCGCAAAAATAATGGAGGGCAGCCCACCGGGAACTGCCCTCCATCGATATGGAAAATCTCAGTAATTACTGATTCTGAAGTTTGAATACCACGGGGAGATTGAAGTAGCTTCGTACGGCTACACCATTGTTCTTACCGGGCTGCCACCTGGGCATCTTCTTTACGACGCGGAGTGCTTCGCGGTCCAGGTCCTTGTCAACACCCTTGAGGATGGTGGCAGCGCCGATGGAACCGTCTTTCTCAACGACGAACTTCACGATTACACGACCCTGAACATCGTTCTGCTGTGCGGTCTCGGGATAGCGGACGTTCTGCGACAGCCACTTCATCAGGGCTGCCTGACCTCCGGGGAACTCGGCCTGCTGTTCAACTGCAACGAAGATTTCCTCTTCCTTCTTGACCTCGGGTTCGGGTTCCTTTACCACTACTTGTTCCTGCACAGCCTTGAACTTGTCGGCGTCATCGCTACCTTCCTGAGTTACGACACCGCGGGCGGTGTTGTCCTCTTTCTGGGTATCCATGTCCATCACCTCGTTCTTCACCTGGTCGGCGTCGACGATGGCGATCTGTGTCACCTGTACGGTAGCCAGCACCTCTTCGGGCACTGTGACTTCGGGCTGTTCGAACTTCTGTTCTTCGGGTTCTTCCTGCTCCTCTACCTCTTCTTCCTGGGCGAGCTGAGCAGCCATCATTTTCTCACGCTGTTCCTGGAGTTCCAGGGCAGCTTTCTCTGCACGGTATGCCGAGTATTTGTTCAGACCAAGGATGAGGCAGAACACCACCACCAGTCCCATGAGCATGTAGAGCATAGCCATATTGTGGCGTTTGTCGCTCTTTTTACGGATCTGGTATGCGCCAAATTCCTTGTTCTTTTCGGCAAATATTATATCATTCCATTCCCGTGATGTCAGATCTACGCTACTTTTAGCCATTTTCAGTCTGCTTTAAAGGTTAATAAATCCAACATTACTTATGATGACGATTCTGATAGTCGATGACCATTACGGAGTCTACCTTGGTCATGTTATCGATCTGATACTTGGAGATGGAGTTGATCTGCATCTCGTCGAGCACCTGCACGAGGCTGCCGTAGGAAGCCTGGGGTGTGGACTTGATGATGATGATGGGTTTCTTCAGGTTCTCATCCTTGCGTACCTTGGAAGCTGCCTCGTCATAAGCTGCCTGGGCCTTTTCGCGGCCGTCGGCTGTCTCAAGGCTGCCGAAACCGCCGTTGGCGTATTTCTCCTTGAGCTTGTTCACTTCGGTGAGAACTTCCTTGTTACGCTGCTGGATAATCTCGCGGATACCGCGGGCCTTACCTGACTTCTCGTCGTTTGTGAGGAACTCCGATTCCTGAAGGTTATTGTTTGCTGCTATCTGTTCGGGATCCGAACCGATGCCGGCGTCGCCGCCGGGCTTACCGAAATAGTAGTAAACAACAGGCACTACCTTGCCGTTGACTGTATCGACATCGAACGATCCGGCCTTACGTTTGGCGTCGAGGATGATGGTCACTGCATCGTCGGCCGATGCCTGCGACATGTTCTCGACATTGTCAACCTTCTCGTTCGAGGGCAAGGCTATACTAAGAGTTTGCGATTTGATCATTGTCGTACAGAGCATGAAGAACGTGATAAGCAACATGTTCATGTCGACCATCGGCGTGAAATCCACGCGGATCTGCATTTTTTTCTGGTGGTTTTTGCCTTTACCGCCTCCACCATTTTGCTGAACTTCTGCCATTGTCTTATTCTTCTGCGCCCTTAAGAGCGGTCAATAACGTAAACTTATTCATATGGATAGTCTGGAGATTATCCATAATCATGTGGATTACTTCGAACGAGGTGTTCTGGTCGGCCTTGATAGCTACGCCGGAACCATCCTTGATGGCGGAGGCGAGGTTATCGTTGTCGGTCTGACGCATTGCTTTCATCCACATCTGGAACTCATTGGGAGTCTGGTCGTTCTGATTCCAGCTGACGGGGATACCTGTGGTGTGGCTCGGATTGCCGTCGGAACCGTCCAGCCACTTGTCCATGGCTGTCTGGCCTTCCTGCTGCGAGGCAAGGTTCAGGAATTCGCCCATCTGTGTCAAAGGAACGCCGAAAGTTCCCAATTTGCTGAAGGCATATTTCTGCTCCGGTGTGAAGCTGATCTTGTTCTTATGTGACTCGTTATAGATCTCGCTGACCTTGTCGAGAAGGGCCATACGCATCTTCTCGTTGCTCCAGTTCTTGGAGGTGTCATTGTTCATCGAGAGCCAGACCTTTCCTTCGGGATTGACCAACACCTGAACGAAGTTGGTTTCCTGCACCTTTTCCGGTGAAACCGAGGGAGGCGTGATGACCTGTGTCGGTTCCTTGGAAAGGAAAGTTGATGTCAGCATGAAGAAGGTAAGCAGCAGCACCGTCACATCACTCATCGCGGTCATGTCGATGAATGTGCTCTTCTTGGCTATTTTTACTCTTCCCATTTTTTGCTGTCTGTTTAATCGGTTTTACAATTCGTTGACTGCCGCAATTATTTGTGGGTAGCGGCGTAAGTAGCTACGATGGAGAAACCGATTTCGTCGATAGCGTAGGTAAGGTTGTCGATCTTGTTGGTGAAGAAGTTGTAGGAGATAACAGCGAAAGCACCAGTCATAATACCGAATGCGGTGTTGACAAGGGCCTCGGAGATACCGGTAGACAGCTCGGTCGAGTCAGGCGAACCGGAAGCGGCCAGAGCCTGGAACGACTTGATCATACCCATTACAGTACCGAGAAGTCCGACCAGAGTACCGAGAGTTGTCAGTGTAGCGATGATGGGGAGGTTCTGGGACAGACCGGGCATCTCGAGGGCTGTAGCCTCTTCAACCTCGTTGCGGAGGGTGGTCAGCTTCTGCTCTTTGCTCAGGGTGTCGTTGGCTTCCATCTCTTTGTACTTAACCAGAGTGTTGTAAACTACAGATGCAACAGAGCCTTTCTGAGTCTTGCAACGCTTCATGGCGCCGTCGATGTTGCCGGCAGCCAGGTCAGCCTTGATGTCAGCGACGAACTTGGTGGTGTTGCCCTTGCCGCTTGCGCTCTTGATGGCGATCCAACGCTCGATCGACAGAACGATAACGGTGAGAAGAAGGGTCATCAGGATAGGCACGATGAAACCGCCCTTGTAAACGGTACCGGCCAGGTTCAGCGGGTGGCCTGCAGGGTCGTTGCCCTCGAAGTTGCCGGGAGCACCCATTCCGAACAGGAAGATGCATACTGCAACGACTGCACATGCGAGGATCACGATGAACGCGTTGCGGATGCCGCGTACGTTGCTGATCTTCTCTTCTTTCTTCACTTTGGCAGCGGCCGTAGTCGCTTTAGGCTGGGGAGCCATAGGTTTCTGAGATTCCATACTCTTTTAATTAGTTTTTGTTTTTTTGGTTTGTGTGTATAGATTAGTTTGTATTCTTCCAAGTCGTGACTCCGCACGGAGTCTATATGTCTTTTTTTAATATCTGGTTATTAAATTTTTAAGGATAGCTGCGAAACCTCTCAGCGTTTCCGTTCTGTAGTTGTTAAGTCGTCATGCACTGCCTGGGGGACACGTAATCGCTACGGTGTTGACAACCCGAATGCAAAGTTACTGAATTTTTCAATAAATCAAATATCTTATCCCGATTTTTTAGCAAGAAACGCAAAATTTTATAATAATTTTAGAATTTCGGTCTTGAAATCGGAAATATTTAATGGTTTGGCGGTAAAATTTCCGGGAAGCCGTAACGCTGCAATATCCCATCCGGGCCGAGGGGGGAATGATATATAAAAAGCAGAGAGTGCGCCGACGTGGGTCGGCACACTCTCCGGTTTATATAGCTTAGCTTGGGGGATTCTTATCAGCCCTTGACAGCGGCTACGCCGGGCAGTACCTTTCCTTCGATGGCTTCGAGCAGAGCGCCGCCACCGGTGGAGACGTAGCTAACCTTGTCGGCCAGGCCGAACTTGTTGATGCAGGCCACGGAGTCGCCGCCGCCCACCAGCGAGAATGCGCCGTTTTCGGTAGCCTCGACGATAGCGTCGGCAATGGCGCGCGAACCGCCGGTGAACTTATCGAACTCGAACACGCCTGCGGGGCCGTTCCAAAGGATGGTCTTGGCGGGCAGGATGGCTGCGCGGAACGCCTTGATGGATTCGGGACCTGCGTCCATGCCTTCCCATCCTTCGGGGATATCCAATACGGAACAGATCTGTGTGTCGGCATCGTTGCTGAACTTGTTGCCGGCAACGCAGTCGGTGCCCAGCACCAGGTTAACGCCCTTTTTCTTGGCCATCTCAATGATGTCCAGCGCCAGCTGCAGCTTGTCGTCCTCTACGATGGAGTTGCCGATGTGGCCGCCCTTGGCTTTGGCGAACGTGAAGGTCATGCCGCCGCACAGAATCAGGTTGTCCACCTTGTCCATCAGGTTCTCGATGATGCCTATCTTGGTGGAAACTTTCGAGCCGCCCATGATGGCGGTGAAGGGACGCTTGATGTCGCTGATGATCTTGTCGACGGCGCCTACTTCCTTCTCCATCAGGTATCCCAGCATCTTGTTGTCGGCGTCAAAATAGTCGGCTATCACGGCTGTCGAGGCGTGACGGCGGTGAGCCGTGCCGAATGCGTCGTTAACGTAAACGTCGGCATAGTCTGCCAGAGTCTTTGCGAATTCCTTCTGACGCTCTTTCATCTCCTTCTTGGCGGCGTCGTATGCGGGGTCGTTCTTGTCGATGCCCACGGGCTTGCCTTCCTCCTCGGGGTAGAAGCGGAGGTTCTCCAGCAGGAGCACCTGGCCGGGCTTTAGATTCCTGGCCAGTTCCTGGGCCTTGGCGCAGTCGGGTGCGAACTCGACTTCGGTGTCGAGGGCCTTGGCTACGGCTTCACGGATCTGCGACAGGCTCATCTTCGGGTTAACCTTGCCCTTGGGCTTGCCCATGTGTGACATCAGGATCAGCGCGCCGCCGTCGCCCAGAATCTTCTTCAGTGTGGGGAGTGCGCCGCGAATACGGGTGTCGTCCGTGATTTTACCATTCTCATCCAAGGGTACGTTGAAGTCTACGCGAACTATAGCCTTCTTGCCCTTGAAGTTGTAATCTTCAATTTTAGCCATTGTATGTCTAATTATTTGATATAGGGTTATTTTTTCGAACGGCAAATTTACAAAATTTTTCGCATACTGCATTAAGTAGCGCGACAAAAAATGTTAACACATCAATGATATACAGTATAATGTGCCGTAAAGTGTGAATTCCG
The DNA here is from genome assembly GCA_002361235.1 of Porphyromonadaceae bacterium UBA3318. GTDB lineage: Bacteria > Bacteroidota > Bacteroidia > Bacteroidales > Muribaculaceae > Lepagella. The sequence goes on along the minus strand of DESI01000091.1, from coordinate 3,159 downwards.
GCTGTCGGCGTACGATATACGCATGTGGTGAAACTGACGTTACATAAGTATGGAAAAGGATATGGAAGAGTTGCAGTCGCTGTACCGTGCCCGATACGGCACTCCGGCTGCCGAGGTAATAAGGCTTGCCGGCGCCGGTGGCGACCGTCAGTATTACCGTATGCGTTCGGATTCCGGTTGCTGCATCGGCACGGTCGGTGATTCGGAGCGGGACTGCCGTGCATTCGTCGGCCTTGACCGCGTGTTTTATATGCATGGAGTGCCGGTGCCGGAGATATATGGCGTGTCGGACGACATGCGATGCTATATACAGCAGGATTTAGGCGACCGGTCATTGTTCTCATGTCTCGGCAGCGACGAGTGGCGCGGACTGGCCGAAGACTCGCTCAAGGCTCTGGTGAGACTGCAGACCGTGCCGGAATCCGAGTGGGGACCGTATGCCGGTTATAAGCCATACAGTCGCCGTCAGGTGATGTGGGACCTGAATTATTTCAAATATGAATACCTGAAGCCAGCGCGCATTGACTTCGACGAGGAGAGGCTTGAGGACGACATGGAGCGTCTTGCCGAATATCTGTCAGGGGCGGCCGCCGGACCGCAGGGATTCATGATGCGCGATTTCCAGAGCCGGAACGTAATGATACATGACGGCAAGCCTCTGCTTATCGATTTCCAGGGAGGCCGTCGCGGTCCGGTGACATACGATGCAATATCCTTTCTGTGGCAGGCCAAGGCCGGACTCAAGCCGGCGACACGCGAGGAACTGATGGAACTGTATGCCTTTGAATATGAACGCGCGACAGATACGCCGGCCCGGCAGATACTGGATGCCATTCGTCCGTTGGCGTTCTTCAGGACGCTGCAGGTGTTGGGGGCGTACGGTTTCCGCGGCTTGGTGCAGAAACGCGCGCATTTCATCGAAAGCATACCCGCTGCGCTCGACAACCTAAGCGACCTGATGAATCTGCCTATATTGGACAGCTGCCCCGAGCTGGCACGCGTATGTCGCGAAGTCATGGCTAATTCTCCGGTTTCGGCCAGGCATGACGGCTTATTGATAAAGGTATATAGTTTTTCGTATAAACGTGGCTATCCTGAGGATTACACGGGTAACGGCGGCGGATTCATGTTCGATTGCCGCGGTATGCACAATCCGGGACGTTATGCCGAATATAAGTCGTTGACGGGACGGGACAAGCCGGTGATCGATTTTCTGGAAAGCAGGGGAGAGGTTCAGAAATTCGTGGCAGATGCCGAGGCGATAGTGTCGCCGTCGGTGGAATGCTATCTGCGGCGCGGATTCTCGGATCTGCAGATAGGGTTCGGATGTACGGGGGGCCAGCACAGGTCGGTGTACTGTGCCGAGGCTGTGGCGCACGCCATCAAGCGGAAATATCCTAAGGCTCAGGTCATGCTGATACACAGGGAGAGTGGTATAGAGGAAACATTATAACGACATTGTCCGATTAGAGATTATGATAGCGATGATAATGGCGGCCGGCCTCGGCACCCGGCTCAAGCCCTGGACCGAGCGTCATCCCAAGGCGTTGGTGCCTGTATGCGGTGTGCCTGTATTGGACCGGCTCATTTCAAAATTAAAGGCTGAAGGATTTGACCACATCGTGGTCAACGTGCATCACTTCGCCGGCCAGGTCAGGGAGCATCTGTCGGCGCATGACTACGGTGTGCGCATCGACATCAGCGACGAAACCGACGAACTTCTCGATACCGGCGGCGCGTTGGTCAAGGCCGCACCGATATTTTTAGCTGACGGAGGCCCGGTACTGGTTCACAATGTGGACATACTCAGCAATCAGGACTTACGCGGGCTGGTGCAAAAGCATGAGCAGGCCGGCAACGATATAACCCTGCTGACCAGCGGTCGCGAATCGTCGCGTAAACTGATATTCGACTCTGACGGCCGGCTTAAAGGATGGCACAACAACGTTACCGACGAGTACCGGCCTGCGGATTTCAAGCCCGACCGGGACATGACAGAGGAGGCTTTCAGCGGCATCTACGTGCTGGGCGCCGATGCCGTCAAAAGCCTTGCGGATTATTCGCACCGTTCCTGTCGTGCAAAATTCCCGATAATGGATTATCTGTTGTCACGTCCTGAAGGGGTGACTATTCGTAAGGTGCACAATTACCGGTTGCGGATGCTTGACATAGGCAAGCCCGATGCGTTGGCCAAGGCAGGGGATTTCATCTCGTCGCTGTAGCCGGGCGTCGCCGGTCAGGGTCCGGGATGTACACCGAGCGTCGCCGGTCAGGGTCTGGGATGGGGCGCCCTGTAACGGTTCTTATTGACATTGAACTGGAACACACAGCCTAAGATGAGAGCGATTACGGCGGCACCGCCCAATACCCATGTCAGAGTAAGCCCTGTGGTGAAGCATGATGCAATCAGTAGCGCGGACCCGATTATGTAGAATACGATGGAAAGTGTTTTCATAATAGTTTCATATTGATTATACAATATTAACAATCAGCAGGGTCGAATTCCTTAATACGGGCAGCTCTTTAACACAGACAGAGGGATATTTAACACATTCGGAGACACATCGAGATAAATCGAGACACATCGAGGTAAATCAGGATAAATCAGGATAAATCAGGATAAATCGAGATTAATCGGGATAAATCGAGATAAATCGGGAAGACATATAAAAACGGAAGGCGCGTCATTACGACACACCTTCCGGTTTTTTTATCCGTAATGGTCCGCGTAGAACCATCAGAATGTCACAGTTCCCTTGCGTGACGAGCGGATTACTCAGCGGCGGGAGCTTCCTCGGCGGGAGCCTCGGTCTCAGCCTGAGCGGCCTCCTTGGCGGCAGCCTCTTCGGCAGCGAGTTTCTCAGCGCGCTTCTTGGCTACAGCCTCACCTTTGAGACGGTTCTTCTCAGCCTCGGCCTCGAAACGAGCCTTGCTGTCGGCAGCGGCCTTAGCCTCGTTCTTTGCTACGAAAGCTGCGGCTTCCTTATCGCGGGCAGCCTTCCATGCGTCGAAACGCTTCTGTGCCTCTGCCTCGTCGAACGCGCCCTTCTTGACGCCTCCTCTGAGGTGCTTCATCAGCATCACGCCCTCTTTCGAAAGCAGTGAACGTACTGTGTCTGTGGGCTGTGCGCCCTGTTCTACCCAATACAAAGCACGGTC
>DESI01000024.1:31194-33229 GCA_002361235.1 Porphyromonadaceae bacterium UBA3318 | reverse complement strand
AGAGGTACTTTTTCAGTGCCCTCGCTGTTCATAAGCACTATTTTTTTATCATCAATGTTCGTAATTCGGCAAATAACAATCTAAATACTTTCAAGAACATGAAAAAGCTATTGATGATTTTCGCCCTTCTGATAGGGCTGGTATCATGCGGCAGCGGTGAGAACACCGCCAACGCAAAATCTCCGGTGAACGACAGAGTGGAGGTCATATACTTCCACGGCAAACAACGCTGTGCCACCTGCATGGCAATCGAGAAGAATACCCGCGAAGTTCTCAATTCGATGTTTGCCAATGAACTGAAAAGCGGCAAGGTCGTATTCAAAATCGTGGATATATCTACTCCGGATGGAGAAAAGGTTGCCGATAGATACGAAGTGACTTGGTCGTCTCTCTTTGTCAATAAATGGAAAGGAGGGAAAGAAACACGTGACAATATGACTGAATTCGCCTTCGGCAATGCCCGCAAGAACCCGGATGCGTTCAAGAAAACTCTTGCTGAAAAAATCCGTCAATCCCTGAAATAATGGACTGGTTACAGACACTGCTCGACAATAGCACGGCCCCGGCTTTGACTGCCTTCCTTTTGGGATTGCTCACGGCTATTTCGCCGTGTCCGCTTGCCACAAATATCGCCGCAATAGGCTATATCAGCAAGGACATAGAGAACCGTAACCGCATATTCAGAAACGGAGTGCTCTATACCGTCGGGCGTATCATAGCCTACACAGTCCTCGGTATCGTGCTGATCTCGATACTTAAAGAGGGGGCAAGTGTTTTCGGCATACAGAAAGCCATAGGCAAATGGGGTGAATTGCTTATCGGACCATTGCTATTGCTTATCGGACTTTTCATGCTGACAGGTCATAAGCTCAACCTGCCTCAGTTCGGTTTCGGTGGAAACGGCGAAGGTCTTGCACGAAAAGGGGGATGGGGAGCTTTGATGCTCGGCATCCTTTTCGCAATGGCTTTCTGTCCTACAAGCGGAGTGCTGTATTTCGGTATGCTCATTCCTATGTCTGTAACTGCAAGCGCAGGCTGGCTATTGCCCGTCCTTTTTGCAATCGCCACAGCCCTCCCGGTGCTTGCGGTTGCGTGGATTCTCGCTTTTAGTGTTGAGAAAGTCGGCGAGTTTTACGGCAAACTACGCATAATCCAGAAATGGCTCAACATTATTGTCGGTATCATTTTCATCGCCGTAGGAATATACTACTGCGTAATGATGTATCTCTAAGAATTTTATAATCTGTAAATAACAAGAATATGGATAAAAAAGAAAAGAAAGGTTTCTGGTCGACGCTCTTCGCGCCCAAAAAGAAAAGCTCATGCTGCTGCAACAGCAACATAATCGTCGATGACGATATAAAGCCCGCCCCTTCATGCGGATGCTCTGAAGAATCTGTCGAGTCCACAGAGACAACATGCTGTGCAACCGCGTCCGGCACTAAGGTAAGCGAAGTTCTTGTCCTCGGTCCCGGCTGCGCCAAGTGCAAGGAGACCTACAAGGTGGTGGAACGTGTCATCAGCGAAAACAATCTCGATGTCAGACTCTCCAAAATCGAGGATATTGCCGAGATGATGAAATACAACATCATGGCGACACCTGCCGTAGTCGTTGACGGCTCCGTCAAAATCAAGGGACATGTCCCCTCGGCTGACGAAGTGAAAAAGGTTCTCGGCATCTGAACTTTAACAACCGGAGACTGATATGGAAACGCGAAAAGAAATCAAGTTTCTGATTTGGACCGTTGTCATATTCCTGACAGCTTTCTTTCTTCCCGTCAACAGCGACACGCTGATGACGGCGATACACTCGACCCTTGACCTCGCCAAATGGTACGCCCGTGAGCATATCGTTCTCTGCCTTCTCCCGGCATTTTTTATTGCCGGCGTGATCGCGGTGTTCGTAAGTCAGGGAGCGGTATTGAAGTATTTCGGAGCAAACGCCAGGAAATGGGTGTCATACACCGTGGCATCGGTTTCCGGCGGTATTCTCGCGGTATGTTCCTGTACCATTCTCCCGTTGTTCACCAGCATA
>DESI01000024.1:0-30916 GCA_002361235.1 Porphyromonadaceae bacterium UBA3318 | reverse complement strand
TCTCCCGTTGTTCACCAGCATATACAAACGTGGCGCAGGTCTCGGTCCGGCGATAGCGTTCCTGTATTCCGGCCCCGCCATCAGCATCCTGTCCATAATTCTCACAGCCCGTATCCTCGGGCTGGAAATGGGTCTTGCGCGTATCATCGGCGCAGTCACGTTTGCAATTGTCATCGGATTGGTGATGTCGTTCATCTTCCGCAAGGAGGAGCGAGACAAAGAAGTGGAACAGATGAATATAGTTCCGCCACCCGAAAAGCGCCCGCTTTGGCAGACGGCAGTTTTCTTCTTTACCCTTGTCGCAATCCTCGTGTTTGCCAACTGGGGCGCTCCGGCTGCAATCGACCGAGGAATATGGGCCGCGATCTACAATGCCAAATGGTGGATTACTTCCGCACTCGCCATAGCGTTATGCGTAATACTTGTGAAAATACTCCATCTGAAAGCTCGGTGGATTATCCTCGGCGCTATCGCAGTGGCAATATCTGCCTTCCTCGCCAATGTTTTCATTCCCGACGCAAAACTTGCGCCGCTTGTGCCGATGGTTGTTTCCGTCGCCGTGCTTGCCATTGTGTTGTTATGTGACAAAAACGATGATGAGAACCGCGAGTGGGCATTGTCTTCGTGGGGATTCGCCAAGCTGATATTGCCGTTGCTTGCAGTGGGCGTACTGACGGCGGGATTTCTGTTGGGTTCAACTCATGACGGAATAGAGTTGCCCGGCATTATTCCCAACAGTTGGGTTGAATGGGCTGTCGGTGGCAATTCGCTGCTGTCGAATTTCTTTGCGAGTTTCACGGGAGCCTTCATGTATTTCGCCACACTTACCGAAGTGCCGATTATTCAGGGATTGCTCGCTTCCGGTATGGGTAAAGGTCCGGCTCTTGCCCTTCTGCTTGCCGGTCCCTCGCTGTCACTTCCCAATATGCTCGTCATCCGTAGCGTGATGGGCACGACAAAGACAGTGATATATGTAGCTCTTGTAATAGTCATGGCTACCATTTCCGGATGGGTTTATGGCTATTTCTTCTAAATGAACTGCGAATGAAAGTTTTGATATTATGCACCGGCAATAGTTGCCGCAGTCAGATGGCGCATGGCGTTCTCCAGTCGCTTGATTCTGAGATTGAAGTGCTTTCCGCCGGAACTAAGCCTGCGGAAAAGGTCAATCCTCGCGCCGTGGAGGTTATGAAGGAAATAGGCATCGACATAAGCGGACATACACCGCACAATGTCGGTGAATATCTCAACGAATCGTGGGATTATGTCATAACTGTGTGCGGAGGAGCTAATGAAAGCTGTCCGGCTTTTGCCGGTAACGTAAAGCATCGTATTCATATCGGATTCGATGATCCTTCCGACGCTGTCGGTTCCGAGGAGTATATCATGAGCGAGTTCCGACGTGTACGCAATGAGATAGCAAAACGGTTTGAAGCATTTTATAAGGGTAGTCAGAAATGAACACTTTACTCGATACGCTTTGGTATTTCTGCTACATCACGGTTGAACTTGTTGTATTGTTCATCGTGATTACGGCGATTGTTGAAATCATCCTGATGTATATTCCGCAGGAAAAAATCAGCAAGAAGATTGAAAAGGCTGGATTTTTCGGCAACGTGATTGCTGCGGGTTTCGGTGCGCTAACACCATTCTGCGCCTGTTCCACCCTGCCTATGACGGTCGGATTCTTAAATGCAGGCGTGCCATTTGGAGCCACTATGTCGTTTCTAATAGCCTCCCCGTTACTGAATCCCATAATAATAGCGATGCTTGGCGCACTGGTCGGAATCAAGGCTATGTTGATTTATGTGGCGATTGCCTTTCTCTGTGCCGTATTCTTCGGCTGGGGCCTGCAAAAAGTCGATGCGCAGAAATATGTAAAGAACGTAAGATTGAAAAAGCAGTCCTGTTGTTCAGCTGACGAAGGTTCGATAGACAGGAAACAACTTCCGTGGAGTCAGAAAATCGCATTGTCACTTCGAGCCGGTTGGGACACACTTCGCCCGATTATCTGGTATCTAATCATCGGCGTTGCATTAGGAGCGGTGATATACGGATATATGCCGAGTGATTGGGTATTGAAAATCGCAGGACCTGACAATCCTCTTGCAGTGCCTGTCGCTGCCATCATAGGTGTACCTTTGTATATCCGGGCAGAGACTGCAATTCCTATCGGCGTGGCATTGATGGGTAAAGGCATGAGCATCGGTGCCGTCATAGCACTCGTAATTGGCGGCGCCGGCATGGCCATCCCCGAAATGTCGATGCTTGCAAGCATATTTAAGAAGAAACTCGTCGCCATAATCGTAGCAGTCATATTTCTGACGGCTGTAATTTCCGGATACCTGTTTAATATTCTACTCTAATATTCGCCTATTCATTTAGGGAACTCTTCTTTTGTCACCTTAAACATAATATAAAATCGAGGCTGCCGGTCGGTAGCCTCGATTATTTTAAGACAACTTTATATCTCTGAAATATAGCCGGTTATAATTATTGTTATTTATCTGTTTTCTTGATGGTGATATAGATGATGTTTTCTTTCTTGTCAACCGACATCGACGCAATCTGATCCGATGCGATTTCCTGCATATCTATCAGACTAATTTCCTTACCGTCCAAATACACCTTCATGTTTTCCAGACCGGGGATTGAAGCTATTGATTTTCCCGCATTGTTGAAGAAGTCTTCAAGGTCGAAGGTCATTTTTTCGCCGTTGATGTCAAGCGTCATGATGACATTGTCGAATTCAGTCAGGAACGGGAACTCGGCTGTGATGGTGGCATTGCCATCTGTCATGGAGCAATTCAACGACCTGGCTTCGTATGTCTTGCCCTTCGTAGTGAAGGTTCCTCCCGAAACATTCAGTCTATTGCCCAGCCCTTCGCCTCTGATTTCCACAGTGGTCTTACCGTCGATGTTGTTGATGCTCTTGACCTTGAAATGCGGGACAGAGGTTTTGTTATCTGACGGATTTTCACTACTTTTGCCGTCAGAAACTTTGAGAGTGCCGATAGTCGACACAGCGGCTCTTACGGCCGGTACTCCGGTCAGACCCAGTGCCAACGCAAGCACAGGCACCATCGCGAGGGCTTTCCACTTTCGCCCCGCACCACTTTTTGCTTTGTACATCATGGTGATTCGTTTTTTGAGTTTACTATGATTCAGGCTGTTGGCCAAGGACGGGAATCTGGCGCCAACAGCTTTCTTTATCAACAACATCTGATATTCCTGCGCGTCATGGCCACGGTCAATGACAGCCATGTCGGCCTGATATTCATGCACCAGCATCAGTTCGTCGCGCATCAGCCACGCAGCCGGGTTGAACCAGTTCACGATACACACCGATTGGGCAATCAACAGGTCCACCCAATGGTGACAGGCTATGTGCTTCAGTTCGTGCGTAACTATCGCCGGACTGTAACTCCCATAATCCCGGCGGCTGATCACCACATAGCGCATCCAGCTGAACGGAGCCAACCGTTCGTCGTCCGTCACAACCAAGGTGTATCCGTTATGCTCTATCTTTTGGCCGGAACGTATCACTCTGATGAGTCGCACCCATGTTATCACGGTTCTTATCGATACTATCACCATTCCGATTATGAATGCCAATACCAGTATGACTCCCCATACAGGTGTCGAGTCTGCGACCTCTGACTTGCCGATTACCTCCATGGCACCATGCGCAACCATCTGTGAAGATGACGCGCCTTTAAGACCGCTGACCAATTGAAGAACAGGATATGCCGCAAATGACACTGCATAAATGGCCAATAACACTCCACGGTTAAATCCATGCTGATTGTCCCGGGCCAAAAGCAACCTATATGCAAGGTACAACGCCAGCAACGCGAACCCGCTTATTATGGAATATGATAAAAAAGCTCCCATCGTAATCTTATTTTTGACTCCCCTTCTGCTCTACAAGCCTAAGCAATTCCTTTAATTCATCGGCAGAAATCTTTTCTTCGGCCACCAACGATGACACGGCACCGAAATAGTTCCCTCCGAAATAATTCTTGATGAAATTACCGAAACTGCGACTGCGGAAGTACTCTTTCTCGACCTTGGCAAAATAATGGAAGGTTCCTCCTGAGTTCTCATGGTCCACAAAACCCTTGGCCTCCAGCCTGCGCATCACGGTCGATACCGTATTGAAATGTGGCTTTGGATCCGGATACAGTTCCACCAGTCTGCTGATCGCTATCGGACCATATTCCCACAGCAAACGCATCAGTTCCTCCTCTTTGGGAGTCAGTTTGTCCTCCTGTTTCCTTTTCATAACTATTTTTGTAGTTACACATGGCAAAGTTAATAACTATTTTTGTAGTTGCAATAGCAGGATTTGACTTTTAACCTTTCTTAACTACAAAAATAGTTACATTTGGTTAAATCAGAGCGAAATTCAAAGAAAGACAAGGCACAGAACTATTCGGATGCATATTCGGATGATTATTCGGATGCATATTCGGATGATTATTCGGATGATTATTCGGATGCTTATTCGGATGTTTATTCGGATGCTTATTCGTCTATCGGAATCTATTGCCTCGGAGAGGCTGTTTCTCATTAACCCCACGATGGCTCAAGGGTGCGAAGCGTCCCGACAGCCATCGTGGGGTTAGACAGATGTGATACAGCTTGGTCGGAGACCATGCCGCTCGCCTTTACGCCATTGTCATATCGAGAAGTGCAGCGACATGGTCTCCGACCAAACATTGTCGTTCCCGTATACCCCACGAATGACGGTGCCAGCTGAAGCTGTCTCCGTCCATCGTGGGGTTAATGAGAAACAGCCTCTCCGAGGCAATAGATTCCAATAGGAGAATAAGCATCCCCGATTATATGAGCCTAATTTCTTATAATTTCATTATTATGTACTTAGAAGAAACTTGTGTTTCTTATAGTACTAATCTGAGGTTTTGAGATTGTTCCCGAGGGATGTTAGGCCCAACCATGTTCTGACCTGTGCGTCTGCCGGGATTTTACGTACAAGTATCGCAAAATTACCTCGCAGTATGAGTGCTATTTGCACTTTTTGTCCTTATTCCTTTTGTAATAGCGCCCACCGATTAAGCCTCCGATTATTCCTGCAACCACCGGCAGATATGCGTACCATGGTAAATTCATTTCGCATCTATTTTTTATTTGTCTATAAAACGCAGACATACAAACAAAATTGCGATTTTTCATAGTTTATTAATAGGTTATTCATAGATTAAACTCTTTTTATAAACTTTTATAGCGATGAAATAACTTAATCGGACTTACAGTTTAAGCTGATTGTCTGAGCGTTCAATTGGTTGTATTAGTCGGATTAGTGGTATCGATCGTATCAATCCTATTGACCGTATCGATTGTATATTCAGGCATTTCGATTGGAATGCCCTTTTTGTTATATTCTTCCTTGACGATATAATTGGTGTATTCCAGCTCCTGCTGCATTCGGTCATAATATCGTCCGGGAATTCCCAATCGCATGGCGCTGTCTTTGGCTATCGTCAAATGATATGCCGAGTCCTTCAATATTATGTGCTGCCCCATTTTGATGCAGGCATCGCGAAACGCCGGAATCTCATCATCAGGCAGTCTTTCAGGCTGTCGTGGCTGACCATCCCCACAACCTGTCATCAGACCTATCAATCCGATATACAGCACCTTCTTCATATTTGCAATATAATTTTATGTTCATTTGATTTCTGTTTTTGCTTTTCGCAGGAGTATGCACTCGGCGGGAGTCGAACCATTCAACCTCACCACAGAATCATTCTGAACGTCTACGGTGGATATGTGTGGCAGAATACGCCGCAGCGCGTCCTCTGTTCTCATGTCATCACAGGCCATCTCCGTCATGGCTCCGTCTCCGAGAGTGATGGTATCTCCTTTCACTGTATACGACCCGCTGAGGGAATTGCAGTTCGTCATGATGAAGTATGTGCTGTCTTTGAATACAATATACTGCTTCATGCTCGATGATGTCTCGTCAGGACGCACGTAGTCAGAGTCGCTGAACACGATGTTCTCGATATACCACTGTCCGCGGATGTCGGCATTTGCCACTTCGGTCTGAACCGCGTTGTCGGCATTGACCGCTTTTGCTTCTTTATTGCCTGAACATCCGGTAGCCGTCGCCATCAATAAAGCGACGCCCATCAGAGACATTACTATTTCCGGGTTTTTCATTATGTATTGAATTTGATATATTTTCCGAACGCAAAAATACTTAAAACCGGACAATTATCGTTAACTTTGTAGACGGAAAATAGCATTTCTACAGTTCAACAGACAGGATTTCTGCGCTCCGTTTCCTACGAAATAACAACATGGCATGTTCAACTGACTTCATAGAGTTCGTTTGCGATGCGCTTGCTCCTTTGGGAGAGGTGCGCAGCCGTAAGATGATGGGTGATTACATCATCTATGTCAACGGTAAGTGCGTCATCACGGCTTGCGACAATATGGCCTATGTTAAGAAATTGCCCTGTATTGCCGAAATGATGGCTGACGCAGAATGTGGCTGTCCCTACCAAGGCGCAAAAGAAGCTTATATTCTTGACTTCCGGGACAGGACAAAGGTATTGAAAGTGATAGAAACACTATGGGAAGTTCTGCCCTTCCCCAAAACGAAAAAGAAATGATAGAAACGGCAAGACTTATCCTCAGACCCTGGCAGGAAAGCGAGGCGGACTCTCTGTTCAAGTATGCCGGTGATCCAGACATTGGTCCCATTGCCGGCTGGCCGCCGCATACATCCGTACAACACAGTCTGGAAATAATCCGGACCGTTTTTTCTGCCCCTGAGACATACGCCGTCGTTCTGAAAGAAACGGGCGAGCCTGTCGGCAGCTGCGGCATCATGTTTGGCGACGGTCTTCACTCAGCAGCCATGAGGCAGGGGGAGGCAGAGATAGGCTATTGGATCGGCAAGCCTTATTGGGGGCAAGGGCTGATTCCCGAAGCTGTAAAAGCCCTGTTAGACAGATGTTTCGATGAAGTGGATCTTGATGCAGTGTGGTGCGGATATTATGATGGCAACTCAAAGTCAAAACGGGTGTGCGAGAAGTGCGGATTCAAATATCATCACACGAACCATGATATCCTGTCTCCGCTCGGGGACAGGCGCACTGAGCACTTCTACATCATGACAAAAGAAGATTATCATGCCCTCCTTATAACCAATGACACTCAGACCGGAGAAGCAATTTAATTGAATCAGAATATGATGGAGGAAATAAATCCGAAGGAAACGACGCGGGCATACGCTTTCGAGATGTGGATGAAGGCACCAATGCCGATGGTAACGCTGATAAAGACTCTGGATGTGTCTCGACTGAGGCGTATCGGGCGCCGGCACGGCCTGAAATTCAATATGCTTATGTGCTGGTGCATCGGCAAAGCGGCCTCTCAGGTAAAGGAATTCTATATGCTGCCGGTGGACGGCAAACTGATGCGCTATGACACTCTGGCTGTCAATACAATTGTGGCCAACCGCGATGGAGAAGTAAGCTCGTGCGACATACCTTTCAGCGAGGATATCTCAAAATTCAATGCCGATTATCTGCGTTTGACGCGGCAGGTATCCGAATCATGCACAAATCATGACATCATCGACAGCATGGTTATCGGCACATCGGCATTGGCACAGTATGATATAGACGGGGCCGTCGGAATGTATAGCGGCATATTCAACAATCCCTTCATGATATGGGGCAGTTACCGCAGAAGCTGGTTCAAGACACTCCTCACCGTCTCATTTCAGTTCCATCACACACAGATGGACGGCGCACACGCAGCCCGTTTTCTGTCACTGTTGCAGACAGAAATCAACATGCTTTCCATTTGAACCTGCCTTAACATTGCTGTTACCGCCTATTGCCGGACCTATCCCATTCCGGACTGTTCATATTCCCTGCGGGGAGTCTGTATGCGACACCGCGATCTTGTCGATACGGGCACGGTCCATGTCCACTACCTCAAATCTGAAGCGATTCCATGTGATGACATCCCCTTCGGCCGGCACTTTCTTCATCGTCTCGAGTATGATGCCTCCAATGGTGGAGTACGTCGACGGCCTGTACAGGTCTTCACGCCCGAAGTATTCAAGAAAATCATAGACAGGACATTGCCCGTCCACAAGCCATTCGTCCCTGTCGACACGTTTGGTTATTTTGGATCCGTCGTCACCGTGCATGGCATTCCCTATCAGCCCGTCAAGAATATCACGCAGTGTCACGATACCCTGAAAACTGCCGTATTCGTCATACACCAGAGCCGAGTGCTCCTTTGAACTCTGGAATGTTTCCAGTGCGTCATAAAACGTCATGGTATCGGGCAGACATAATCCGGCGGTCAGTTCGTCCTCGATGTTGAACTCCGGGGAGTCAAGTTTCAGGATAAGACTCTTCAACGACACGACACCGCATATTTCTTTCTTATCACCGTCAAGCACCGGATAGGATGAATGTAAGTCCTCAGCCAGAATCTTACGGATGTTTTCCGAATCCATTCCTATGTTGAGGACCACCACATCCTTGCGGCTCGTCATGATTGCGTCGATGCGGCTGTCACCCATCACGAGAGCGCGTTCCATTATGTCCTGCTCCACTTCACGCACCTCGCCGGAATCGGTGCCCTCCTGAATCAATGATTTTATTTCATCCTCCGTCACAGCGGGTGCAGTGTCACGGATATGAAGGATTCTGACCAGCAGCGATGTGGATGCCGACAGTATCCATACTATCGGATAGGCTATTACGGAAAGAAGCCTCATGGGCCGCGCCATGATCTTGGCGATTGTATCAGCTTTACCCATGCCTATGCGCTTGGGCACCAACTCGCCGACAACAATCGACAGATAGGTGACAAGTGTCACTATAATGATTCGTGACAGGTTCAACGCCGGCTTCGGCGACATACCCAACTTAACGAAATAATCGCTTATCTCAGAGGCTATGGTTGCCCCTGAAAATAGACCGGTAAGAATCCCTATAAGGGTGATTCCGATCTGTATGGTCGACAGAAACCGGTCCGGATTGCCCTGCAGTTTCAAGGCGATGCCGGCATTGCGGTTCCCGTTCCTGGCATCGGTGGACAGCCTTGATTTACGCGCGGAAATCAAGGCTACTTCCGACATGGAAAACACTCCGTTCAGGAGTATCAGTGCTATTATGATAATCAGATCGTTCATAGTGGTAGTTCTGGTTCTCACTATACACAACATTTATCCGATTATAATTGTTTAAAAAGCCATGATACAATCACTAAATTCAGCTTAGTGTCATTCTGCGGTTATAATCGCAAAACCATGTACTTTATACCGTCTTAATCGTGTTTTTGGGATGGCAATTAAGGCGCTGCACGTGTCATTTTATTCTTGTCAGTTATTTTCAGCGTTGTTCCTGAGCCACTGAGTGCGCCGGGTGTCAGGCAGATGTCTGACGGTAAAGTTCTCGAATCTCGCCTTGAAACCGTTGCCGTCGGGACATGCGGCGAACATTCCGATTTTGACGGGATGGTTTGCCTCTACCCAAGCGTTGCGCATCATCTGATATTCCTTGTCGTCGAACGAATAGAAAATCTCCACCGCGTCAAGGCGTCGCACAGCCTTGATCCATATATAATCCACCGGACGGTCGAGCGCTATGACGCTCCAGTCGGAAGTCTTGTGCGTCACTACGGTGCTGAGATTGTATTTGCCGTCCACAAACTCGATGCCGGTCTTGATATAGTTCTCGTGGTCGAGGCGTATCATCATTCCGGCCTGGTCGAACCTAACCTTATAATCGCCCGAGATTTTAACCTTGGCCTCGAACTCGCCGCCATATTCAGCGTAATAGAATGGAGCGTCATCGACCGTGAATCCGTAATGGGATATGCGCCAATAGTCGCTGTTGGGAGTGACATCCATAATCAGTGTACCACCGTTGATCTGCCAGTTGGCAGGCTCGTTGAACCAGTTCATCTTTTCAAGCGTCTGGGCGGATACGGATAGCCCGGACAGAATCGCAAATACAGCGATTAGTATATTCTTTTTCATATCAATTATTAATTGTTTTTATGACTTTACACGGGTTGCCTACGGCTACGCAATTTGCAGGGATGTCCCCTACGACGACACTGCCGGCCCCGATAACGCAGTTATCCCCGATAGTGACTCCCGCCAGTACCGTGACCCCGGCTCCAATCCATACGTTGTCGCCGACAGTGATGGGACGTGCATACTCCAGTCCTTTATTGCGCTCGGCAGCCTCTATGGGATGTCCGGCCGTATAGAAGCCGCAGTCGGGAGCGATGAACACATTGTCACCCAATGTCACCGGCGCCTCGTCTAAAATGACAAGATTGAAGTTGGCGTAGAAATTATCGCCTACCCTGATATTGTAACCATAATCGCAGTAAAAGGGCTGCTCGATGAGTAATCCCGTTCCGGCCCCGCCAAGAATTTTGCGCAACAGCGCATCGCGGGCCTCTGTCTCGCGAGGGCGCAGGTCGTTGTAATCGCGGCATAACTCCTTGCATTCCAGCCGCTCGGCGATAAGGGCCGGATCGTTATTGGCATCATATATCATGCCCGCAAGCATTTTATCCTTTTCAGTCATACTTGTTTATAACCACTTGGTTGATTAACTTTGCAAAGTTAACAAGCTAAACAGTAACCGGCAATGGTCAGAAATAACCATTTTACAGAAAACAGGAAAACGCTTGACAGATTGCTCCGTGCCGACAACAAATCGGACGGCGGCATTCCAATGACCGATATATTAGGCAGCATGCGTTTATGGGCGCGTGTCGAGAATACCCTGATTGTCGTCAGCGATATGGTCGAAGGCAATAGCCATATCATTGCCGGCGGATTCGCCCGCAATCTTGACATCGGCGATTATAAGCAGGAAAACTCAATCTGGGAAAGCAAGATATTGAATCTGATGTCGCCCGAGGAACGGGAGGGAAAATATATAGCGGAGTTGCGTTTCTTTCATTATCTCAGGCATCTGCCCAAAAGCAAGAAGTCCGATTATTATCTGATGTCAAAACTGCGGTTCCGTTTCAAAGACGGCGCCATTCACGATGTGTTGCACCGGATGTACTATATCTTTGACGAGAATGGAGAAAATCTGAGGCTCGCAATTTGCATTTACGGCCCGATGCCATTTGATTTCAAAGGAAAGAGCTTTGCCGTCAATTCTGCGACCGGATTAAAAGAGGAACTGACGGCATCAGGAAACAACTCGATTCTAAGTCTCCGCGAGCGTCAGATTCTTGCCATGATCGATACCGGAATGAAAAGCGCGGAAATCGCCGTCCAACTGAACATCAGCATCCACACCGTCAGCCGTCACCGACAGGAAATAATCACCAAACTTCAGGTGCGGAACACCTACGAAGCCTGCCGCCTGGCCAAGTCAATGGGTCTGCTTTAGACGCCGTGTCTCATCTGCCCTGTATGTTTTGTGTCGGTTAGGGGTTGTTCAGTTGATAGCTATTGTGCGGTATTCTTTCGGGGTGCGGCCTGTGCGGCGCTTGAAGAAGCGGACAAAATGCTGAGGGTATTCGAAGCCGAGCATATCCCCTACCTGCGTTACCGAGAGGGTAAGGTCGTTGAGCAGCTCGCGCGCGGCGTTGACCAGTCTGTCGGCAATCATGTCCTTTGCAGTTGTCCCGGTACTGGTCTTGACAAGCTCGCCGAAGTATCCGGCCGACAGATTCAGCCGGTCGGCGAAATAGGCCACGGTAGGCAATCCCCGTTCGCTGATGTCATTGGCCAGATATTCATCAAGCAGGGCGTTGAACTTCTCGACTACCGTATTGTTGATTACCTCGCGTGAATAAAACTGACGCTCATAGAAACGCAGGCAATAGTCAAGAAACACTTCAAGATGAGATATTATGATGGAACGCGAATGGCGGTCTATGCTGTGTTTCATCTCGCGTTCAATCAGCGATAGCACTGCGCTCAGCAGATCGACCTCCTCCTTGGAAAGGTGCAGAGCCTCGTTGCTGCTGTATGAGAAATATCCGTACGACGACATCTTACGCCCTAACTGCGTGCGCACCAGAAAATCGGGATGGAAGGCAAGCATCGTCCAGCGTGGCTGTTCCTGCCCCTCCTCCACTACGGCGGTGACTTTCTGACCGGGAGCAAAAGCCGTCACGGACATCTCATCGAAATCATATTTCGTGAGTCCGTAATTCAGCTTACATCCCTTGGTCTCCTTAATATAAATGACATATACGCCAAATTCGTACGTAGTCGAGCCGGGCACCGGCTCTGCATTATAATGTCCCACGGCAATCATCGGATTCAGATGCTCGAATCCGTAATAATCGTTGAGATGTCGTATCGTGTCTAATTTTACCCGGTTTGCCATAATGCTTTAGTTTTCAGGAGCAAAATTATTAATAATTCTTGGTTTGTAAAAATCTGATTCCATGTTATAATAACCTTTTTTTCCAATCCGACACTACCGAATTAAAAGTCAGCCAAACTACCGAACAATCATAATAATTATCTAACTCAAGTTACTCAAGATGATATGATACAAGATTATATGATAATTGAATTGCAAAAAATTGTAAATATTGGTAATTTTGCGATATGGAAACCGTAGACAATTTTACTATAATTGAGACCTTTAGTAATAAGAAACAGTACCTTCCACTACTTCTTATTGGTGATGAATCGGAATCTATGATTGACCGGTACCTTGATTCGGGAACCCTTTATGTCGGCTTTCTTAACCGTAAGTCTATCGCAATTTGCGTAATCGTTAGTCTTGATTCTGATACTGTTGAAATAAAAAATCTTGCCGTCGAAACTGAATACAGAAAGCATGGATACGGTCGCCGGATGCTTGAATATGTGGAATCACAACATCCAAACAAAAGAATTATTCTTGGAACTGGAGAAACGCCCTCTACACTGAGGTTCTATAAATCATGCGGCTATTCCTATTCGCACCGAGTCCCCAATTTTTTCACAGATAATTACCCCACCCCCATCATTGAGGAAGGGATAACGTTATGTGACATGATTTATCTGGAAAAACAATAAAATATTGATAAAAATTTAGAATAGACCGATCCCGGCTGCGTACATCGTGATTAGTCAATGACGCAGGAAAGGACTTGTCTCAATCTTGATTTGTGGACTTCTTAGGTATCATTCGTATTACTTGCCGTCCTGCAGCTGCTTTGTCAGCCAGTCGGATGCATAAAGCGCGGCTTCGGCAGTATTGACGCTGAAACCGTGGTCCTCGCCGGGAATCAGCTTCATGGCGCTGTGCCTGTATCCCTGATTGTATCGCTCTCCGTATGTGTAAGGCACGACACGGTCATGTGTGCCGTGAATCACGAGCACCGGCCCGTCGTAATTAAAAGCAGTATCATAAATCGGCAGATTCACCGCCGTCTCGATATACTGACGTCCTAATTTCAATCCCCCGAACGGCAATTGTATATATTCCGCCGTCATATTCCACGGATCATACTGCGCGCCCATCGTGCTGCCACGCAACGCATCGTCACGAAGCACGGCCGCAGGCGCCATAAGGACGACACTCTTTATGACCTTATCGCCCAACTCGCCGGCCGTCATGCTGACCACGACACCACCCTGAGAATGTCCCAATAAAGATATGTTTTCCACCCATGACTGCTGTTGCGCCCACTTTATCACGTCCTTAAGGTCCTCGATTTCATTTGGCACTGTCATGTTCTGAAAAAGTCCCTCGCTCTTGCCATGGCCGTTGAAATCAAACCGTAGACTTGCAATGCCGTCTTGATACAGGTCATCCGCTATATCCTGTAACAGCCCGGACTGGCAGTCACCTCCAAAGCCGTGACACAATATCACAAGTGGCATTTTATCCGACGTATCGGGTCTTTGAAGCAAGGCATACAGACTGCCCTGCGAGCCTTTCAGTTCAAGAGTCTTGGTTTGCTGTGCGAAAAGCCCGAAGGCAGATGATATCGCCATAAAAAGAATAAGTGCGAAAGTTCTTTTCATAATATTTTGATCTGTTACGTTCTGTTGCTTAATGAAGTAACGATCATTTCCATTTATTAGTTTATGGTAAAGAAGTTGGGGGGGGCGTTTATAGAACTGAGAAATGAGGTCAATACAGTAAGGCATCGTTCCTTAAATTTTCACACCGCTGGGGCGGCGTATATATTTTTTTAAGGAACGATGCCTAAACAAAACATTCCATACAGACACAGAAGGCGGGAATCCCGCCTTTTGTTGTCTTGATAATTTCCGACCTTGTCATTTGCAATATTATTGGCCTCAAATTTGTTATACATTGTGATAGCAAATGGAAAATAAGAAAATCAGCATAAAAGGGGCCAGGGTCAACAATCTGAAGAACATAGACCTTGAGCTTCCGTTAGGAAAATTCATAGTGATGACCGGCGTGAGCGGCAGCGGCAAGTCGTCGCTGGCGTTCGACACGCTCTATGCCGAGGGCCAGCGCCGTTATGTGGAGAGCCTGTCGTCGTACGCCCGCCAGTTCTTAGGCCGCATGTCGAAGCCGGAATGCGACTACATAAAGGGGCTGCCGCCGGCCATAGCCATCGAACAGAAGGTAAACACGCGCAACCCTCGCTCCACCGTCGGCACCGCGACCGAAATCTACGATTACCTGCGTATGCTTTTCGCCCGCATAGGGCACACTTACTCACCGGTCTCAGGCACCGAGGTGCGCAAGCATACCATTGAGGACATAGTCAGGACCGCCCTATCCTATCCCGAAGGAACGCGCATGGCTGTATTGGCCGACATCAACGTGCCGGTAGGTCGTACGTTCGCACAGCAGCTTGACATTTACCTGAAAGAAGGATATACCCGTCTTGAAAAGGACGGCGAATTTCTTGACATAACCGACCTGTTGGAGCAGGCCGACAAACTGCATCCGGACGATTACAAGCTCCTGATAGACCGTCTGTCCGTATCGTCGGACAAGGACGAGATCTCGCGTTTCACCGACTCGCTGGAGACCGCCTGGTTTGAGGGTGGCCACAAGGCCGTCATCAAGCTGTGGGGCAAGGATGGTGTGCATCAGCACTCATTCTCGCGTCAGTTCGTGGCCGACGGCATGGAATTCCGCGAACCGTCTGACCTGATGTTCAACTTCAACAATCCCTACGGCGCGTGTCCCACGTGCGAGGGATTCGGCAAGGTGATGGGCATCAGCGAGGACCTTGTGATTCCAGACAAGACCCTGTCGGTATATCAGAATTGCGTACGCTGCTGGAACGGCGACAAGATGTCGGAATGGAAGAAGCAGTTCATACACCTGGCGCCTCGCTATAACTTCCCGGTGCATGTTCCCTACAAGGATCTGACCGAGGCTCAGAAGGACTTTCTGTGGCACGGCAACAGCCTATGGGAGGGAATCGACGGATTCTTCAAATGGCTGGACAAGAACCAGGACCGCATACAGTACCGCGTGCTCAAGGCCCGCTACCGTGGCAAGACCACCTGTCCCGACTGCAACGGTTCGCGACTGCGTCCCGATGCCGAATATGTGAAAATCGGGGGCAAGTCCATAACCGAACTGGTGCGTATGCCGGTGTCGGACCTCAAGCCTTGGTTCGATGCCCTCACCCTCTCGGAAACGGATCAGGCCGTGGGCAAACGTCTGTTGGTGGAAATCAAACAGCGCCTGCAGTTCCTGTTGGACGTCGGATTGGGATACCTCACACTCGACCGTCTCTCCAACTCGCTGTCGGGCGGCGAAAGCCAGCGCATCAACCTGGCGGCATCGTTAGGCAGCTCGCTGGTAGGTTCGCTCTACATTCTTGACGAGCCATCCATCGGACTGCACTCTCGCGATACTCACAAGCTAATACAGGTGCTGAGAAACCTGCAGCAGATAGGCAACACCGTGATTGTGGTGGAACATGACGAGGACATCATGCTTGCCGCCGACGAAATCGTGGACATAGGTCCTGATGCCGGACGCCTCGGAGGCAAAATCATATTTCAGGGCGACCTGAAGAAATCGCTTATGAATAAGAACAAATCAGGCTCGTACACCATCGACTTCCTGCAAGGCAACCGCACCATACCGGTTCCCGATCGCAGACGCCGGTGGAAAAAGAACGTCAAGGTGGAAGGCGCGGCCGAAAACAATCTGAAGGACATCGACGTAACCTTCCCGCTGAACGTAATGACTGTAGTGACGGGCGTAAGCGGAAGCGGCAAGTCTACACTTGTACACGAGATTCTGTACAAGGGAATGCTTCGTACACTGGGGGAAGCGGGCGATACGCCAGGCACACACCGCGCCATCACCGGCGACATCAGGGAAGTGACCGGTATCGAATTCGTGGACCAGAACCCTATCGGCACGTCGTCGCGCAGCAATCCCGCCACTTACCTGAAGGCATACGACGAAATCCGCAAGCTGTTCAGCGAGCAGCAGTTGGCGAAGCAGATGGGCTATACACCGGCCTATTTCTCGTTCAACACCGACGGCGGCCGTTGCGAGGAATGCCAGGGCGAAGGCACCATAACCATCCCCATGCAGTTCATGGCCGACATCAAGGTGGAATGCGACTGCTGTCATGGCAAGCGCTTCAAACAGGAGGTGCTTGACGTGGAATACCGGGGCAAGAACATCCACGACGTGCTGGACATGACCGTGAACCAGGCCATCGAGTTCTTCTCGGAGGTAAACGGCACGGACGAGAAACGAATAGTGAAGCGGCTGAAGCCTTTGCAGGATGTTGGGTTGGGTTATATCAAGCTTGGCCAGTCATCGTCCACCCTGTCCGGCGGTGAGAACCAGCGCGTGAAACTGGCATGGTTCATAGCCCAGGAGAAACAGCAGGGCACCATCTTCATCTTCGACGAGCCGACCACCGGACTGCACTTCAACGACATCTCGGTGCTGATGAAGTCGCTGAACCGCCTGGTGGACAAAGGAAACACCGTAATCATCATCGAGCACAACATGGATGTAGTTAAGTGCGCCGACTGGGTGATAGACATAGGTCCGGAAGGTGGCGAGGCCGGAGGCAACGTAGTGGCCACAGGCACTCCCGAACAGATAGCCGAATGCCCGGACAGCTATACAGGCCAATATCTCAAACCAAAGCTGGAGAAATGAAACTATCGCTCGAAACAAAGCCGCTGTCGGTAACTAAATGGCTGTTATGTATAGCCATACTCCCGACCTTGATGACAGGATGCGTACAGAAAAGCAACGACAACAATGCAGCGGCAGCCCGACAGCTGATGCAGGAAAGCATCGACCTGGCATGCGCCTATCGAGACTCTGTCAAACTGGCTAAGGACTCGGCTACCGTGCTGAGGCTGATGCAGGACTTTGACGACCGCATGACCAAGCTGAACTATAAATACCCCGCCGATGTCTTTCTGTATGCAAACGAAAGCCACGACGAGGCATTGACTAATATCACGCTGCGCATAGTGGAGCTGCGCGACTCGGTATTGCTCAGTCTGTCACCCTATCACAAGGTCAAAGACACCGGTGTCGGGGTTGAAACGGATTCCATCACCGGAAAAGAATCTGACTAACTCTCCGTTCTCGGCCAGTTCGGAAGGCGTGCCTATGGACACGCCTAAATTTTTGTCCACCAGCCATATCCTGTCGGCCAGCTGCAGCGCCATATTTACGTCATGCGTGGACTGGAATATGATCTTACCTTCCCGGCGAGCCAGTTTCTTGAGCAACTGCATGGTATCCACCTTGCTCCTGAAGTCAAGGAATGCCGTGGGCTCATCCAGGAATATCACGGGCGTTTCCTGAGCCAGTGCCTTGGCTATCATCACCTTCTGCCGCTCTCCGTCGCTAAGCGTGCTGACCAGGCGGTGGCGCATTCCCTGTACATGGGCAAGTTCCATGCTGCGTTCCACCACCTTCTCGTCCTTGCCTGTCAAGCGGCCCCAGAACCCTGTGTAGGGACTGCGACCCAGGGCTACAAGCTGCTCTACGGTCATGGACGTTACATCCGGACGCTCGGTAAGCACCACCCCTATCTTCCTGGCCAGCTCTGCATGGCTGTAGCTGCGAAGCTCACGGCCGTCTATCATGATGGTGCCCGACAAAGGGGGCAGGAATCCGGACAGGGTGCGCAGCAACGTGGTCTTTCCGGCACCGTTGGGACCTAACAAACAAGTAAACTCACCGCCACGCAATGTGGCGGTGAGGTCCTTTTCTATCTCTATGAAACCGCGTCGACCCGGATAACCCGTGGTCAGGCGGTTTATTTCAATTTTATTCATCGGTCATCAGAACTTATAACCTAACGAGAGCACAACCTGCGAGTTGTTGAACGAAACCTTCGGGTTCATCACCGTGCCTGCCACGTTTGCAGGATCCGGTGCGAAGGGGTAATACCTGGATGTATTATGCTTCCATACGTAAGCGGCGTCCACATACCAGCCGTTCTTGTTGAATCCGATACCGCCGGTAACGTAAGTGGTCTGATTGTCGAGACGGAAGTTAGCCAGGGCACCTGCGGTGGGCACGTTGGCGACATTGTCGCGGGCCGCAGCAGACATGGGCGACGATGTCCAGCTATATCCGGCACGGAGACTCAGAACGGGAAGGACCCTGTATTCCGCGCCGAGACGGATGGTGTGAGTGTCCTTGTATATCACCTTGATCAGCTGGTTGGCGTCGCGTATTGCCTGGTCGGCGCCGCTGCGCGTGGCACCCGTGCTGTAGTCCCAGTCGGGATACACGGGATCGTACCAGCCGTTATCCCAGCCTTCATCCCATTCGTTCCAGTAGCGGCGCGTATCCTTGCGGTACTTCATATTCTTCACTCCATTCCACTCGTAGTCGAACGATATGATGGCCTTGGTGCCGATCACACCGGCCACACTGGCTATTACCTTCCAGGGACTGGAGAGATTGACCTTGTTGTAGGTCTCGATGTCGTCATTGGTCACGGCATAACCCGTACCATTGTCGAAGGGATACGAATAATCGATATAGTCGGGAGCGAAATTCTCGGTCACGCGGAACCATGTAGGCGTATGGAAAGCCAGACCGAAACGCAAAGCCTGGATGGGACGGACTATGACACCGAGATTATAGCTGAATCCTGTGGCGTTCATGCTGTACAGGTTGTCCATGTTCCAGTCGGCGCTCATCTGCTCAACCTGCTTTGTATTGGGATTGAACACGTATGCGCCGTCAAGCTGTTCGCCCCATTCCGAACGGATGGTGTAGCTTGCGCTTACTATATCGAAGTTCATACCCCAGTACACCTTGTTGGCGAAGTTACCGCCGAGTGCGATGTTATAGTCGTCGCGCGAGCCGGATTCCCTTACATAATAATGTCCGCGGCCACGTGTACCGTCGCCGAACTGACCCTGCCAGTTGGGCTGCTCGGGATCACCTTCGGGATTGATCAGATATGAATCGTAACCCAAGATGGCGCTCCAGGGAGCGTTGGAATCCACGTATGGATCGTAGTTATCGCCAGACATCACATCCGGCTCAGTAAGATGGTAGGAATTGGCTATGCCTGCGATATAGTTTGACAATGAAGTCTTGAGCTGTGGCACTCCACCCTCGTAACGGCGGCTATAGGAAGCGCCCTTGTTGTATGTGAATCCGATGTTGAAGTTCTCCAGCACATCGTTGCCGAGGTTCCACGACCATACGAAACCGATATTGTTCAGATAGAACTTCTCGTTGGTCATGGTGTGCTTCAGGCCCATGTAGTCGGTTGTGGAGCGCTGGCAGTCCAGGTCGAGGGTCAGGCCCACTTCCCTGCTGCGGTACACGCCGATACCGGCCGGGTTCTGAGACAGGGTGGAGAGGTCGCCGCCCAATGCGCCAAACGCACCGCCCATCGACATGAAACGGGCCGTACCCTTCAGGTCCTGTTGCGAAAGCTGATACGCGTCGATTGGGCTTTGCGCCATCGCGCCCAACGGCAAACCAAGCAATGCCATAAATAAGTATCTTTTCATAATATCATCCTTTTATAACCTGTTATACCCTGCGCCTTATATTTACCTATCCTGACACAGATACTTGAAACCATTTATTCTTAAAATTATAACTCATCCGAGCGCTTAACGGTTCGGATGAGTTATCAGGTAATCAATAGCTTGTCATCTTCTGTGACCGCCGCCTGAACGTCCACCGCCACCGTAACTGCGGCTGCCGCCGCCGTAGCTTCGGCTTGACGATCCGTAAGAACTGCTACGGTTATAACTGCTGCTGTTGTTGCTGCTGTTGTTGCTGCGGTTGTAGCTGCTGCGGTTCGTGTTGTTGTAGCTGTTACGGTTCGTATTGTAGCTGTTGCGATTTGTAGTGCTACGATTGGTGTTATAGCTGTTGCGGTTGCTGCTCGTGCTGTTCGTGCTGTTGAACGTGCGGTTCGAACGGTTGGTCGACGTTCCGTAGTTGCGATTCGGCGTCGTTCCCTGGCTTGTCGAAGTGCCTGACTGCAGTCTGTTGGCATTGTTCAGATTCCTTTCCACACGCTGCGAGCGGTTTGTGGAAAGACGGTTGCCGGATATTGCTGCCGAGTTCGAAGCATCGGTGTAACCACGGCGGTTGCCGGCATACTGACGGCGGTTGGTGGTCAACGAACCGTTGCCCGGGCTGTTGTAACGGTCGCCGCGGGTGGGACGTCCTGCCAAATGTCCGTGATAGTTGCCCCCTCTGGGACGGTTGCCGCTCCACCCGGGGCGCGGTGCCGTGGGACGGTGTGCGCCGGGACGATAGTCGGCATGGAACGGTCTGTGCCATCCGCCGGGATAGTAACCCGGTCCCCAGCTCCAGCTGGGTCCCCAGCCGGGATAGTAACCGGGACGCCAGCCCCAGCTCCAGCTCGGTCCCCATGTCCAGCTCGGTCCCCAGGCCCAGCTCGGTCCCCAACCCCAATGCCATGTCCAGCTCGGTCCCCACGTCCAGGTCCAGCTCGGACCCCAGTTCCATGATGCATAGAACGGGTAGTTATAGTACACCGACGAGTAGTAGGGCGAGAACACCGGCACGCCGTTGTTGTTGATAACGACCTCGACGTTGCCGTACGAGTTGTTCAGCACATCCTCAAGCAGATCGGCATTGTCCAGCACGATGGTCGGGTTGTAATACTTCTGTATCTGCTGTGTATAGACGAAATCCTGACCGTTCTCCACAGCGGTGCCGATGGTGTCTACCGGCGTGGCATAATACATGTCGCCGACACGGTTGTATTCATCGACATCCATATTGCTGAAATCAGCTATATAGTTTGACTTCTTCTGCTGTTTCTGCTTCTTGGTCTGAGTTGTCCTGCTTGCGGACGGCTTGTCCGGGTTGTAGTATATGTCGTCGTATTGAGCCTGTGCAACAGGTAGTGACAGGGCTAAGACGCCAAGTGTCAATAATATTTTCTTCATTGCTTCAGGTTTTTATTTTATATGGTAGACAGATGGAAACCGTAATGGTTTAAACAGTTGCACCGAAAAGCGGGTTTTAACTATTTTCCATCATTTTAACAATCATCTGCCGTTAATCTCAATCGCCGCGATAATAGTCCTGCAGATAGCAGCGGGCTATGAAATCGGCGTTACGTGCCACCAGCTCCGTATTGTCCGAATCGGGGAAGCAGGCGTCGGGCAGCCAGCCGTGCTTCAGCACGTACTTCAGCAGGTCGACGGGACAAAGGCCACGCACCGCCAAGAGTTCAATCGCCATCTTGCGCGCGTACAGTTTATCGTAAAGCGGATTCTCCGGATCGGCAATGCACTTTGCCACATTGCGTGCCATCAGCATTCCCTTCTTAGGATTTACAAGAAGCACGAAGTCTCGGCCGTTCTTGACCTGACTGAGATGCTCGGTATCCTTCTCCCATCCCAACGCCTCGATAAAGAATCGGTTCATGCTGTCGTAGTCGGCGAAATATGCAATATGTTTTCCGCCTGCAGCGGCCACGAACTTGTCGTAGTACGGATGGTTGTTCTCGCCGGGCACGGCCTCCGGTTCGTCCATGGCGGTATCGGGCAGCTTGCCGTTCAACAGCAGGTAGACCCATTCCTGGGTATAGAGCGCCAGCGGTCCGACGGTATCTTCCGACACCGCGGCATCGATGCGCTTGTTGAGCAGAATGCCGTCCTTGTCCTCCTTTACGTCGGGCATGTTGGCCATGATGTTGAGCGACAAGGCGAAGGCCGGCGTCAGCAGCCAGCTGTTGTTGAACAGCCAGTAGGCCACATGCAGAATATCCTCCTGGTCGGCCGGATCGGTCATTGACAGACCGCGTGCGAAGTCATATTTCACCTCCATGGGGCAGTCGTCGTATATGCGGTCGATGTATTTCCACAGGTCGTCGGCCATTGCCATCAGCTTATCGTCAAGCGGGTACAGGGCGCGACGCTCTATGTCCATCATCGCGATGTCATACCACACCAGGAAGCGGATATCCTCCCGGTTCAGCTCGTAGTCGGTATAGTCCGGTCCGACTTCATGGAACGGCACGGTCCAGCCGTACAGCCGGCGGTTAGTGTCGACGAACGACCGCCACAGCCCGGCATCGTTCACTATGTCCTGCAGATATCCTATCAGAGTCAGGGCCAGATGCCCGCGCAACGATTGCGACAGAGTCTGTCCGTACTCGTTCTTCCCTATTCTGTCCTCTATCAGATTGGCGAGTCCGTAATAGAAGTCATCGCAATCCGAAGTCTCCGGGAAGTAGGGCTGACGGATATCAAAATCCCTTCTGGATATCGTTCCCATCTCACTTCAGTTTTTCAATCAGTTCGGCGACGGTGTATTTCCGCTGCTCGCCGGTGGTCATGTCCTTGACCATAATATTGCCGTCGGCCATCTCCTGCTCGCCCACAAATGCAACATACGGCACCTTGTCGGCGTCGGCGATGCTCATCTGCTTCTTCATCTTGACCGAATCGGGATACACCTGCGACGGCACACCGTTGGCACGGAGTTCCTTAACATATTTCATGGCCTGACGTGCCTCCTTATCGCCGAAGTTGATGAACAGGATCTTGATGCTCTCCTCCGTCTCCTTGGGATAGAGGTTCAGCTGGTTCATCACGTCGTAGATGCGGTCGGCGCCGAAGCTGATGCCCACGCCCGACAGGCCCGGCATACCGAACACGCCTGTCAGGTTGTCGTAACGGCCACCGCCCGTGATGGAACCCATCTGCACGTCGTTGGCCTTCACCTCCAGGATGGTGCCGGTGTAATAGTTCAGGCCGCGTGCCAGTGACAGATCCACTTCTACGGTGCATTTGTGACCCAGGTCCTCGACGCCTTCTATCACCTCGCGCATCTCGGCAACGCCCTTAATGCCGGTCTCTGAATCACGGAGCATATCAGCCATCAGATCGAGTTTTTCGGCGTTGCTGCCGGTCATGGTCAGCACAGGCTGCAGTTTTTCGACAGCCTCGGCCGATATGCCGTTCTCCAGCAACTCGGCGTTAACGTTCTCCAGGCCGATCTTGTCTATCTTGTCGATGGCCACGGTTATGTCCACTAATTTGTCGGCATGGCCTACGGTCTCGGCGATACCGGCTAAGATCTTGCGGTTGTTCAGCTTGACGGTGATGTTGATGCCCAAGTCGCAGAACACGGCGTCGATAAGCTGCACCAGCTCAATCTCGTTGTTCAGCGACTCGGAACCCACCACGTCGGCGTCACACTGATAGAACTCGCGGTAACGCCCTTTCTGCGGACGGTCGGCGCGCCATACCGGCTGTATCTGATAACGCTTGAACGGCATCTGCAGGTCGTTGCGGTGCTGCACCACGAAGCGCGCGAACGGCACGGTCAAGTCATAGCGCAGCCCCTTCTCCGCAACCTTTGGAGTAAGCTTCACCACGTTGCGGCCCAACAGCTCCTCGTCGCTGACATCCTTCAGCCAGTCGCCCGAATTCAGTATCTTGAACAGCAGTTTGTCGCCCTCGTCGCCATACTTGCCCATCAGCGTCGACAGATTCTCCATGGCCGGCGTCTCGATCTGCTTGTAACCGAACAGGCGGAACTGACGCTTGATGGTGTCGAATATATAGTTGCGGCGCGACATCTCGACCGCCGTGAAATCACGAGTGCCCTTAGGTATGCTTGGTTTATTATTAGCCATTGATGTTGAAAATGTTTCTATAATTTAACTTAACAGGTTCCACTCCCCCACATTAAGGAGTTCCACTCCCCTCATTCTACAAAATTACAACATTGGATTCAAACTTCAAAAGAAATTTTGTGGTTTAATAGTAAAGTTGTAATTTTGTCATCATTAATGATCGGCACCACGTGCTGTAAACGAAACTGAAATTATGAAGAAGATAACCCTGCTCACACTCATCATAATCACGATATTGGCTGCCGCCGGCTGCCGCCGCTCCAAATCCAACGGCAAGATCGACGGCTTCTGGCGTATCTCCACCATCGAAATGACCCGGACCGGCGAGATCAAGCATCCGGAAGACTATTTCATACGGACCCAGCTTGAGATAACGCAATGGCCCGGTCTCGGCACCGGCGAGATCAACTACAATAAGAAAGAAGGGAAACTCGGCGTCGATTTCCGCGACCCGGCCAATCCGAGCGCAGAGAAGCTCGGTTATTACGGAATCAAGAGCAACCCGACCGTTATGGATGTCGAATTCCCGCGCCACAACAAGATGATCCTCCACACCGACGAGGCCATCATCACCTGCTACCGCTACTAAGCAAATAAAATATAGAGCGACAGAGCTTCCGCTTGAAAGCGGAGGCTCTGCTTTATATATTATATTAGCCAATGTCGGGTCTGTTGTGACTTTGCATCGCTCATTTCTGCCCTGCTCGCTGAACTTCTCGACATACCCTTCTACAAAGATGTCGCCGAGTGCCACTCTAAGCATCGTGCAGGTGCTGTTTTTACCTTCGGCAAAGAACTGCCCTCAGAACGCAACATCATCGTTTTTGACGATTTTGTTACCTCCGGCGCAACTATGATCTCGATGCGGGAACTGTTTCTTCTACTCGGTTACAACCTCGTGTTTTCATCGGCATTAACAATAAACTCTAGATTATATTATCTGCTGCTTTATCCGTTCAGCATTCTCCATTTCAATTCTATTTATTTTCCTGAGACTATCTTCCTTTTGCAGCCTAATTTGCTCCTTCCTCTTTTTTGTTTCTGCTTCAACTGCAGATAAATCTGTATATATTATTCTTATAGACGGACATGTAACCCAAAACCAAATTTGTCCATGTTTATATGGTTGGAAATCCCACTCTGCGATAATATTAGCATTTTTCCAACTCCAAATTGAAGATGATGAAATACTCGGCGGATATTCATCTATGCTTTCTTTGACATTATTGTAAATCTCCTCCTTAATAATAGAATCAGTATCTATTGAATACGTTGCTGCATACCGAGACTTCCTGTTGTACAGCATGATGGAATCAGGATTGCTATACTTTTCTTTATATAGATTACGTATCGATATTATAAAATCATCCTGACTGAGTTCTACATCATCGACACCAATGATGGTAGAAGTTATTAGCATTTCGCTTTGAAATACTCTTCCATCTTTTATAAAGAATATGAGTTTTGTATAGTGTTTGGTATTTTTTAATGGAAAATCTTTATAAAACCCATTATTATTTATATGTTGCCAGCCTTCATGATTAGCAATGAATACTGTATCAGTTGTATATATTGAAATTCCTAAATCTTCATATACTATCTTAAGATTGTCTTCTATAGGTAAATATGAAGACAATGAATCTAATGGAACAGCGAGCAAGTTCTTAAACTTTTCTTTTACAGTAAAAAAAGAATCCCCTAAAGCCACATTATATAAACTGAGTTTTATGGTATCATTAACATGGGAAACGTAATTACTGGATTTGTCTAAATGAGCCTTGGTGTTATTACAACCAGTAATTGTAGTGAACATCAAGGCAATAATTGCCATTAAGAAATGTAAATATAGTTTAGCACCTTTCTTTGTCATACCAATTAATATTATTTTCTGCAAAGTTACAAATTTTCCGTCTTTTATTAACTATGTCTAAGGAAGTAATTTTGTGGAAACCAAACAGCTTACACTCTTATGGACCACAAATTTACTGAACAGATAAAGCAATGGCTTGAAAAGCCCTAAACCGTGCGTGACTACACCGTCGGTTCTCTTTGCCTCTTGAAACTGTCGGGCAATCAGATTATGTATAAGAACATAATCACTCAGATTGACCGACGCCACGACTTCGTGGAGTATCATCTTCAAAAGTATTACAACTTCCGCGTTCAAGCCATGACCCACGCACATGTCTAGGCAATGGCCGCGCAGGTGGCGGCCATTGCCGACGAACATCATCTGTCCGACCATGCTTCTACCGTGCCGGAAGATGAACGTCGCCTCGGCAAGCGCGAAGACCACGACGCTCTGCCCGATGAGGTCAAGGCGAAATACGTTGAGAACCTTTCGCGCCCTTAGCCCTCATGCTTCCGGAAGTCAGGCATTTGCCCGATACCGTGATGTTGATGAAGAAATGTGTAAAGAAATGGTCGATGCCATTGACTGAAAATTTGGTGGTTCAAGAAATTATATATACTTTTGCATTGTTCTACGAGGTAGATAGAACGATGCAAAAGTATGGATAACATCATTGTAGCCGGGAAGAAAGTACAACTTGATAAACCGGCATCGGATATATCGAAAAACTTATGGCTCGGACTCCTTGCGGGGTTCGACATATATCAGTTTGCGATGACCGGACATCAACTGCTGTTGTTGGTGGCCAAAGAGTCGGTGAACTATTCACCCGTGCAACGCAGGAATATTGCCCATAGGATAGAGCAAGCCGTGCATCTTCCGGCAGTTTTTTATTTCGACAACTTGCCAACTTATGAGCGCGACCGTCTTGTAGACAAAGGTGTGTATTTCGTAGTCCGCGATAAGTTCGCTTTTGTCCCATCGTTACTTGCTAACCGCAGATTAAGCAGTATTGAAATTCCCTCTCAACTGTTGCCGTCTACTCAATATCTACTGCTGATTCATCTTCAGAGTTGTTCTCTCAATGGCATGACACTAAATGAGATTGCAGAGATTACTCCCTATAAATACGCTACCCTTGCAAAATCAGCACAGCAATTATCCGGGCTGGGTCTCGCTGAGTTCAAGGCTGATAACAGTCGTAATAAACGACTGATATTCATTCCCCACAAGCGTGAATTGTGGAAAAAGTCGCAGCCGTATCTCTCTAACCCGATAAAACAATCCGGATATACTGATGAGCCATTGAACCGTGGGCTGATCGGCGGCATCGAAGCTTTATCGCATTATTCAATGCTAGTCGGGGAGAATTTTCCTACACGAGTGTTCACGGTTGTCGAGAATAAGAAATTGAAAAACAGCCTGTCGCAATTAGAGGACATCCAGCGGGTAGAGATATGGAAATATCCACCAATCGCAACGGATGAATACGTTGACAAGCTGTCACTATATCTCACGCTAAGAGATGACAACGATCCGCGAGTACAAAAAGAACTTGAAATAATGATAAACGAAATGCCATGGTAGGAGGACTTGATATATTCAGAGAACGGTTCGCACAGTTTTCGAACAACTTCGTGATAATCGGAGGCACAGCCTGCGACGAGATACTGAGCGGAACAGAAATGCGACCACGTGCGACGATGGATATTGACATTGTCGTTATCGTGGAAAACATGACTCCGGAATTTGCAAGAGCATTCTGGGCGTTCATTGGCGAGGGAGGATACCGCCACGGCATCAGAAAAAATAAAGACGAGACGCCCAAGTATGTGCTGTATAGCTTTGACCAGGGGAAGGCCGGATTCCCTGTAAAGGTGGAATTACTTTCACGGCACAACGACATATTCACATCTGCAGCACATACCGAGCCGCTGCCTATTGACGGTGAAGTATCGAGCCTTTCGACAATCATACTTGATGAGCCATATTATAACCTAACTGTGCAAAACTCGTTTGTCAGCGCAGATCTGCGTTACGCGGCTCCATTGGCGTTGATAGCCTTGAAAGCGCGTGCTTATCTGAACCTTATTGCCGACAGGGAAGCGGGAAAGAAGATAAACACCAAGGATATTTTGAAGCATCGTAATGATGTCCTGAAACTAACTGCTACACTGACCGGCACTGACCGGGCTATTGTTGACGCAGAGATTGTCGGTTCTGTCAGAGAATTTGCCGAAGGACTGTTGCAAACATTGCCGAATCAGTCGTTACAGGATGCGTTACGCAGTTCGGAGGCTGCAATAAGAATGTTTCTTGAAGCATTGCCAACTTATTACACCGCACAATAATGAAGATACAATACGCATCTGATCTGCATCTTGAATTTCACGAAAACAGCCGCTGGCTTCGTGACAATCCATTAGTGCCCGTAGGCGACATACTTGTTCTGGCCGGAGACATAGGCTACCTTGGTGACCAGATGTACTCGAAGCATCCGTTTTGGGACTGGTGCGAAGATAACTTCGAGCAGACCTTAATTGTGCCCGGCAATCATGAGCTTTATAAAAACTTCGATATCAACAATCTCACCGAAGGGTGGACTGAACAGTTACGTCCCAATGTGAGCGCTATCTACAATAAGATCGTACAACTTGATAACATAGACCTTATAATGTCAACTCTTTGGGCAAAGATACATCCGGCGGACGCCTATTTCACTGAGCATGGAGTTACAGACTTCCACAGAATACGCAACAGAGAATACCGTCTGAGCTGGGACAGATTCAATGATGAGCATGAGCGATGCGTTGATTTCATCAAGCGTAGTGTAGCACAAAGCACTGCCCAGAAACGTGTTGTCGTGACACACCATGTTCCGTCTTTTGACCTTATGGCCGACGAGTTCAAAGGCAGTCGGATAAACGGCGCTTTTACCTCCGACTTGAATATACTCATTGAAACACTGCCTATTGATTACTGGATTTATGGCCATTCCCATAGAAATATCGACGGTGAAATCGGTGGCACCAAAATCGTTTCTAATCAGCTTGGATATGTGTTTACCAATGAGACAGACTCATTCAGGCCACATAAATACATAGAATTATAATGCCCATGGGAGAACTGACTAAATCGGAAAAGAAGCAAGCCAAAGAGTTGCTGAAGAAAGGAATATTAAGGCGTCATGCAGAATGGCAAAATGAAATGCGCGAATTGCTTGACCGGCCATTCGACACAGAAATAGGCAACGAGTTCGACCGCTCAATGATGATTACAGACAAAGCCCGCAAATTCTATAAGGAAGCGATGCAAATGGAGGATTATTACCGTACCTCCATGCTTGTAATCGGACTTCTGAACCTGTTTCATAAGGGCTACCTTACCGGAGAAGATATAACCGGTCTGCCTGACGAGTTAAGAGAATGGATTGAGAATTTTAATAGGAGACCTCAGTGTAAGCCCATTTTACCTTTTCAAGAAGGGCAAAATGAACGACTCAGTCGTTGCGTTGCCGGTGCTGAAATCCAAACTTCGTTTATATTGTCTGCGGCTTACTGACAAAATTCTCGTCCTCGGCAATGGCGATGTGAAGAACAGCCGGACATACCAAGAAAACAATACGTTGAAGGGCTACGTCATGGACTTGCAGAAATTTGAACGTCTACTCAAGCAAGAAGTACGTTCAGGCAACGTGGAAATTACGGAAAAAGAAATCATAACCGATAAAACATTTGACTTATGAAGACTGCCAACATTTCTTTACAGGAAATCTTCAATGAGATACCTCAGGAAAAGCGTGAGGAAACCCGGCTTTCTTTTGCCATCTCTAACAGACTGGACGCGCTTATGCTTGAAAAGGGTTTGAATAAAAAACAGTTTGCCGAAGCTCTCGGGAAACGGCCCAATGAAATAACCCGATGGCTCAGCGGAGAGCATAATTTCACTATATCGACTCTCGCCATGTTATCCACCTTCTTTGGGCAACCGATTATTACTGTGGGATAACATAATCCGTCATTTCTATGCAGTGACAATTAGCTAACCTATACAGCGAGCTTCGGCACCAACTGTGCGTTGGATCCGAAGCTCGCTTTTCTATGTAGTATTGTTCCGACTATCGCTAATTTAGAGCCGATGCACTGGTTTACATTGCGAAGGCGTTGAAGCCGCCGTCTACGACGGCTACGGTGCCGGTGACGAACGAGGAGGCGTCGGAAATCAGATACTGGATGGTGCCGCAAAGTTCCTCGGGATTGACGAAGCGCTTGAAGGGCGTCTGACGTATCACGTCCTCGCCACGCTGCGTCAGGCTGCCGTCGGGATTGGTGAGCAGCGCACGGTTCTGGTTGGTCAGGAAGAAGCCCGGGGCAATGGCGTTGACACGTATGCCAGAAGTGAATTTGGTTGCCACTTCGTTCGCCAGGAACGCCGTGAAATTGCTGATGCCGGCCTTGGCGGCTGCGTAACCGCACACGCGCGTCATGGGACGGAACGCCGCCATCGACGAGAAATTGACTATCGCTCCCTTGCCGGCTTTCACCATAGGTTTCAGGAATACCTGTGTGGGAATGACCGTGCCGATAAGGTTCAGGTCAAGGACTCTTGAAAACTCCTCCACCTTCAGATCAAAGAATGTCTTGTCCGGGGCGATGGTCGCGCCGGGCATGTTGCCTCCGGCTGCGTTGAGCAGCGCGTCGACTTTGCCGTATTTGGCAAGAATGTCCTCGCAGTTCCGACGCACCACGTCCTCGTTCATTACGTCGGTGGTGAGGAACATGGCCTCGCCTCCCTTGGAGCGGATGTCGTTCACAATCTTGTCGCCCTCATCCTTGCGACGACCCATAATCACCACTTTGGCGCCCTCCAGGGCCAGGTACTCCCCTATGCAGGCACCCAACACGCCGGTGCCTCCGGTAATGACAACTACCTTGTCCTTAACAGAAAAAAGTTCGTTCATATTTTAGTACATGACAAAAATTA
>DESI01000011.1:17483-38897 GCA_002361235.1 Porphyromonadaceae bacterium UBA3318 | reverse complement strand
TTTAGCGGACAGTAATAAAAATATATTAAAACTGTCAAATGAAATAACAGATAAATATATGATAAAAGTGCATTCCGCTGTTACCTGGAACGCACTTGCAGGGTAATTGTATGTAGATTAAAGATGTGTGTTAACGGTGTTTTTTCGACCAGTCGGCCAGGTTTTCAAGGAAGCTCTTTAGCTCATCGCCGTAGTTGTGTTCCGGAGCATCGGCACTCTCTTCTTTGGCCGAGGATGCGGCTTCGACCGTCAGGATGCCTTTATGATCGGGAACTCCTACCATAAACTCGGCAACCATTTCGTTGGTGCGGCGGTTGTCGTCAAAAACCGCTCCCTGGTATGCCAGGCGTCCGGGTCGGTCGTCCTTGGGATGTGAGAATTCGACGACCTGCGCAACGACACGTTTGCCGGATGTCAATGTATAGTTGAACTGGGCCTTTTCGAACAGATGGGGATCGTTGTCGGCCGAATCTTCATACTGGATGTCGACAATGGCTTCGGAGAGGCGCGGCCATACGCTGATGTTGGTGAGGTTGCGCCATATTATCTGGGAATCGAGCCCTTCGACTTCCACTCCGGCCGAAGCGAATGTCTTACTGTCGGCTTTAGCATATCCGGGTTTGAATTTAATCTTGTCGGTAATCATAGTATATGTATTTAAACAGTCGTGGACTGTTAAGAATTGTTTCTATGATATAACCGTTTTAACGGACTAAATTGTTCACTGCGACAGCAAGGAAATTTCAGTATCTTGTGAATACAGATGCCGAATGCCGGTTGAATACGGATGTCAAATGCCGGTCAAAGCAGTTCGCCGACGCGAGTTAAAAATTCGGCATCGTCAAGGTCGTATGGCAACCAGTGTATGGTCGATCCGCGCCGTTCCATGCCACGGAACCATGTCATCTGGCGTTTGGCAAACTGATGGATCGCTGTCTCAAGCTGAGTGAACATTTCCTGATACGACAACTCCCCCATCACGTGCAGCGTGACGAATTTATACTCCAGACCATAATATATCAGGTCCTCGGCATCGATGCCGGAATTAAGAAGGTCCCGGATTTCGCGGATCAGACCATTGTCAAGTCTCTGTTTCAGACGTGACGAGATGCGGGAGCGTCTCTCCTCACGGGGAATATCGAGCCCGATTATCAGGGCATCGATAGGTTTCGCGCCCTGGCGCGATACGGATTTCGTTTCCTCCGGATGGTGGCGGTAATATTCCTGTATTTCGATGGCCCTTATAGCCCTTGCCTTGGTGTCAATGTCAGTGATGTTGTGCAGCTGTTTGTAGCCTGCCAGTATCACGGCGAGCAGATCAAGAGACTTGTCGGACAGGGAATGCCTTAACTCGGTATCTTCAGGCACGTCAGGCAGTGATATTCCGTTAAGTGCATGTTCAACATACATACCGGAACCTCCGCAGATAACGGGTCGTTTGCCACGTGACCGAACATCGGCATACACCTTATTGAATTCCCTTAGATATTTGTGAAGATTGTATCTGGATCCGGGAGGACAGATATCGATCAGATGATACCTGATATCGCCGTATTCATCTAAATCCTTGCCTGTGCCGAGATCCATGTTGCAGTACACCTGACGTGAATCGGCGGATAAAATCTCGCCGTTGAATGCGGAGGCAATCTGCACGGCCCTGCGTGTCTTTCCGCAGGCTGTTGGTCCAATCACAGCGATGGCCCGTAATTCGTTACGGTTGCCTTCTGATGGGGGCATGATGTCCTTTACTGACGCCACGAGGCACTTTGGTTGTTATTGTTCAGGAATTTCTGCCAGATACGACGCACGTGGAACCCCTTGGTGTCGGAGTTGAACATTGCCACGCGAATCCATTTGTCGTCCTGAAAATCATAGTCCTTTTCGCGAATCTCGTTCAGATCGTAATTCGGCTGATAGGATTTTACCTTGATTTTGCGGAAACCGCGGTCATCGAATATCTTCTGAGTCAGCACCACGGTTGACATCCTGGACATGTCGGCCAGGAATGTGCCTGCCATCAGAGCAGGACTGGAATTGTATATGCCCTTGATGCGGTTGAAGTCCATCCATTCGCCGCTGATGTTGAGTTCAGGATAATCTTCGGGTGTACCATCAAGAAAATAAAAATAGCGCAGCAGACGATGTTTCTGCATATCCGGATTTCTGCGTCCATAGAAGAATTTCAGCAGTCCGGAGTGTTGCACCATATTATGAATGACATCATTGACTTCGTAGGTGGATATACCGTTTACATTACGTTTGGTAACGAACGGCGTGTCGATTATATTACGGAACGGCATCTGCGGATCCACCGTCTTGGGATTGACATAGATGCTGTTGTCGCATATCACGTAAAACCGCAAGTATGTCTTCGTGGTCATATCGCTGAGTTCCTCTTCGGTGATGATGTTGCCCCTTTCCTTATGATCCAGATAAATGTTATAGTACCTTGCCGCGAAATACATACCATCTATAAGGAATATCACCAGATTGAGCCAGAAGAAGATGTATCTGTCGCGTGTATTTACACCTGTAGATCTGTCGTATAGAGTGAAGTAATATGCCCAGACTATAATAGACAGTCCTCCGAACACACATAATAGATTAAGAATCTGTATACGGGATTCGTGATGCAGAATCTGTCCCAATTGTCCGCGGTCGATGGAGAGTCCGTTCTTGAATTTGCAGTCTATGCAAAAACTCAGAGAATTGAGCCGGAGCATGATAATGCCGAATGTTATGAAACAGATCGGATCAAGCAGCAAGGACGGGATATAGGGAGGTGCGATGAATGTCAATTCCTTTGGCAGTTCCATCATGCCCCATATATAGAGCAGATTGAGGATGATCGTAGCAAAGGAATATAGGATCAGGCAGTAGAACAGAGCGTAGATCATCACCATGCAGCTCGGATTATCCTGCAGCCTGTTGTTGTAAAGCATCGTATACAGCACGGCCGCTCCTATCAGCGAAGGGATAGGCGCAAAATAGTATGGGAGAACCTGCGCCAACAGCATGGTGCCCATCAACACCAGAATGCCGGTACAGATGTCCTTCCAGAAGGCGAAAAGCCTCGAACTACTTATTTTTTCCAAGTCGTGCATTGTCGTTTAATCAAGGTCACACAACAGTGATGAAACCTATTGCACCCGTATATTCAACGTCTCAGCGAACATTATGGTCTAAGAAGTCGCATATTTTTTTGAACAGCATCGTCCTTGCATTACACTTTGGCAGACTGTGTTCAAATCCGGTCAGGGCCATCATGTCGAAGACAGTTCCTTGGGAATATAGTTTAGATGTATATTTCAGCGTATTGTATAAATGTACGTTGTCATCGCCGGTGCCGGACATGATAAGCAGACGGCCCTTCAGATTCTGTGCCCTGTTAAGTGCCGAAGCCGAGTCATAACCCGATTCGTTCTGCTGCGGTGTGGTCATGTACCGTTCGGTGTATACGGAATCGTAGAACCGCCAGTCGGTCACGGGAGCCATAGCCACGCCTGCCTTGAATGTACAGTCGGAATCACCGAGTTCCATAAGGGTCATATAGCCGCCATAGCTCCATCCGAAGCATGCGGTGCGTTCGGGGTCTATATAGTCCTGTCGGCTCATCCACTTGGCGCCTGCGAGCTGGTCTTTGGTTTCAAGCTGCCCCAGACGGCGGTAAACAGATGTGCCCCACTGACGCGAACGGTTGCCCGTGCCGCGGCCATCCACAGCCGCTACGACATAACCCTGCGCCGCCAGATAATATATGCCCTCCATGCGCCACGCATTCAATACCTCCTGTGAGTCCGGACCGTTGTACTGATACATCAGCAACGGATACTTATTGCTTGGAGAGAAATCTGCCGGCTTGATGATGAATGCATCCATCATTTCGCCCTCGGCGTTGGGAATCTGCAGGAATTCTTTCTTGGGAGCCGAAGCATATTTGGCTGCATACAGGGCATTGTTCTCCACCTCGGTCAGCTGTTTGCCACGGTTGTCGCACAGAGTGAACACCGGTGGTGTGACGGCGTTGCTGTATGAACGCAGGAAATAGCGGCAGTCGCTGCTGAACCAGGCGTTCTCCGTGCCGGGTGTATTGTTAAGTATTGTCGTTTTTCCGTTACGTTCTACGGCGGCGACGTTGCGGTTGATAGGACCAAGCTGTGTAGTCTGTACGTAAACAGTGCCTGTGCGGCGATCGCAACCGTAGAAGTTCGTCACATTCCACTCCCCTTTTGTGACCTGGCGCAGGCAGTTGCCGCTGTAGTCGTATTCATACAGATGGCGGTAATCGGACTTTTCGCTGCCGATGAAGAATGACTTTTCGCCATACTCCCCCATCTGGTATGCAGCCGGGCTGAGCCATGCGTCGCTTGTCTCCGTATATATTACTTTGGCGACTGTGCTGCCGGGATTCACCTTATACAATTTGAGCGAATTCTGGTCACGGTTCAGGGTCATGACCATAAGGTTGGTGCCGGTTCCGTCAAACTCCATTGACGGCACGTAATCCTTGCCAATCGGAATGTCCATCTGCTTGACAGTCTGATTGTCGACATGGTAGGCCAAAACAGTCACAGTGGAATTGGGATATCCGGCCAACGGATATTTGTACGAATAGCTTTCGGGATACACATCCGTCAGCGGATCGGCGTCGCAGTAGGATTTATAGTTGTCAAAACTATAAACGGGCACCTCCGACTCGTCGAAGCGAATGAATGCCAGCACATTGTCCTGGCCGTTCCAGGCCATTGCGGTCTGCATGCCGAATTCTTCCTCGTAAACCCAGTCGGGAATACCGTTTATCACACGGGTGGCCTGGCCGTCCTTGGTTATGGCCTTGTCGGTGCCGTAATCCAGATTGGAAATCCATAAGTTGTTGTCGCGCATATATGCCACCTGAAGGCCGTCATGGCTCATGGTGGCGCCACGTTGCGGGCCGCCGGTCGACACTCGCTGCATTGTGCCGCGGAAAGTATCATACACATAATACTCGGCGTAGAACGAGTGGCGGTATATCTTGGAAGTCTCCTGCCACAACATTATCTTGCGTCCGTTGTCGGAAATGGAGTACCCGTCGAACGAATCGATCTTGATGTCGCCTTTCTGAGCGTCGAGGCTGAACAGTGTCTCCAGTTTCTTGCCGGTCTTGAAGCTGTAGGACTCGATGCTGCGTCCATCGGCCGATATCGCGGAATAAGACGCGCCGTCGGCCAGTGGCATCGGCGTCTTGACGCTGACCGGACGCGTGAGGTCGGGCTGGCAATAGTCTGCGACCGTAAGAGGAGCGGCCAAAGTGCCTGCCGAGCATATCGTTATGGCGGCCGCCGTAATGTAATGCCTTGTGTTCTTATTCATGATGTCGACTGATGTGCGTTTCAGATTAAGGTATCAATAACTGCGGGCGAACAATACGCGTTGTGCCGAAGGCTTGCCGGTCACCATACATACGCCGGGGGTCTTGTCGGAATCGAACGGGATGCAACGGATGGTAGCCTTCGTTTCTTCCTTGATTTTGGCCTCGGTTTCGGGAGTTCCGTCCCAGTGGGCCATGATGAAGACTCCTTCTTCGATTCTTTTCTTGAACTCGTCGTATGTGTCTACTGTGATAGTCCTTTGAATCCGGCGGTCCAAAGCCTTCTGATAAAGACTCTTCTGTATGTCGTCCAGCACCTCGACGATATGGTCTGCTATGCCGTCGAACGCCACGGATTCCTTCTGGAGCGTGTCTCGTCGCATCATCTCGACGGTGCCCTGTTCCAGGTCTCGCTGACCTATGGCAAGACGTACGGGAACGCCCTTGACCTCGTAGTCGGCGAACTTGAATCCCGGGCGGCGGTTGTCAGCGTCGTCATATTTGACGCTTATGCCTTTGGCGCGGAGTTCTTCGATTAGTGGCTGAACCTTATCCGAGATAGCCTTGAGGCCATCGTTGTTCTTATAGATGGGTACTATTACAACCTGAATGGGCGCCAGCTTGGGAGGCAATACCAGGCCGTTGTCATCGCTGTGTGTCATGATGAGTGCGCCCATTAGCCGGGTGGATACGCCCCATGACGAAGCCCATACATACTCGGGTTTGTTGTCCTTGTTCATAAAGGTCACGTCGAACGCCTTGGCGAAGTTCTGTCCAAGGAAGTGTGACGTGCCGGACTGCAGGGCTTTGCCGTCCTGCATCATGGCCTCGATTGTGTAGGTGTCGAGAGCACCGGCGAATCGCTCGGTGGCTGATTTTACGCCCTTGATGACGGGAATGGCCATGAACTCCTGTGCGAAGGTGGCGTAGACCTCAAGCATTCTGCGCGCTTCGGCTTCGGCCTCCTCACGGGTGGCATGTGCGGTGTGGCCCTCTTGCCATAGGAATTCGGCCGTGCGCAGGAACATGCGGGTACGCATTTCCCAGCGCATCACGTTTGCCCACTGGTTGATAAGCAGAGGCAGATCGCGGTACGAATGTATCCAGTTCTTGAATGTGCTCCAGATAATGGTCTCGGATGTGGGGCGGATTATGAGTTCCTCCTCCAGTTTGGCCTCAGGGTCTACAATCACGCCGTTGCCCTCCGGGTCGTTCTTGAGGCGGTGGTGGGTCACGATGGCGCATTCCTTGGCAAAACCCTCTACGTGCTCGGCTTCGCGACTCAGGAACGATTTGGGGATAAGAAGCGGGAAATATGCGTTTTGATGCCCCGTGGCCTTGAACATATCGTCCAGCTGACGCTGCATCTTTTCCCAGATGGCATAGCCGTAAGGCTTGATTACCATACACCCTCTTACTGCCGACTGCTCTGCAAGATCGGCTTTTGCCACCAACTCGTTATACCACTGCGAATAATTATCCGCACGTTTCGTGAAGTTTTTAAGTTCTGTTGCCATATTGTGCTAAAAACACGTTCACTGTCCTTATATTGACGTGAAAGGATTTATTCTTCTTTTAAATTTATTTAGCAAAGTTAGTAAAAAGTACTGAAATATTAAAACATTTGACGACTCGATTATTCAAAATACATTCAAAAAGAAGATAAATAGAATAAAAGGCACCCGAAAGCGCCTTTGTTCTTAATAATATGTTTATTGCCGTTGTAATGTCTTGGGATCGGCAACGCGTCCCAGACTGGAAGGCTGATCTTCATAACTGTTGGCATCCGCTTCAATTACGAAACTGTGTCGTTTCCAGATAGCGACAAGCAGCACTATCAGAATGATGCAGCCGTTGAATATGAACGAGAAGTTGACACTGTCGGAATGGAACAGATGGCGTGCGCCCGATATAACGAACGGAACTACCGAAATACCCACATAGTTGCATGTCAGGAGGTAGGAGAAGTATGCGTTCTGTTTTGCCGTATTAGGCGCGACGTACGATGTCTTGTCATAAATCAGAGGCTGGACTATTCCGTAACCGAGTCCCATAATGAAAATTCCTGCGATATATGCCCAGTACGAGTGTACCAGCCCTACGAAGAAGAGTCCGAACACCACGAGCAGCAATGCCAATTCCATGGTCCATTCCTTGCAGACCCTGATGGCCTGTGGCAGAATGAAACCGGACAAAGTGGCCGATGCGAAATACATGGCGGTGGCCACACCTACATCGGAGGTATTGAGTCCATAATTCTTCATGGCAAACGGAAGGTAATAGCTTACCACTTCAGTGCCGTAAGTGGCTATGAAATACAGCGCCATCAGACCGAACAGAAGCACGAGTGCCGTTTTCCCTTGAAAATGGAAATTAGGGCCTGCCGGTTTGCCGGTCTTTTTCGTCTGCGCGATATCCTGGTCAGACGGTCTGGACGGTTCTTTGACAGGAGGAACAAATTCTCCCGGATAGTCTATGCGGTGGGCGTAGATGTAACTGCGGGTCATGAAAGGCACCAGGCATAACGGAATTATAGGTATCATATACACTATGAATGCGAAATGCCAGTTGTAGGCGGCAACCCAGCCGACAAACAATGTGGCGAAAATCACCATGAAGTTACTTACTCCGGATTTCATACCCAGAGTTTTCGTACGTGCCTTACCGACTGTATATTCGGAGATCAGCGAGGCAGCCAACGGTATGATCAGGCCG
The DNA here is from genome assembly GCA_002361235.1 of Porphyromonadaceae bacterium UBA3318. Lineage (GTDB taxonomy): Bacteria > Bacteroidota > Bacteroidia > Bacteroidales > Muribaculaceae > Lepagella. The sequence continues at coordinate 30,832 of DESI01000011.1, read as the reverse complement.
CATCCCACACCCAACAGACAGCTCAGCACTATCAGTTCCGTCATGGTCTTGGCGAAAAAATATAGTATTCCGGTCGCCGCATATATCACCAGACCGATGCCGAGTATCCACATCTGGTTTTTAGGTGTGCAGAATTTACCCGAACATAGGATAAACGGAATTGTCACAAGGTTGGGCAAGACCGTGAGCAACTGTATTTCGAGTTCAGTGACATTGGTGAACACATCATCCAGCTTGCCCATGATCGGCGATATCGCCAACCCCGGCAGGTTTACCGTCAGCGAAATGGAAAGGATGGCCAGCAAGGAAATGTACGGGATTTTCCCGCAGCCGCAATCTACGTATTTCATATCAATAGACTTTAAAGTGGAATGAAGAAAACAATGTCCGTATCATATCATTTATTGACCTGCTTCTGGTAATAGGTGTTGGAGATCGTACCAATGAAGGTATGTCTCAGCAGGAATGCGAATATAAGGAATATGACACAGACAGCCACGCTGATGAAGAAGGGGAACGTGCTGTCCACCGATTTATGGAGCAATTTGCAGATTCCTTGCGTTATCAGAGGTTCAAGTACAATCGTCGAATAGTTTGCGGTAAGAATGACGGAAAGAGCCTTGGTGGTGAGTGACGGACGGTTGACGCACTGGGTGGCCTTGTTATAGAACAGCGGCTGCAATGCGCCATATCCCATACCGGCAATCACAACACCGGCGCCTACCAGCGAGACATTCGGAGCAATGGCCACGATTGTCATTCCAAGCAGGCACAGGAATGTGCATACAAGCACGGTGTTGCCTCTGAGCATTCTGACTATAGGAGTCAGTCCAATTCCGCAGAAGAATACCATCAGGAAGAAAATAGACATCAGCGAGCCGCGTCAGTGCGTTTGAACTCGATTTTGCTCCCGTTGTCGTCGGTAAGCTGTGGAACTGTGTCTTGAGCTATGCCGGGAATCGCCAGTGACATTGCAAACAGCAGCATTGATAACGTTTGTGTTTTCATAGAAAGTATATTTACGTTTTATTGCACTCTGATTAAGATTTCGTGTCGGCATGAAAACTCGTGACCCATGCGAAAAGTTTGCGAATGGCAATTAACGGTACTTGTGTTTTTCGTTAACAATGCTGACAAATAATGGTTCAAGTCATATTTATGTGTTTTGCAGCGTTAATACTGTATTAGTATCCTGTCATAATTCTCTGTAATACACGGCCTGAAACACAATGCCGGGGTGGAGAATGACACGTCATTCTCCACCCCGGTGTTACTGATATTCAAAGGTAATATTTACCTATCGGAGTCTGTCGGCGGCACGCAATTTGCGACCGTCGGCACATATTCTGTTATATGCCAGGATATCGGCCACGATTGCAAGGAACGGCGCGATGATGAGCGACGACCAGCTGACGGAAGCCTGCGGGAAGGAATAGTATCCGTATACGGCTCCGATGCAGATTACGGCTACAAGAAAAAGAATTTCAATAAGGCACAGCATTTTCTGGAGACGCATGTTCTTGAAGCAGAATATAGCGATACACGGAATGATGAAGCTGAGCATGGACACCGCAAAGAATATCCATGTGTGCGCAACGAAGCCGGCGGGACCGCCGTCGGTGGCAATGCCCTCTATGTCAAAACCGAGAGTAGTGAAATTGCAGGTATAGTCGGGCAACTGCACCTTTCCGAGCGACATGAAAGTAAAGCAGCCCATCACAACGGCCGCGATCAGCAGCAGTACCGACTGCCATCTTTGTATTACCATAATATTTAGTACTAAAATCAGTGAAAAATAGAGGTAAGGCCTCAATCCATACGGCATCGGGCCACCATATCGTCTGCAAAATTAGCAAAAATATTTGAAACAACGGAGTGCGCTGACAAATTTGTAGGCGCGCCTATTCGTTTGAATATCGGGAAAGATTAGACAGAGAGTGCCAATCATGTATAAACCGGCGGATTTTTGGTGCATTATTTGTTATCGAATTATATGAATGATATAGAAAGGAAGCTTAAGCAGACAGAGAGCAACATAGATAGCGGAATGCTGAATCGCGCCATCCGCGATTTGCGTGATGTGGCGCAACAGAGCGGCGATTATGAATCGCTGAACCGGCTGAACGCCGCTTCACAGTCGTACGGGTATCTCAGGCGATACTATATGGAAGGAAAGCCGGATCCTACCCGGGCATCGATGCTTGGTGATCTGGCCGAGCAGTTACGCTCTGTGTCCGATGCCTTGGCCCGAAGGAGCAAAGCGGAGGAGTCCGGCGTGTATTATTCATCGCAGCGGCTTGTGTCATTGCGCAAAGGAAATCTAAACGCGTCTCTGACGAGATATCGGGAATTGATGGCTCAGATAGCGCTTGCCGGTATGGTACAGAATGTGTCCGTCGACATGTCGCGCGAACGCTATGAATTGCTTGAGACCATCTTTCTGACAACCATGCTGACGTTTCAGGACAAGGCATCCATACAGACGTTGCGTAAGGTGATGGAAGACCCGGATACCGACATCGCGTTGCAGTACCAGCTGATTGCTGCCCTTACGCTTGGTATGGCTGCATGGTTTGACGAAATGAAGCTTAACATGATGATAGAGCTGTTGCTGCATTCCGACCTGCAGGCATCTTCCAAAGCGCGACTCCTTGCGGGAGTGGTGATCGGTATAGCCGCATGGCCGGAACGGATAGCTAAGACAGACCGTCTTAAAGACCGCGTCAGATTGTTGCTGGATACCGACGATATGTCAGCGAGAGTTAAGACAGTAATCAAAGCTATTGCCGGGACACTGGACACACAGCGTATTTCGGACAAAATGAAGAACGAGGTATTGCCCGAAATTATGAAACTGCGTCCCGAGATGATTCAGAAGCTTCGTGGTATGTCAAAGGGTATCGATTCTGAATCTTTGGAGAACAATCCGGAATGGGAGGAAATGCTCGACAAGACCGGCATCGGCCGCAAGCTGGAGGAACTGAGCGAGATGCAGAATGACGGCGCCGACCTGATGATGGTGACTTTCTCGCAGTTGAAAGGCTTTCCGTTTTTTCAGCGCGTCAACAACTGGTTCATGCCCTTTGATTCCAAACATCCTGATTTGGGCTTTGACGAGAAGATGTCGGAAACCATCGGGCGGATGACTGACTTCACGCCGTTTATATGCGACTCGGACAAGTATTCGCTTGCATTGGCATTGAAGCAGGCGCCGGAGATGCAGAGAAACATGTTGCTGAAGCAGTTCGATATGCAGTTCGAGCAGATGTCGCAGGCACTGAAAGAGAAATTACCCGACACCTCGCGTCCGGATTTCGACAACGAGTCGGTTAAGGCAGTCCGCGACCTGTATCGATTCTATAAGCTGTCGCGCAAAGAGGGAGATTTCTACAATCCATTTGCCAAGGCGCTTGAATTCCTCAAGATTCCGGGTCTTGACCGACATCTGAATGACGGTCAGTTCATCGAGACCATGGCTGAATTCTATTTCAAGCGTCAGTACTACAAAGAGTCGCTTGGCCTGTTCCGTGCGTTGTCCGAAGTGAATTACGAAGATAATTCCATCTGGCAGAAGATTGGATTCTCATGCCAGAAGCTGCAGGATTTCGCGGGAGCCCGCGAAGCATACATGAAGTCGGTGTTGCTGGGAGACGACAGCCTGTGGATTGAGAAAAAACTTGCATTCGTCAACCGTCGTCTCGGCAACTATCAGGAGGCTCTGGAATACTACGACAAGGTATTGGCGCGTGACACGGAGAATGTGAAGCTGATGATAACGGCCGGGAATGCAGCACTGCTGGCCGATAAGCCGTCGCAGGCAGCCGGTTATTTCTATCACGCACACTATCTGAGGCCGGAGATGAATGAAGCCACGCGTGGAGCCGCCTGGGCTGAGCTGATGTCCGGACATATAGAAAAGGCAGATACACTATATAATGAATTGCTTGAAAAGGAATCGGAAATGACCGACTTGCTTAATGCCGGCCATGTATCGCACCTGTTGGGACGAATAGAAGAAGCCGTGAGGCGTTATCGTTCAGCCGCCGGTATGAACAAGTCGGATTTTGAGCTTGCATACGTTGCCGATATTCCTGTACTGCAGAAATTAGGCGTCGATCCGCAGGGCGTGAGACTCATACTGGACGAGGTGCTGGACCAGACGGAATCATAAATACACAATAGACATAATCAAAAAATGATGCAACTTGCAAATGCATACAAGTCGCATCATTTTTTAATTGTATATCTGACGTTATCGGAGCAGAATTTTCTCGATAGACTCTACGGCGGCTGCGGTGTCTTTAGAGCATGAAATACGGTCCTTGACAGCCTTGATGCCGTAAATTACGGTAGAGTGCTCGCGTTTGAGCTTGGCTCCGATGGCCGGGGTCGAGAGGTCGGTGTGCTTGCTGCAGAGATACATCACGATCTGACGTGCGTCGGCTATGTCGCGCAGACGGCTCTTGGAAAACAGGTTGTCAGGATTCAGATTGAAATACTCCGCCGTATTTTCCACAATCATGTCGAAATTGATGATCTTCTTGACCGGAGTCTTCACCGTATGGCTTATCACCTCCTTGGTCATCTCGACCGACAGCGGCATGTTGGTCTTGATGGATCGGGTCAGCAGTCCCATGACTATGCCTTCGAGTTCGCGCACGGATCCGGTAGCGCGCTCGGCAATAAGGTCTATGATTTCGTCCGACAGATCAAGACCGTTTCTGTCGGCCTTGGCATGCAGGATTTTTTTGCGAAGGTTAAGGTCGGGAGCCGGCAGAGGCTCGGTGATTCCCCATTTGAAGCGGTCTATCAGGCGGTCGGTAAGCCCGTCGAGTTCCTGAGGGGGACGGTCGCAGGAGAATATCAGCTTCTTGTTGTGGGCATGCAGGTGGTTGAATATAGGGAACAGCGCGCTTGCTGTCTTCGCACCGGTCATTTCCTGCAGGTCGTCAAACAGCAGACAATCCATCGACTGGAAATAGTTGATGAATTCCGGTATGCTACCCTTGGGATCAAGGGCCACATGCTGATACATGTTCTGGAACTGACGCATGGTCATGAACAGAACGCGAGCCTTGGGATTGCGTTCCTTGATTCTGATGCCGATGGCCTGAATCAGATGGGTTTTGCCTACGCCCACATTACCATAAAGGAAATATGGATTGAACTCCGGTTTTTCCGGATTGTTGGCTATATGTTCCGCTATGGTGTATGCAACCTTATTGGACTCCCCTACGCAATAGTTCTCGAACGAAAGCTTGTCGTTAAGCTGTGAGTCGAAATTATTGCTTTGCTGCTCGACCGGTGCGGTTTCAGTCTGTCTTGTGACCGAACTGGTCAGCGAGTTGGACCGTTCGGGACTCAGCACCTTTACACGCGACTGGTTGTCGTTGCCGATGATGTTGTATTCCAGAACGAGCGTATAGTTTCCGAACGCCTGACGGAGAGCGAAATTGAGTACGTTGGCAAACTGATCCTCGTAGAGGTCGGCATAGTATGCCGAAGGGAGTTTCAGCACCAACTGACCGTTGTCGAAGCTGACGGGACGGGCTACGGCAAACCAGATCCTGAACCGGTCCTCGCCGATGTTGGCGCGGAGCAGTTCACAGCATTTTGCCCATCTGTTTTGTAGCTCGTTCGAATTGGTCATTGGTGTTTGCGTGTTCAAGATGAGGCGGTTGTGCGTTTAAGGTCCGGTAAGCCGCTCTCCTATTCTCTATGCAAAGTAAGGATAAATAATCTTAATAAAAAAATCGTTTTGCTATTGCTTTTTTCGATTGTTCTACTACGTTCTGATATTCAACACATTATTTTACACAATTTTTTTGAGCGGGATTTGCTGCAGTTCGGTGGCATATCCGACACATATTGCGTGTGCCGTAAATTTTGATTAGCTTTGTGGTTGCAAACAAAGATATATAGCCATGAAGATAGAATTGAACAACGAGCCGGTCGAACTGAACGATGACACTAAGACGGTGGCTGAATTACTCAATGACCGTGGAGTGAAGGGAGGCGGTACGGCTGTGTCGGTCAACAACAGGATTGTGCGACACTGTGATTGGGAAAACGCCCGGTTGCACGACGGCGACCGGGTGGTAATTATTTCCGCGGCTTTCGGAGGATAAATGAGATTTCTCAGAATAGGCATTACGCCGCCTGATTTAAGATTGTGCGAGGGTGAATCCATAGTCCGGCTGCTTGAAGAAAAAGTGGACATAATGCAGCTGCGCAAACCCGGGTGCACGGTCGGCGAGATGGAGGCCCTGATAAATAGCATTCCGGAATCATATTACGACCGGATACGTGTGCACAGCTGTTTTGAACTGTGCGGCAAATATGGATTGAGGGGTGCGCATCTCAACAGCCGGGAGCGTGACGTGCCTGCGGAGGTAACGAATATCTCAAGGTCATGCCACAGCATCGCGGAACTCGACACCCCTATTCCATCCGGATGCAGACTGGAATACCAGACACTCTCTCCCATCTATGATTCAATATCAAAACAAGGATATGCTTCCGGTTTCAACCTCAATGAACTCAAGGGCCGATTAGCCGGTAGAAATGTTATCGCGCTGGGAGGTGTGACACCGGATAAGTTTCCCGAATTGCAGGCCGTAGGATTTGTAGGAGCCGCCATGCTTGGATGTCTTGAGGAATATTATAGACATTAAGGCGTGGCGTGACGGTAAACTGTAAAGGCATACGATTCGTTAATAAATATGAAGTAACACATAAATTTCTTTGATTATGGCATTACAATATATAACGAACACATCGTCGCCGGTGTCGGTGACGGATCAGATACGCGCGGTGATCGACGGCGGATGCCGGTGGGTGCAGATACGCATGAAGGAGGCCGATGACAACGAGGTGCGTCAGGTGGTGGAGACAGTCATGCCCTGGTGCATCGAGACCGAAACATTTCTGATACTTGACGACCGTGTGGAACTGGCCAAGGAACTGCAGGCCGGAGGCGTACATCTCGGAAAGACGGATATGCCGCCTATTCAGGCGCGTCTGCAGTTGGGTGCAGGTGCTGTCATAGGAGTGACTGCCAATACATTCGAGGATGTGGAGAAGGTCAAGACCCTGGACGTGGATTATATCGGGGTCGGCCCTTACAGATACACCGAAACGAAAAAGAATCTTGCCCCGATATTGGGCCTGGAAGGAATCAGGCACATCTGTGAGGAGATGAAAAAGAATGAAATCGAGATTCCGGTAGTGGCAATCGGCGGCATCAGGCTTGAGGACGTGGAGCCATTGATGGCGACCGGAGTGAACGGTATAGCCGTAAGCGGAGCCATCGCATTCGCCCCCGATCTGCAACATGCAACGGAAGACTTTGTGAACGCATTGAAAAAAAGTTAATCCCGTGTGACGTATTTTTTTGTAACGCGCGAATTTTTGCTTAACTTTGTAAGCTGAAAGACCAACGACGTGTGCGCTGACCTGTTGGGCGCACGATTTTGGTCTGTCCATTAACAAGTTAGATAAGGCAAATGGGATTATTTTCGTTTACACAGGAAATTGCGATGGACTTGGGTACAGCCAATTCCATCATCATTCATAACGATAAGATCGTGGTGGACCAGCCGAGCGTTGTTGCCATCGAGAATAAGACAGACAAGCTACTCGCCGTCGGTGAGACGGCGCATCAGATGGAAGGTAAGGAGCCTCCGGGCATCCGCACCATCCGTCCGCTTCGCGACGGTGTGATAGCCGACTTCAACGCCGCCGAGCAGATGATTCGCGGCATGGTCAAGATGGTGAACAACAAGCGCCGCTGGTTCTCTCCCGCCCTCCGAATGGTGGTGTGCATACCTTCCGGTTCGACCGAGGTCGAGATACGTGCCGTGCGCGACTCAAGCGAACATGCCGGAGGCCGCGATGTATATATGATATACGAGCCTATGGCCGCAGCACTTGGCATCGGCATAGATGTCGAAGCTCCCGAGGGCAACATGATTGTGGACATAGGCGGTGGTTCGACCGAAATTGCCGTCATTTCGCTTGGCGGTATCGTTTCCAACAAGAGTATCCGTACGGCAGGCAACGATCTGACGGCCGACATACAGGCGCACATGGCCAACCAGCATAACGTCAAGGTCGGTTCCACCATGGCGGAGCAGATCAAGATAAATGTCGGTTCTGCTATTCCTAATCTGGATAATCCCCCGGAACCGTTCGTGATATGCGGTCCGAACAAAATCAATGCCCTCCCGATGGAAGTGGCCGTGACGCACGACGAGATAGCGCACTGCATAGACAAGACCATTCAGAAGATGGAGAACGCCATCCGCGACGCTCTGGAACAGACTCCTCCGGAGCTATACGCCGACGTGGTGCGCAACGGCATCTACCTGGCCGGCGGCGGCGCGCTGCTTCGCGGCCTGGCAAAGAGATTCTCCGATAAGTTCGAGATTGAATTCAAAGTGCCCGACGATCCGTTGCACGCTGTAGCAAAGGGTACCGGAGTGGCCCTGAAGAACATAAACCGCTTCTCGTTTCTGATTAGATAACACAAGCCCCATAGTATAGATAACAGATTGTCGGAATGAACAATCTTCTGAATTTCATTCTGAAATACTCCAAATGGTTTGTCTTCACTATATATGTGTTGATAAGCATCGTTCTGCTGGTAGTTAACAACAACTATCAGCAGTCGATATATATGACCTCGGCCAATGCGGTGACGGGATCGGTATATGGCGGCTGGTCGTCGGTGACGGGATATTTCCATCTTCATTCCATCAACGAAAGCCTGCAGCATCGCAACGCGATGTTGCAGAACGAGGTGCTGAATCTGCAGAGCCAGTTGCGCGAGCTACGGGCCGCGGCCGGCGACAGCGTGCCCACTCCTACGGTGGAGAGGTTCGATTATATAGCCGCCGGTGTGATCAACAACAATACCCGTCATCCCAAGAATTTCTTCACCATAAACAAGGGACTGAACGACGGCGTACGCACCGGCATGGGAGTCGTGGATCAGAACGGAGTCGTGGGCATCGTGAATGTGGCCGGACGTCACATGGCCCGTGTCATATCGCTGCTTAACGAGACACAGCATTTTTCCGTGAAGATCAAGGATACGCCATTCGTAGGCTCATTGTCGTGGAAAGGCCGTAATCCGGAAATAGGATATGTGGAGGAAATACCCCGTCATGCCAGATACAGTCCGGGCGACACTATCGTGACGTCCGGATATTCCACGGCGTTTCCAGAGGGCATTCCTGTGGGTGTGATTCTGAACCGGGTGCACAGCAAAGACGATTCCTTCTTTACGTTCAAGGTAAAGCTGACGTCCGATTTCCGCACAATCAATGCCGTGAGAGTGATCAAAGACATATATAAGAACGAGATAGACTCGCTGGCCACCTTCGACGTGGTGACTTCCGAGGGAAAATGACCGCGATACAGACAAAAGGATATGGGACCTAAGTTGTTGGGAAATATAGCGTTGATGATAGTGCTGGTGCTGGCTCAGGTGCTGGTATGCAACCATATCATGCTGTTCGGAGTGGCCATGGCCTTTGTGTTCATCTATATAGTGGTCAGTCTCCCCATGAAACTGAATACCGACTGGCTGCTGACATGGGCGTTTGTATCCGGACTTTTAGTTGATGTGTTTGTAGACACCCCCGGCGTGAATGCCCTGAGCTGCACGCTGCTGGCCATGATGAAGAAGCCGGTGCTTTACGCCTATATCCCGCGCGACGACCATACCAAGAACGTGGTGCCGTCACTCTCCACTCTCGGATTCGCAGTTTACGCAAAGTACCTGCTAACCATGTCGGCGCTATACTGCGTCATGGTATTCACGATAGAATATTTCAGCTTCGCCAGCGTTAAAGAAATTGTGATAATGTCGGCCGCAAGCGCCGTCTTTACTTTTTTGATTCTATTGGCAATAGATAGCCTCATAATCTCAAGACGTGAGAAAAGACTATAATCTGGAAAAGCGTAAATATGTGATCGGCGGATTCATCACCGTCATAATCCTGATCTACATAGTGCGTCTTTTCTATCTGCAGATAGGAGACGCCAACTACAAGGCCAGGGCTGACAGCAATGCCTTTCTGCGTCGCACCATATATCCCGCCCGTGGTCTGGTATACGACCGCAACGACCGCCTTATAGTGCTGAACAAGCCGGCATACGACGTAATGATAATTCCCAAGGACGTTACGCCGTTCGACACCCTGGCACTGTGCAAGGTGCTCGGAATCACCAAGGCCCAGCTTAAGGGAAAGTGGGCCGAAATGAAGGACACCCGTAAAAATCCCGGTTATTCGGCATATTCACCACAGAAACTGATATCGCATCTCTCGCAGGAGGACTACGGCAAGCTGCAGGAGAAATTATACCTGTTTCCCGGATTCTTCATCCAGAAGCGTGCGGTGAGAGAGTATTCCACTGTAGCCGGAGCCAATATACTTGGCAACATACGCGAGGTGTCGGCCAACGATATAGAGAATGACCGTTATTACCGACGCGGAGATTACACCGGCGACCTCGGTATCGAAAAAAGTTATGAGACCGCCCTGCGTGGCAACAAGGGAGTGGAAATCCTCATGAAAGACGCATACGGCCGAATCAAGGGTAAGTATGAGGATGGCGCGTTCGATGTGGCCCCTACATCCGGACACAATCTGAAGTTGGGCATAGACTGGGACCTGCAGGAATATGGCGAGCAGCTGATGGCCAACAAGATCGGTGCCATTGTAGCGATTGAACCGGCCACAGGCGAGATATTGTGTCTGGTGACGTCGCCCAATTACGATCCGTCGTTGCTGGTGGGACGCAGCCGAGGCAAGAATTACGCAGACCTGGTGAAGAATCCCATGAAGCCGCTGTACAACCGTGCCATCCAGGGAGCCTATCCTCCGGGATCGACATTCAAGCCGACGCAGGGCCTGATATTCCTGCAGGAAGGCACAGTAAGCCTGCACACCATGTATCCGTGTTACCGTGGATATGTCAACGGTCTGCGCGTGGGATGTCACGGACACGGCTCCCCCATCGCGTTGAAGCCGGCGATTCAGACATCGTGCAACGCATATTTCTGCTGGGGACTGAAAAACTTCATCGACAAACGCGGCTCGACACCTGCCAGGCAACTGGAGAAATGGAAGGACTATATGGTTCAGATGGGTTACGGATATAAGCTCGGCGTAGACCTTCCGTCGGAAAGTCGCGGCTTTATTCCCAATCCCGAATACTACAGCAAGAGTTTCCGAGGCTCCAACTGGACGGCTAATTCCATAATATCGATTGCAATCGGGCAGGGAGAGGTTCTGGCCACTCCCCTCCAGATAGCCAATTTCGGCGCCACGATAGCCAACCGCGGATGGTTCCGCACTCCACATATAGTCAAGGAAATAGCCGACAGCACGATAGATGCTAAATACAAGGAGCGTCACCGTCCCAAGATCAAGAAGGAGTATTACGAGGACATAGCCGAAGGAATGCGCATGGCAGTATTGGGCGGTACTTGCCGAACGGCCAATCTGCCCGGTGTGGAAGTGTGTGGCAAGACAGGAACGGCGCAGAATCCACACGGACGCGACCATTCGGTGTTCATGGGATTCGCCCCCTATCACAATCCCAAGATCGCGATATGCGTGTTTGTCGAGAATGCGGGATTCGGAGCCACCTTCGGAGTGCCTATCGGCAGCCTGATAATAGAGAAGTATCTTAACGGATCCATAGCGGAAAACCGTAAGCATATAGAAACGCGAATGTTAACATCCAATACAATAGTAAACAGTGGCGTCACCAAACACTGACAGTAGCCTCGGAGGGTTCCGGGGCCTGGACTGGGTCACGGTGCTGATATATCTGGTGCTGGTCTGCGCCGGAGCCGTCAGCATATATGCGGCGAGTTATGATTTCGACAACGCGTCGCTGTTCGACCTGAATGAGTTTTCGGGCAAGCAGATCATGTGGATCGGATTGTCGATGGTATTGGGTGCCGTAATATTGCTGATAGACTATAGGATATTCAAGACGTATGCGTATCCCATATACATCGCGGTTCTGTTTGTATTGCTTCTCACTATATTCATAGCGCCTGATATCAAGGGATCGCATTCTTGGATATCTCTGGGACCTGTGAGTCTGCAACCTGCGGAATTCGGTAAATTCGCCACGGCACTGGCTTTGGCCAAACTGTTTGATTCCTATAACTTCACGCTCAATGCCAAGATAAGCAATTATTTCCGGGCACTAATCATAATATTTCTGCCCATCATCCTGATATTGCTTCAGAACGAGACAGGAAGCGCGCTGGTGTATGTGTCGCTTATATTCGTGCTGTATCGCGAGGGAATGAGCGGATTGGTGCTCTTTTCGGTATTCTGCGCCGTAACATACTTTGTCGTGGCTGTTAAATTCGCGGAACCGTTGATTCTGGGACTTCCGATGGGCGAATTCACCGTGTTCATCATCATCATGCTGATTTATTCGCTGATGCTGCTGTTCTATTGCCGCGACCTGTTCATAGCGCGCAATGTCATCATCGGATTTGTCGGTTCCGGAGCTATAGTGACGGTATTGAGCCTGTGTGGCGTCAATGTAAATGGTCTCGCCTATTTCCTGACAATCATCGCAGCCGCATTGATATATACGGGCATAGCGATGTTTCGCCACAGGATCGGGAAGTTTGTGGTGTCGATAGGATTCTGCATAGTTTCGGTGCTGTTCCTGTTCTCGGTGAATTATGCCTACAACAATATCCTGCAACCCCACCAACAGATGCGAATCAAGGTGGCGCTCGGCATAGAGGAGAATCTTCGAGGTGCCGGATATAACGTCAACCAGTCTAAAATCGCAATCGGATCCGGCGGTGTTACGGGCAAAGGTTTCCTGAACGGCACGCAGACCAAGCTGAAGTACGTGCCCGAACAGCACACAGATTTCATATTCTGTACCATCGGCGAGGAACAGGGATTCATCGGAGCCGCCGGCGTGTTGCTGCTGTTCCTGATATTGATATTGAGGCTGATACACATTGCCGAACGACAACGAACCCCGTTTGAACGGGTATACGCATACTGTGTGGTGTCGATTCTGATATTCCATCTGTGTATCAATATCGGCATGGTGATCGGATTGTGTCCCGTCATAGGCATACCGTTGCCTTTCTTCAGCTACGGAGGGTCGTCATTGTGGGGATTCACCATATTGCTGTTCATCCTTTTGCGTCTCGATGCATCGCGCAAGGACCGTCTGGATTGAAAAATTTTAACACTCTGACGATAAAAGGCGTCATATTGACGTTATAGTAATAGGGTGTCCGGACACACACGTAGTTTTAGGACAACTCTAAGAAACTGTTTAAATTT
>DESI01000011.1:0-17116 GCA_002361235.1 Porphyromonadaceae bacterium UBA3318 | reverse complement strand
AAGATTCTTAAAAGCCATTGAAAGGATTCATATAAAAATTATTCGTAATAAATTTAAACAGTTTCTAATGATTCCGAAATACTAATAACTCTAATATAACCTGAAACAATGGCAAGCAAGAGAGATTTCAAGAAATATGTCGATCAGCTCGGATCGGTAGTTGTTGACGAGATGGTGTCAGCGTATTACAACGTGAAGGATGTGGACCGCGACAAGGTGTCGCAGGCCATCGAGAAGGTGCTTGGCGCTATAGGCCGCGCAAAGTGCAACAGCAACGTTTTCTTCGACCGTGGCGAGAAGGCGTTCGAAAGCAAGGAGGCATATTCCAAGGCCAAGAAGGCATTCTTCGTAGCGCTGTTCGACAAAATCATCACTGACTTCAACGAGGAGGTGAACCAGGCTCTGAAAGTGTTTAACGAGGCTCTGCCTGAAAGCGAGCGCGAGCGCAACAAGGCTTACGCCAAGGCCGAAGCCGAAGCATAACAGGCAATGGCCAACATCTGGGGAAAACTATTGCATAACGCAGGATGGAGAGTCGATATCTCGGCTCCCCATCTTGATAAATGCATAATATGTGTCGCGCCCCATACTTCGAACTGGGATTTTATCATCGGACTGGCCGCCTACAGGTCGTTAGGCTACAAGGCTAATTTCCTGATGAAGAAATTCTGGTTTTTCTGGCCGATGGGAATCTTGATGCGGCGCTTGGGTGGGATTCCGGTGCCAACGCGAGGTTCGGGAGGCGAACTCAGTCAATATCTGGTCGAGGCTTTTGCCCAGCATGACTATATGAATCTGGCAGTTACTCCAGAAGGGACGCGCAGCGCCCGCGAGAAGTGGCGGCGCGGATTCATTTATATAGCCCTCGGTGCGAATGTGCCCATTCAGCTTGGAGTAATCGACTATAAGACCAAGACTGTGATAATCCGTGATTCGTATGTGCCCACCGGCAATATCGAACAGGATATGAATTATGTGAAAGGATATTACGCCAAATACAAGGATGCCGCCAGGTATCCCGATAAATTTATATATTGACCATGATATCCCAAGACTTGCATGTATGCCTGTTGCCTCTTAAGATAACGTGGGGCGACAAGATGGCCAACCTCTGTAGGCTGGAAGATACTCTCAAGCTGGTGCATCCGCAGACAGATGTGGTGATACTGCCTGAAACGTTCTCAACGGGGTTTCCCGTGGGCAAAGACAAGGAACAGGTGCGGGAACTGGCCGAGCGTAACAGTGGCGAGACGGTGGCGAGACTTCAGGAACTGGCCTCACGTTATAATGTAGCCATAGCCGGAAGTTTTATAGCCGATACAGGCGGATCGCTGTATAACCGAGGCTTTTTCATTGAACCGGGAGGTGAATCCACATTCGAGGATAAGCACCATCTGTTTCACATGGCCGGCGAGGACAAAGTGTTCTCTCATGGTTATGAACGTATGCTGATCAGATACCGCGGATGGAACATCGCCATGGTGGAATGTTACGATATCAGATTCCCGGTATGGTGCCGTAATGTCGATAATGAATATGATGTCCTGTTTGTGGTCGCCAATTGGCCCGAGGTGCGGATTGATGCATGGAACAAACTGTTGCCGGCACGTGCGATAGAGAATCAGGCGTATGTATGCGGCGTGAACTGCACCGGCACAGATGATAAAGGATTCGTCTATCCTGAATCGTCACAGGCTTTGGATTTCAAGGGGCGTGATATATCGGTGCTTCAGGAGTCCACGGGACTCATCTATGCTACTCTGATGCGAGACAAACTCGATGCATTTAGAGTCAAGTTCGCCGCCTGGCGCGACGCGGATCAGTTCAAACTGCTTTAAATTTTTTTCGACAATAAAAAAGACGTGTCAGGGATTGTCCTCGGCACGTCTTTCTTATTGTAGGTCATAATTGCGTCAATTGGATTCGATGCCCTTAATTTCTGAATCAGCAGCATCCTCGGCGGGAAGCAAGGGGACATAGGTAAGCGCGAGCTTTTCCTCATCTCCGTCTTTGCTCTTGACAGCTTCGATAGCTCCTCCGAGACATGATTCGGCGTTAAGCTTCAGAATCATCTCGGCAAGTTCGTCCTCCAGATATTTCTGGATGGCTCGCTTAAGCGGACGGGCACCGAAATTCTTGTCATATCCCTTTTCGGCGATAAACTCCTTGGCTTCGGGCGACAGATTAAGCTTGAATCCTAACTTCTCGATGCGGGTATAGAACTCCTTCAGCTCGATGTCGATGATCTTGCCGATTGCGTCGCGGTCGAGCTGGTCGAACATCACTATGTCGTCCACGCGGTTCAGGAATTCCGGGCTGAACGCCTTGTTCAGAGCCTTGGATATAACGCCCTGTGCCTGCGCTTTGGGCGATTCACCGGTGTTGAATCCCACGCCTGAACCAAAGTCCTTGAGCTGACGCGAACCGACGTTGCTCGTCATTATTATGATGGTGTTCTTGAAGTCTATGCGACGTCCCAGTGAGTCGGTAAGCCGGCCTTCGTCCATGACCTGCAACAGCAGATTGAACACATCGGGATGCGCTTTCTCGATCTCATCGAGCAGAACCACAGAGTATGGTTTGCGGCGTACCTTCTCGGTGAGCTGGCCGCCCTCCTCATATCCCACGTATCCCGGAGGCGCTCCTACCAGACGGGACACGGTGAATTTCTCCATGAATTCGCTCATATCCACGCGTATCAGCGCATCGGGAGAGTCGAACAGATACTCGGCCAACTTTTTCGCAAGCAAAGTCTTGCCGACACCTGTCGGGCCGAGGAACATGAACACGCCTATGGGCTTGTCGGGATCCTTAAGGCCGATGCGGTTGCGCTGGATGGCCTTTACCACCTTGGCCACGGCGTCATCCTGACCTATTACGGAACCTTTCAGTCTTTCGCCCATCTCAAGAAGACGAGTCCCTTCGGTCTGGGCGATGCGCTGGGTGGGTACTCCGGTCATTAATGCCACTACTTCAGCCACCTTCTCATCGTCGACAATCTGCGGATTGCTGCTGAGACCGTTCTCCCATTCCGTCTTGGCTTTCTCAAGACGTTCGCGGGCTTTCGTCTCCTCGTCAAGAAGATTTGCGGCTTTCTCATAGTCCTGCGATTTGGCGGCCTCAAGCTTGGCGACGGTCAGACGGTCCACCTCTTTCTCCATGCTGTCGATCTCCTCCGGAACGATGATATTGGTGATATGCACGCGGCTGCCGGCCTCGTCAAGAGCATCAAGAGCCTTGTCGGGGAAGTTGCGGTCGCTTACATAACGTTCGGTCAGGGATACACATGCCTCCAGAGCCTGATCGGTATAAGTGACATTGTGATGTTTCTCATACTTATCCTTGACCTGACGCAGAATCGCCAGTGTTTCTTCGGGAGAAGTAGGTTCTACTATCACCTTCTGGAAACGACGTTCCAGGGCACCGTCCTTCTCGATGTTGTGGCGGTATTCGTCAAGAGTGGTGGCACCGATGCACTGAATCTCGCCGCGAGCCAGGGCCGGCTTGAGCATATTGGCTGCATCCATCGAGCCGGGCGCGCTGCCGGCACCCACTATGGTGTGGATCTCGTCGATGAACAGGATTATATTGTCGTTATGCGACAGTTCGTCGAGCACTGCCTTGATTCGTTCCTCGAATTGACCGCGGTATTTCGTGCCGGCCACAATGCCTGCCATGTCAAGGCTCACCACACGCTTGTTGAGCAACACACGGGGTACCAGATGCTGGTTGATGCGTAACGCAAGGCCCTCGACAATAGCCGATTTCCCGACTCCCGGTTCACCGATAAGAACGGGATTGTTCTTCTTGCGGCGTGACAGTATCTGGGCGAGACGTTCTATCTCACGCTCACGGCCTACCACCGGGTCGAGTCGGCCTTCGGCGGCGGCCTTGGTCATATCGTAACCGAATTTGTCCAGGGCCGGTGTGTCACTGCCCTGCTTCCCCTTGCCGTTGGATTGTTGACGCGACGAACTTTTCGGACTGACAGGAGCTTCCTCCTCGTCGTCGTCATCGTCAACGGGATTGTTCTGTCCCATGCCCATAGGCGAGATTTCGCCAATGGCCTGGATGGATATGTCGAAATGAAGGTATTCCTCTTTGATTTTACGCAGAATCTCGCTATCCATTGAACGTGGATCGTGAATCAGAGCCATTATGATGTGTTCGCTGCCGATGACGCCCCCATTCATTTTACGAGCCTCGGAAGTGGCCAGCTGCAGATGACGCACCGCTCCGAGGCTGATGCGGTATTGCTGCTCGAACAGAGTCGTAGTCTCGCCGGGCTGTGCGTCCGTCTCCAGATACAGCTCCAGTTCCTCGCGAATTTTGTCAAGGGGAATCTGCATGTGGTTCAGTATCTTATAACCATATCCGTTGGTGTCGCTCACTGCAACAAGCATGAAGTGCTCGGGCTGGATGGCCACCGATCCGAGTCGGTTCACCTCCCGCATCGAGGCTTCAAGTATTGGTGTGAACAGTTTTGAAAAGTCTTGTTTCATTTACAATCGTTTTATAACCCATAAACAAATGTTATGCCAAAAAGTATATGCTGTAATCCCACATTGATATGTCGGGCCGGGAAATTAGTAAAAATAACATGAAATACTGTATAATGTGTGAAAATGCTAACGGTCGGGGATGTATTTCATTTTGTTTAATGGGGATTTTTTTGTAATTTTGTAGCAATAACCGCATGATTTAAGGAAGCGTTTCGGATGCTTCCGGAATAGAGAACTAAACCCGAATTTAGCGGTATTATAGAATAAAATGCAAGGAGATGACAAGATAATCCCGATTAACATAGAATCGGAGATGAAGGAAGCCTACATCGACTATTCGATGTCGGTAATTGTGTCGCGAGCATTGCCTGACGTGAGAGACGGCTTCAAGCCGGTGCACCGTCGTGTGTTGTTCGGCATGAACGAACTGCACAACACCTTTGCCGGAGACACAAAGAAATCCGCTCGTGTGGTAGGAGAAGTGATGGGTAAGTATCACCCTCACGGCGACTCCTCGATATATCTGACAATGGTGCGCCTCGCCCAGGAGTGGTCGTTGCGTTATCCGCTTGTGTTCGGTCAGGGTAACTTCGGATCGATCGACGGCGACTCGCCTGCCGCCATGCGTTACACTGAGGTGAAGCTGGCACGCATGGGTGAGGAAATGCTGCGTGATCTGGATAAGGAAACGGTAGATTTCGTACCCAACTTCGACAATACGTTGCTTGAACCCGCCGTGCTGCCCACCAGAATTCCTAACCTGTTGGTGAACGGTGCCTCGGGTATCGCCGTGGGTATGGCCACAAACATGCCGCCCCACAACCTGACCGAGTCGTTGAATGCATCCATAGCGCTGATAGACAATCCCGACATCGATCTTGACGGATTGATGGAATATGTCAAGGCTCCGGATTTCCCGACAGGCGGAGAAATATATGGCCTGCAGGGTGTTCGCGACGCTTACGAGACCGGCAGAGGCCGTATCGTGATCCGAGCCAAGGCCGAAATCGAGACGCACGACAACCACGATTCCATCGTGATATCGGAAATTCCTTACGGTGTAATCAAGTCGGAGCTTGTTAAGAATATAGCCGAACTGGCAGACGAGAAGAAAATAGACGGCATTGCCGATGTGACCGATACGTCGGCCCGCGGAAAGATCAATATCGTGATTGATGTCAAGCGTGAGGCCAATGCCAAGGTCGTGCTCAACAAGCTGTTCAAGATGACGGCATTACAGTCGTCGTTCAGCGTGAACAATGTGGCGTTGGTGAACGGACGGCCCAAGTCGCTGAGCCTGAAGGAAATTCTTGAGGCATTCGTAGATCATCGCCGCGAGGTGGTGTTGCGCCGCACACGCCATGACCTGGCAGAGGCTGAAAAGGAGGCTCATCTGACCAAAGGCCTGATCATAGCTTGTGACAACATTGATGAAGTAATACACATCATCCGCAGTTCCGCTACACCCGAGGATGCCAAGCAGCGCCTGTGCGACCGCTTTGAGCTTGATATGGCCCAGGCTGACAAAATCGTCGAGATGCGTTTGCGTCAGCTCACCGGTCTGGAGATGGACAAGCTGCAGGAGAAGTATCAGAACCTGTTGGCAGCCATTGCACGCTATCAGGAGATACTGAACAGCGAGCAGGTGCTTCGCGAAGTGATCAAAGGCGAGTTGGAGGATATCCGCGACCGTTACGGCGACGAGCGTCGCACCTCGGTAAATCCGTTCAGCGGGGACTTCAATTCCGAGGACTTCTTCCCCGATGACCCGATGATCATCACCATCTCGCATTTAGGTTATATTAAGAGGACTCCCCTTTCCGAATTCCGCGCGCAGCATCGCGGCGGTGTCGGAGCCAAGGGCAGTTCGACGCGCGACGAGGACTTCATAGAATACATATATCCCGCCACCAACCACAACCACATCCTGTTCTTCACACAGAAGGGCCGTTGCTACTGGCTGAAAGTGTACGAGATTCCCGAGGGAGCCAAGAATTCAAAGGGCCGTGCCATCCAGAACCTGCTGCAGCTTGAACCCGACGACCATGTCAACGCATTCATCCGCACGAAGGGGTTGCTTGATCCGGCATACAACACGACACACAACCTTGTGTTCGCCACCAAGAAGGGAGTCATCAAGAAGACCTCGCTCGCATCATACTCGCATCCGCGAGCAATCGGCGTTACCGCCATTCTGCTGCGTGACGACGACGAGGTGATAGGCGTACGCCTTACTGACGGCAAGTCGCAGATAGTGCTGGCCAACAAGAACGGTCGTGCCATCCGATTCCCCGAAGAAACGGTGCGTACCATGGGACGTGTCAGCACCGGTGTGCGCGGCATGACCCTTGACGATGATAACGATGAGGTAATCGGCATGATCACGCTGACCGGCAAGGAAGGCGAGACAATCATGGTTGTATCCGAAAACGGTTATGGAAAGCGTTCCGATATCGAGGACTACCGAATCACCAACCGTGGCGGTAAAGGTGTGCGTACGCTTATGATCACGGATAAGACCGGCAAGCTGATTGCGATAAAGAATGTGACCGACGACAACGACCTGATGATCATAAATCAGAGTGGCGTCGCACTGCGCCTGCCCGTGAAGTCCATCCGCGTGATGGGCCGCGCTACACAAGGCGTGAAACTGATTGACCTCGGAAAACGTGGTGACACTATAGCTTCTGTCTGCAAGGTGCAGTCGGATCCGGAAGCAGAACCGACGGAGGAAGATGCGGAAAATAACGAGGCTTTAGCCGAAGGCTCTGTTGAAGATGCCCAGGCGTCCGATGTAGTTTCCGACAATATTCAGGCAACCGAGGAACAAAATGCGGAGGAATGACAATAATATACGCATAACAGCGATATAATAGTTAAACTTCCGGACACAGTGCGTATCATATATAGAAAGACACATACTGTAGAAAAAGGAAACCAATATTAATTATGCATCCGGCCGCGAAAGCACGGGGCCGGGTGCTAAACAGAACATAACATGAAAACAATTCTCACGCTGATGCTGTGCGTCGGAGCCGCAGGCACGATGATGGCCCAGAAGGCAGTGGTAGACCAGGCGTCGAAGCTGTCAGGCAAAGCTGACAAGATTGCTGAATCACGCAGTCTGATTGACCAGGCAAGCAAGAATCCCGAAACGGCTAACGATGCCCGGACCTATTATGTCGGAGGTAAGAACGAATATGAGGTTTACGATCTGGCCCGTACCAAGCAGATGATCAATCCTCAGGACAAGGACGTGAATCCGATTGAGATGGGCAAGCAACTGCTGAACGGATACAAGATGTTCCAGAAGGGATTTCCCCTTGATTCCGTACCCGATGCCAAAGGTAAGGTAAAGCCCAAGTATTCGAAGGATATGATAAGCCGCATCAACGGCCACTTCAACGACTACTTCAACAGCGCCATTGCATTCTATAACGAGAAGATGTACTATCCCGAGGCATACGAATTGTTCATGTTGTATGGCGATCTGCCGAAGAGCGTACATGCCGACAAACTGATGAAGGCAACCGCCGATTCCGTGATCAACACGGCATACTTCAACGCCGGTATAGCAGCATACGCAGGCAATGCACTTCCCGAGGCCGCTCTGGCATTCAAGAAAGCCCGTCAGAACAATTATGACAATGCACAGAACTATGTGTACGAGATTGCCTGCTGGCAGTATATGGCTCAGAATGACTCGACCAAGGCTGATGAGGCTCAGAAGCAGATTGAGGACATCGCGTTTGACGGGTACAAGAAGTTCGGAACATCGCAGATGCTGTTCATCAACAATCTGGTGAATTCCTGGATGAACGAGAACCAAACCGACAAGGTGCTGGCCCTGCTGAACGACGAGATCGGCAAGAATCCTGAAAACGGAGCTCTTTACGGCCTGCGTGGATTCGTTTACGACCGCAACGGCAAGGACGAGGAATCGGTAGCCGACTACCGCAAGGCCGCCAGCTTCGCCGACACCGACTTCGAGACCCTGAAGAACGCCAGCAAGAAGATATTCCGCACCGGCACCACGAAATGGAATGCCATCGAAGGTGCAGCTCCCGAGGCTCGTCAGGACGTGAAGGTAAATTACTTCGAGGCTGCAAAGGCTATCGCCGACCGCGCCAAGTCCATGAACCCCGACGACAGCGACGTGAACTACGTGTTGGAGAACATCAACTACGCTCTCGATACATATTTCAACAAGTAATGTGATATAACAGCATTCCGTTTATTAACAGCGGAATTCAGATATAGCTCCGTTTCACTCTGCGTGAAGCGGAGTTATTTTGTATCGTATTGTCTCAAAATGTGTTCCGGAAAAATATTAAATCCGCTCTTTGCGAATCGCACTATTATTATTAAATTTGTAAAAAAATAGCGGAATGTCTTTTACTCATCTTCACGTACACACCCAGTACAGTCTTCTTGACGGCAAGGCTACCATACCCGAGCTTGTGGATAAAGCCATATCCACGGGCATGAAAGGCATAGCCATAACCGATCACGGCAACATGTTCGGAATCAAGGAATTCTGGAACTATGTGGATAAGGTGAATTCCAAACGTGAGGAGGGCGACAAATTCAAGCCCATTATCGGATGCGAGATGTATGTGGCCCGCAACAAGATGACGGAGAAGAAAGACAAGAGCGACAACGGCTATCACCTTATTGTACTGGCCAAGAACCTGAAAGGTTATCATAATCTGGTGAAGCTCGTAAGCCGTGCATGGACCGAAGGCTACTATTACAAGCCCCGAACTGACAGGGAGGATCTCGAAGCTCACAAGGAGGGTCTGATAGTATGCTCGGCGTGTCTTGGCGGTGAAGTGCCTCAATTCATAATGCACGATGAACTTGAAAAGGCCGAAGAGCGTGTGTTGTGGTACAAAAGCGTGTTCGGCGATGACTACTATCTCGAGCTGCAGCGTCACCAGACATTCAAGGAAAATGCCAACCGCGAGGTTTACACCGAGCAATGCAAGGTAAACGAGGTATTGTTGCAATTGGCGCGCAAACATGATATCAAGGTGATATGCACCAACGACGTTCACTTCACCAACGAGGAGGATGCCGAGGCACACGACCGTCTGATATGCGTCTCGATGCAGAAGACCTTTTCAGAGCCTCGCCTGCACTATACCAAACAGGAATGGCTCAAGACTCCGGAGCAGATGCAGGAGATATTCAAGGACATCCCTGAAGCGCTGACCAATACCGAGGAGATTTTCAATAAAGTTGAGTTCTACTCCATCAACCACGCCCCTATCATGCCCTTCTTCGACATTCCGAAGGAATTCGGCACGGAGGAGGAATACCGCGCACGCCTTACGGAAAAGGATCTGTTCGATGAGTTTACGCAGGACGAAAACGGCAATGTGGTACTGACTCCGGAAGAAGCTCAGAAAAAGATAGACCGGCTCGGCGGTTACGACAAACTGTACCGCATCAAGTTCGAGGCCGATTACCTTGCTAAGCTTACGATGGACGGTGCCAAGGAGCGTTACGGAGATCCTGTGCCCGAAGATGTGGCCGAACGTCTGAAGTTCGAACTGTATATAATGAAAACGATGGGATTCCCTGGATACTTCCTTATAGTGCAGGATTTCATCAATACCGGACGTAAGCAATTAGGCGTCAGCATCGGTCCGGGCCGTGGATCGGCCGCAGGATCGGCCGCAGCATACTGTCTCGGCATAACGCAGATCGACCCCATCAAGTACGACCTTCTGTTCGAACGTTTCCTTAACCCTGACCGTATATCATTGCCTGATATCGATGTGGACTTCGATGATGACGGTCGCTATGAGGTGCTGAAATATGTGACGGAGAAATATGGCGCCGAAAAGGTGGCTCATATCATCACTTTCGGCACCATGGCGGCCAAGATGGCCATAAAGGACGTGGCAAAGGTACTTGAGGTGCCTTTGCCTGAGGCAAACCGTCTGGCTCGTCTTGTACCTGACCGTCTGCCTGACGTAGACGGAAAATCGCCTAAGATCAATCTGAAAAACTGTCTGAAATACAGCAAGGAATTTGCAGCAGAGCAGAGCAATCCGGACGAACGTGTGCGCGAGACCCTGAAATATGCTGAACAGCTTGAAGGTAACGTGCGCAACACCGGTATCCATGCCTGCGGTGTGATTATATGCCGCGATGACATTACGGATTGGGTACCCGTGTCAATGGCTACCGATGCCGACGGCTCCAAGGTGGTGTCCACGCAGTATGAAGGCTCCATCATCGAAGATACAGGCCTTATCAAGATGGACTTCCTGGGATTGAAGACCCTGTCCATCATCAAGGAGGCTCAGTACAACATCAAGATGCGTCACGGCCACGAGATAGACATAGACCACATCCCGCTTGACGATCCCAAGACATTCGAACTGTACTGCAAGGGAGCAACAACCTCTACTTTCCAGTTTGAGTCCGCCGGTATGCAGAATTCGTTGCGCAGTCTTCAGCCATCGAAGTTCGAGGACCTCATAGCCATGAACGCCCTGTATCGCCCCGGACCTATGGACTATATCCCGACGTTCATCAAGCGTAAGCACGGCGAGGAACCCATCGAGTACGATATCCCCTGCATGAAGCAGTATCTGGAGGAGACATACGGCGTGACCGTATATCAGGAGCAGGTGATGTTGCTGTCGCGTCTGTTGGCCAATTTTACCCGAGGCGAGTCCGATATGCTCCGAAAGGCCATGGGTAAGAAGCAGATCGACAAGATGCAGAAGCTCAAGAAGAAATTCATGGAGCAGGGCCAGGGCAACGGATACGAGGAGAAGACACTGAACAAGATATGGGAGGACTGGGAGAAGTTCGCATCATACGCGTTCAACAAGAGCCACGCCACATGCTATACATGGGTGGCATATCAGACTGCATATCTCAAGGCGCACTACCCTGCCGAATACATGGCCGGCGTGCTGAGCCGCAACCTGACGGCGAGCGACAAGATGACCAAGGTGATGGAGGAATGCCGTCGCATGGGGCTGAAAGTACTCGGACCGGATATCAACGAATCCATAGAGAAATTCGGTGTAAATGCCGCCGGTGATATCCGTTTCGGACTTGCGGCGGTAAAGGGCGTGGGCCTGAATGCAGTGAAGGCCATAATAGACGAACGTAACGCCAACGGCCCCTACAAGGATATTTACGACTTTGTGGAGCGGGTGAATCTGTCGGCCTGCAACCGTGGCGCTATCGAGAACCTGGCCATGGCCGGCGCGTTCGACAGTTTCGGACAGCGGCGCGAGGCATACGTGCAGCAGGTGTTTGATTCAACGTTTACCGATTGTCTGGTGAAGTACGGACAGTCCGTGCAGAATGACAAGAATTCCTTGCAACTGAGTCTGTTTGGAGAACTGGAGCCGATAGAGACCAACAGACCTCCGTTCCCCGAAGTAGAACCTTGGACGCAGCTGGCGTTGTTGAATAAGGAGAAGGAGCTTGTTACGCGGTATCTGTCGGCGCATCCTCTTGATCCATACGCAATGGAGATAAAGTATGGCTGTACATGCACTTGCGATGAATTCCAGCAGCGCGAGGAAGTGCCGGGTAACGTGACGATAGCCGGACTGGTGACCAAGGTGTCGACCAAGGTGTCACGCACAGGAAAGGAATTTTCCATTGTGGAGATAGAGGATTTCAGCGGCAAAGCTGAGATTAGGCTGTTCGGTCGGAATCATGTCAACTTCCGGGATAAATTCCACGAAGGTGAAGCCATATTTGTAGCACTATCCTATACTCCCAGCCGTTATCAGCCTGACCGAACAGATATGAATATCGTAAAGATCGAGCCCTTGGAAAACATCAAGGGGAAGATTGCCAATTCACTAACCATTTTTCTGGATGTGGATTACAACAACGAGGAACTGTTCAAGAAAATCAACGAGTGCACAGGCGATAAGCGCAGAGGAGAGCTATACCTGGAACTGATAGACCGAAAGACGCGGCAGAGTGTAAAGATACATTCCCGCAGACATTACGACATCGATATCGACATGATTGAACTGCTGGAAGCCAACGGCGTGAAGTTCAAGGTGTCGACTATGGAATCATAAAGAATACAAGTAACCAAAATTATAAACAATGGCAAAGAAATTTACAGACGAGACGGCCCGCGAGGCCATCAACTCGGGTAAGGTGGTTGTGATTGACTTCTGGGCCACCTGGTGCGGACCATGTATCAAGTTGGGACCTATCGTAGAGGAACTGGCAGAGAAATATGCGGACAAGGCCGAGATAGGCAAGCTGAACATCGACGAGGAGTCAGACATCACCATGGAATATCGCGTACGCAACATCCCGACGGTGCTCTTCTTCAAGGACGGAGAACTGAAGGACCGCAGCGTAGGTCTGGTCAAGCTGGCCGACCTTGAGGAGAAACTTCTCCCCCTGCTCTGATTTTAGGATAAATATGTAATAACAAAGCGTGCCGAGAGTGAGTCCCGGCACGCTTTGTATTGCGTTACTTCCGGTTATTCAGTCAAGTCGAGCCAGTTTGGCTTCCAGAGCCGGCAACCAGTCTTTGTCTGAATCAACCCATAACGTGTTGATGCCGAGACGGGCGGCGGCTTCGATGTTGCGTTTGCTGTCGTCAACAAACAGGACTTCATCAGGCTTTACCCTTTCGGCTTCAAGTATCTTGTTGAAGAAATCGGCCGATGGCTTGCATACTCCCATCCGGTAGCTGCAATACAGATGGTCCAGATAATGACCGATGCCCTGTCCGTCGCTGCTGAATTCAGTGCTTTCGGTGAAATCCATCATGAACGGATTGGTGTTGCTGGCAAGGCAGGTGCGGTATCCGGGCCGCAGCTTGCTTATTTTGTTGAGTCGATCAAGCGAAATCTCTTTCACGTATCCCAACCAGGCGTGGCGTGCTTGTTCGTGTGAAATCGGATGACCTACCATATCACTGAGTCTGCTTACGAATTCGTCATCCCCTATGGCTCCACTCTCCAGGTCGAGGAATATTCCCCGCTGTTCATACGCATCCAGATAGCGTTCCGAATCCACGCCCAATGCCTCGAAACGTCGCTTAGCCTGATCCGTGTCAATCTGAAACAGCACGCCCCCCATATCAAACAATATTGTCTTTATCATCTTACTTACGTTATAATTGTTCAACGTTAATTATTCAACGGTTATTCCGGTACGAAATTACGAATCACTTGATTGAATCTACTGTTAAATATTTCATCAACCATACATCCGGCCGGAGAGCGGTTGAAGTGGTATATTATTATACATTTATCGGTTAGATTTATGAAATTGTCTTTTTGTTCATGTTTCATGGATTCCAGACATAATTTAAAGTGATTCCGATACGTTTCAGAAATGGTATCAGGATGAAGAACTGAGAAGCGGTATAGATAAAGATATGGCATTATTAACAAGGTCAAGACATCATGTCGACATGACTTCGGGGCCGCTGGCCGGTAAAATCCTATGGTTCGCGTTGCCATTGATTGCCAGTGGGATACTGCAGCAGTCGTTCAATGTGATAGACGTGGCCGTGATAGGACATTATTCCGACAGTCACGACATAGCGGCCGTCGGCAGCAACGGCCCGATCATAAGCATAATGGTCAATCTGTTTGTCGGTATAGCCGTAGGCGCCAATGCCGTGATAGCCCGTTATATAGGCGAAAACAAATCCGACCGCATCCGTGAATCGGTAGGCACCGTGGCAATCATATCCATCGTATCGGGATTTCTGCTACTTGCCATAGGGACCATTCTTACACGCCCTATACTGGAAGCGATGAGTGCTCCGGACGATGTGATAGATCAGGCGGAAAAGTATCTGAGAATATTTTTCTGCAGCATGCCTTTCATGATGATCTATAATTTCGGAGGATCCATATTGCGAAGCATCGGCGACACTCCCAAACTGTTCCAGTCGCTGTTCGTCGCCACATTATGTAATTTCCTGCTCGACCTGCTGTTTGCCGGTCAGTTCGGCTGGGGTGTGGAAGGAGTGGCATGGGCCACGGTGATATCCAATGCCGTGAATGCGGCAATAATGGTGTTCTTCCTGACCCATGAGAACGAACCGTTCAAGATGCAGTTGAACCCCCGCAGGTGGAAACTCTCGATGCCGGATCTTAAGGAAATGCTGCGCATCGGAGTGCCCGCCGGATTGCAGGGAATGGTATTTTCGATCAGCAATATATTCATCCAGTCGTCCATCAATAAATTCGGAGCCGATGCCATCGCCGGTTCAGCCACAGCCCTGACATACGAGGCATATTGTTATTTCATTATAGGGGGCATAAACGGCGCGGCCATAGCATTCACAAGCCAGAATTACGGGGCCGGTCTGAAGGAGCGCTGCAAGCGTGTATGGAAAGTATCGATGGCGTACGCTTTCGGTTTGTCATTGGTGGCCAATTTTGCCCTGATTTTTTTCGAAAACGGTGCCCTTAGAGTGTTCACCGATATCCCCGAAGTGATACATTACGCGAAACTCCGCTTTCATTACGTACTGATGTTCCAGTCCATAGCCGCCAGCTATGAGATATCCGGTTCGTACATGCGTGGACTCGGGTATTCCGTCATTCCCATGCTGTTGACCATCTTCGGGTCCTGCATATTGCGACTGATATGGGTTTGGATTTTCCCTCATATCGACTATAGCTATCAGACGCTGCTCAGCATATATCCTATTTCATGGGCCGCGACAGGCGTTATGGTGGTTATTGCCGCCTTTTTCGTTCAGCGTAAGGTGTTCAGGACGATGCCTGATCAGAAGACTGCGGGTTTGAAAGGAGAAGCAGTCGTTTCATAGTATTATTTTTGCAATATATTGTAAAATTGCGATTTGATTTGATTATTAGCCGATGTTTTGTTTTCTTTGAGGTAAAATTAATCAATCCTACGGATACATGAAGAAAATGACAGCAATAGCAGCCATGATGATTATGGCGGGAAGTATGGCCATGTCGTGCAATGGCTCTAAGAATCAAGCGGAAAATTCGGAACAGCAAGACTCGACCTTTGTGACACCCCTGCATGTTGAGGGACTGTACCTCCTGAATGCCAAGGGCGACACAATGGTGCTGAACGGTCCCTCTTTGGGATGGCATTCTAACTGGGGACGTTTCTATAACGATTCCACCGTGATGGCGTTCAAGAAGAACTGGGGCGCGAATATAACCCGTGCAGCCATCGGGGCTCACACGTCATGGGACGTGGTGAATTGTTACGACGCCGATTCAATTGACGCGATGAATAAGCTGTACCGGGTCATCGATGCGGCCATAGCCAACGACATGTACGTTATCGCAGACTGGCATACACACAAAAATACTCTTGAAAACGCCAAAAAGTTCTTTTCAGCCGTTACCGAGAAATATGGCGATACTCCGAACATCTTGTACGAGATCTGGAATGAGCCCGAGACCGTAAAATGGAACGAGGTGAAGGCATACGCCGAAGAAGTAATACCTGTTATCCGTAAAAAAGCCCCTAATTCGGTGATAATAGTCGGCTCCCCCACCTGGGATCAGGATGTGGACATCGCCTCCGAATCTCCGCTGAAGTATGACAACCTGCTCTATTCGCTTCATTTCTACGCGGCCACACACAAGCAGCCATTGATCGACAAGGCAGAAAAGGCCATAGCCAACGGACTGCCGATGATCATCTCTGAATGCGGAGGTATGGAAGCCACCGGTGACGGCCCCGTCGACGAGGAATCAATGCTGAAATGGGTTGAGTTCGCCGACAAGCATAAGCTGTCGATGCTGTTCTGGAGCATAGCCGACAAGACGGAGACTTGTTCAATGGTTACACCCGACGCTTCGGACAACGGCATGCTGTGGACGGAGGAGCAGATCAAACCGTGGGGCAAGACAGCCAAGACCATCATAAAGAAACGTAATCATAAATGAAGAAGATAGCAAGCTTTACAATTGACCACGAGCGTCTGGAACCGGGCATCTATGTGTCGCGACGCGATACCACGCCCTCAGGCGACGTAATAACGACGTTCGACATCCGAATGACACGCCCCAACCGAGAGCCTGCCTTAACGCCAAAGTCGCTTCATGCCATGGAGCACTTGGCCGCTACGTTCCTGCGCAACCATACGGAATGGCAGAACAGGATTGTTTACTGGGGGCCGATGGGATGCTGCACCGGGAATTATCTGTTGGTGCAGGGTGAATGTTCCAGTCGTGACATTCTGCCTCTGATTCGCGAGACAATGCGGTTTGTGGCGGCTTTCGAGGGTGAAGTCCCGGGTGCGACTCCACGTGACTGCGGAAACTATTCCTTCATGGACCTGGATCAGGCCAGGAAAGATGCACGCAGATATCTCGAAGTATTGGACAACGCTACGGATGTGAATCTGAATTATCCGGAATAGGCGCCAATATGTCAGATGTCTTTTTGGGGGGCATAGTGATGATTCCTGAACATCATGACATTTAGAAGCTGTGCATAATATTATGACGCCCTCAAAGCAGTAACAGGAGATACAACAAATAATAATAGATTCAACCACATAATAATGCAGGGTGACCGGACTCAATCCGGTCACCCTGCATTATTATATCAGGAACCTTATTAGCAGTTATTACTGTCCGCTAAACTTT
>DESI01000056.1 GCA_002361235.1 Porphyromonadaceae bacterium UBA3318 | reverse complement strand
GAACGGCTCCGCGCTGAAGAAAACGGAAAAACAGAACGGCTCCGCGACCCGGGGCCCTCGCGCTACGTATCGAAGATTTGCAAGCTATTGTATTGTTAATTAACAAATAAAAGATAAACCAGGAGGCGTGGCACTGTGTTGGAATAGTAAATAACGGGTGGCTTGATTTTAGAGTACACTATAAAACTATATACTATGAAAACACTGATACTCCCAGGCGCGATGTTTGTTGCATTGTGCATACTCCCGGCAACGGCTGCCGATACGCCGACCGGAAGTCCGGAACCGGAACCGGCGGCTACTGCGGAGCCGACGGTGACCGAGTCGCAGAAACCTGCCAAGAGCTGGCTCACGGAGCCTATGAGCGATCCCGATGTGGTGAGCACATCGGTGAAGCATCACGAGGAGGCGCGGACTCCCGAAGGCAAACCCAAGTTCAGTTTCAAGCCTATGGCCCGAATCCTGGCCGACGGTGCGGTCTACGCTCCCGACGGCAACGGATTTACCGATGGCGTGCAGCTTCCCGACATGCGTATCGGGCTGAGCGCCGCATACGGCAACTGGAACGCCAAGGTGGACGTGGGATTCGGCGGATTCAAGCTCAGCATCAAGGATGTGTTCATCCAGTACAGAATCAACGACAAGATGCTGGTGCGCGGCGGATACTTCGTGCATCAGTTCGGATTGCAGTCATCCACATCCAGTTCGTTCAAGAGCGCGTTCGAGGCTCCGACCACCGACGACTACCTGGCCGCTACGGGGCGTAACCTCGGTATCATGTACAATCTGAGCCTGCGCAAATTCTTCATGGGCACAAGTATTATATTCGGCAACAGCGACAACCTGACCGGCGACGGCATCACGCGCCAGAGCATCGGTGGCTTGGGCCGATTCGTATGGCGTCCCATCGCCCGTGACGGCGCGATAGTGCAGGTCGGCATGAGCGCGTGGTACCAGAGTCCGACGCACAAGCGCGGCGAGGACGGTAAGTCACAGTCCGGAGCATTCAATTTGGGTGCAAACTTCCCGACGCGCGTGGTAAAGGTGAAGCTGCTTGGTGCCGATGTCACGGATGCCGGCAATCAGCTGAAGCTCAGCCCCGAATTGCTGCTCTGCAAGGATCGCGTGGCCCTGGAGTCGCAGTATTACTATATGAACATCAACCGCATAGGGCGTCCGGCCTATCAGGTGCAGGGTGCATACGCATGGCTGCGCTGCCTTATTCTCGGCGACAGTCAGTACAGTTATTCGCCGTGGGATGCCGGCATAGCCATCCCGAAGCCCAGGACCCTGGAGTTTGTGGCCGGGTACGACTACACCAACGCCAGCTGTAAGGACATACGCGGCGGTATCAGCAACGACTATTCGGTGACGCTGAACTATTATTTCAACAAGTATATGCTGGCCCGCTTGGGCTGGCGTTACACCGACGTGCGCGACTCGAGCGTCAGCCCCAAGCGTCACGTCAACATAATCCAGCTCCGGTTGCAGTTTAAATTTTAGGGAAGTTTAGAAAGTTTAAAACTACCGGTTGAAGCGGTTCATGGCGATGTCGGGGCCGGCGAGACAGAAAGTCGAGACGGACTCGGCCGCACGCTTCAGCACTTCGGGCATCTTCGCGCGTTCTTCGGGCGGGAACTTGCCGAGCACGAAGTCGATCTGGCCTCCCTTGGGGAAGTCGTTTCCCACGCCGAAGCGCAGACGGGCGTAGTTCTGGGTGCCGAGCTGTTCGGCTATGTTCTTCAGCCCGTTGTGGCCGGCGTCGGAGCCTGACTTGCGCAGGCGCAGGGTGCCGAACGGCAGGGCGAGATCGTCCACGACGACCAACAGCCGGTCCAGCGGCAGTTTCTCGTGGTTCATCCAGTAACGCACGGCCACTCCGGACAGGTTCATGAACGTGGAGGGCTTCAGCACCAACAGCTCGCAGTTCTTGATGCGCACTGTGGCCATGTCGCCGTAGCGGCCTGACCGGAAGCTGACGCCGGCGTCGTCGGCCAGACGGTCGGCCACCATGAATCCGGCGTTATGGCGTGTGCCTTCGTATTCGGGACCTATGTTGCCCAGGCATGCTATCAGGTAACGTTTCATATCGGTATCGGTGTCCCGGTCCGGAGCGCTCGCTGAGCTTCGGGATGTTCCGGACCCGAACAGACGTTTAAAAATATTCATGACTTCAATATATAGGCTCCATCCCGCAGAGTGTGGGATGGAGCCTTAAAAGTTTCTGTGGGTTGATTAAGCCTGCTCAGCCTTGGCCTGTGCGCCACGAGCGGCACGGGTGAGCTGAACGGCGCAAACAACGGCGTTCTTGGCGTTCATCAGCTCGAGGCCCTCGAAGTGGAGGTCGCCTACGGCCATGGACTTGCCCAGACCCAGATGGTCGACGTTGATGACCAGGCGCTCGGGAATCTCGTTGTAGAGAGCCTTCACCTTCAGCTTACGCATGGAGAGCGTGAGCTTACCACCGGCCTTCACACCCTCGGCGTGACCCTCGATCTTGACGGGAACTTCCATCACTACGGGCTTGTCGGGATATACCTGGAGGAAATCGATGTGGAACAGAGTGTCCTTGACGGGCTGGAACTGCAGGTCCTTGATCACGGCCTTAACCTCCTCGCCGTTCAGGTTGATGTCAACCTCGAAGATGTCGGGAGTGTAGATGAGCTTGCGCACATCCTCGGCGTTCACTACGATGTCAGTTGTGATCAGACCGCGCTTTGCGTCGATCTCAACCAGCTTCTGGCCCTCTTTCAGAGTGCCGGTGTAGGGCAGCTCTACCAGAGCGCCACCGTTGATCACTGCGGGAATCTTGCCCTCGGCACGGAGAGCCTTCACCGACTTCTTGCCCAGCTCTGTACGCGGCTGAGCGTTCAATGCATACTTTTTCATTTTCTTGTTGTTGTGTTACTCAAAACGGGCCTGTGCGGCGCGTTTCCCATCACACGGGATTTTTGCGGTGCAAAATTACTAATTTTACCCGATATATGCAAATTATTCTTTCTCAGTTTGTTTTCGAGGCGGTAACACCCTCGATGCTGAAGTTGTGGCCCTTCGAATTGATGAAGGCGTTGTCAGCCTCGGTGCCGGTGATGACAGCCGACGGGGCAACGGTCTTATTGATGATCAGGATGCCCCAGGGCTCGCCGTTCGAGAAGTCTTTGGCATACTTGCAGTCAACGGTATTGCCGGTGATGGTCAGATTGTTGCTGTCCAGGGAATTCTTGATACGTATGCCGTTCTCGCTGACTTTGACATGATTGCCCGTGACGATTAACTCGGCTTCGATTTCACCATCAATCTTGATACCGTCTTTACTGCCGGAACCGGTTATGGTATTGCCGGTGATTTCAATCTTGGAGGCGCGGGCAACATTGCCGTTGTAAGGGTTGCCTGAAATGGTAATGCCATGATATGGAGCATTTTCAATAGTCGTGTTCTTGACAATCAGTGTGCCCTGAATATCCAACAGGTAAAGACCGTTCGTATTTGCCGGCACATCCGCTGCGAAAGTCACTTTGCAATTCTCGATGGTATAATTCGTTGCAGTCTGGCCCGAGCCGCCTCCAACATGCTGTACACCGATAGCATTATCCTTGCAATTGAGGAACGAGCAGTTGCGGATCACCACGTTCTCGGTCGTTACCGAGTATTGCGGTTTGAAGCCGGCGCCGTCGAAGTTCACCCCGTCAAGAGTGAAATTCTTAAGGGTCTTGGGACAATCAGCGATGCTTGAGCTGCCGACCATAAAGATGAAGCCCTTTGCCAGCTCGGTCGAAGCCGGGTCGCCAACCAGCGAGAACCCGTCTATCTCGGCACCCCTCGGGAACTTGACCTCCGGATAGGCCACGTCTTTGGCTACCACAATCTTGATGGCTTTCGCGTTGTTGCTCATGGGCATCGTGATGGTCGGCACCGCCGCGTTGACATAGAGGTTCAGAGGCTGGGTTAGACCTGCGGGGATGGTGATGCCGTCCGTCAGAGTCGCGGAAATCTTGATGTCGCCGCCTTGGCTCAGGTCAGTGTCCGGGGTATATTCCACAGCGTCGGCCGGAACGTTGATGTTGTCGCCGAAGTTCGGGTCCTTGTTGACGTTGATGTCGGTGGCGCTGGTCAGCAGTTTGCCGAAGATGTTGGTACGGTAGTTGGCCTGCACCGGCACGTTCGACAGGGTCAGCGACTTGAGCGGCGCCGTAGCCGACGCGCTGTTGGCTGCTTCAAACGTCATGTCGACAGTCTCGGCATCCTTCGGCACCAGCACATATTGCATCGACACATATTTGTATGTCTCCGGCTTCACGGGGAAAGACTCGTCTTTAGACGGGCGCGCCAGATAGGGGAATGTGACGTTTGTAGCCGAACCTGTCACGTCGCCCGTCAGCATGTCGAAAGTGGCGTATGCCGACATGGAAATCCGGGTATGGAGTCTGGCGGCCTCGCCGTCCTCATTCTTGCCGTAAGCATCCCCGGCCGTTACCGCCGCTGCCTTCAGGTCCGCCGTGCCCCAGTTGATCTGGGCCACCGGACGGTTCAGCGTCACATTGGCTTTGACCGGCCCCGTCACTTTCTCAGTCTCATAGAGGGCGAAGAAGCAGTCGAACACATCCGTGTTGTACTTTTCTCCCATCGCGCTGTAGTTGGCGGTAACGGTATTGTTCTCGGCGTCGAAGGCATAGCCGCCCGAAGCCTTGTCGTGGGCAAAGAAAGCAATCTTGTACGCCACGCCACGGGCCAGGTTCAGCGAGACCGTGGCGGTCAGCGAACCCTCGGCGAATGTCACCGGATTGGGTTGGCTTATAAACTTGCCCGAGGCGTCGTACACCGCTATGTCCAGGTCGCGGGCCGTCTTGCCGTCGGCGAAGGCACGTGTGCCCATGTCGCCCGGCAGAGTCACCGTGATATTGACGCTGCCGTCACCCTGCGACGGATTCATCACGTCTTCCTGCGAGCAGGAAGTTGCTCCGAAGAGCAACAGTCCTGCCGATATGGCTGCAATTATATTTTTCATTATCGTGTGTCTTTACTGTTTTACAATCTTGTGGGTGAAGTTGTACGTATTGCCATCGATGGTCAATGACTTGGCGGCCTCCACATTGATGAATCCAGAGGCGGGAGTGTATCCTGAAGTCTTGTTGACGTGTCCGCCCTTGACGGTCATGGTCGACTGTCCGGCACGGCAAAGCGCGTAGCCGGTGGTGCCGAAGAAGTAGCCGTCGTTGACGGTCACGAAGCATTTCTCAGAGCCGTACGACTCAGCGCCGGAGCAGAAACCGTGCCATGAACCGCGGCCGATGAATGTTCCGCCGTTGATTGTTACTTCGACGCCATTGTCCGCGCGGCCACCGCCTGTGGCGCCGATGAATGTGCCGCCGTTGATCACGGCCTTACAACCGGGATCAGCGCCGCCGTAAATATTCAAGGCGTAGTTGGCGCCGCTCTTGAATGTTCCGCCGTTGATTTCAAGTGTCATGTCGGGATTCGGGACATTTGCCCAGTTCGTTCTCAGCGCATTTCCGTTGCTGTTGTTGATGGTGCCCCCATTGATTTCCACATAACCCTCGGTATAGACGGGAACCTGATTGGAATCGCCGGCTGCCAGAGAGATTGTGCCGCCGTTGATGGTCAGCCTGCCGTTACGGTTGTTGTTGATTATGTATGTATTTCCGCCTTCGATGATGCCGTCTCCTTCAATGGTCAGTTCGGAGTCGTTGTAGATGCTGCATCCGTTGCTGACGGTAATCTTCTTGCCGCTTGCCATGTGAATTACTGCGGGCTTGGAGATTGTGGCGTCTCCCGGGATTGTGATGTCGCCGGTGACCTGGATGTAGCCGCCTTGATTTATAGCCGTCTGCAACTCCTCCAGAGTGTCGATATTGGAGTTGGCGTTATAGATGGTGACGCCGGTTGCGGTGTTGCTGGCATCCAGAGTTCCGTTGAAACGGCCCACGATGCCGCCGAAGTTGCCGGGCTGAGCTGTCGAGCCGCCTTCGACCAGCAGATCGCCGTCGGGCGTGATGCCGTAGATGGTCACATTCTCGGCCGTGTTGTTCAGAGCCACATTGTCCGACTGCAACATGCCGAAGCAACCTCCCAGGTCGCGATAGCCGCGGATGGTGACGTTCCTGACGCTGTTGCCCGATATGGCGTAGCTTGCTCCTTCGCCATGGAGACCGAAGATGCCGCCGGCCTTGTCGCACAGATCCAGACCGTTGCCTGTCTGATAGAATCCGAGAGTGATGTCCACGTTCTCGGCGTGGCAGTCGGTGATGTCGCCGTAGAAGTTGCCGCCGATGCCGCCGGCATAGTGCGCGCCCTTGATGGTCACGTCATAGACATGGACATTGTCAATCGATTTGACCTGCCCCTGGGCGAATACGGTTGCCGCAGCCTCCGGTTTGCCGGTGCAACCCGTCACGTCAATGTTGACGCCCTTGACGGTGAGGTTCTTGATCTCGGTGTTGGCGTTCCATGAGCGGCCGATCAGGCCTGCGGGAGCGGCCGGTTTGCCATTCAGGTTGATGTAGAGGTTCTTGATGGTGTGGCCGTTGCCGTCGAATGAGCCGGCAAACTCCTTGCCGGTGGTGCCGATAGGCGTCCAGTTGAGGTTGTTCAGGTCGATGTCGCGGTTCAGCCGGACGGTGTAGCCCGCCAGGTTGGAACCACCGTTTACAATCTTGGCGATATAGGCCAGCTCGGAGGGAATATTGATGGTATAGACATTGTCAGCGTCGGCCTGTATCGTCGTGACGGAGCCGTCCCAGAGCTCGCGGTCATTGTAGCCGGCAAAGATGGGTTCCTTGGTGACGGTGATGTCAGCCTTGTTCGTCAGCAGCGCGCCGTAGATGTTGGTGCGGTAGTTGCGCTGTACCGGCACATTGGAAACCTCCACGGAGGTGACGGGCGTGGCCGAGGCGGTCGATGTGGTGAAAGTCTTCAGAGTGCAGTCCATCACATTCTGGTCCTGCGGAACCAGGACATAAGTCATGTTCAGCCAATCGTGGCCGTCAACCGGGAAAGTACCGTAGGTTTCGGCGACAGGACTAAGATTCCGGAATGAGGATACGCTTGTCAATTCGCCCTCGGCGGCGCCGGTCAGAAGATTCAGCGTATTGTAAGCCTGTGCCTCCATATTGGTATAAAGCGACAGATAGTCACCGTAGGCTGCTGCATAAGCCTTTTTGACGACATCGAGGTCAAGGTCCGACGTACCCCAGTTGATCTGGGCCATGGGACGCGTAAGCGTGATTTCCTTGGACATGGCTCCTTTGACCTCTATTTCCTCCAGCTTGTAGAAACAGTCGTAGTCGCGATCGTTCCTGTTCATCAGGGAGTAATCGATTGTCACAGCCTTGTTGGCAGCATTAAATGTATAGACATTCCCGCTGTTATTATACGCGAAGAATGCGATTTTGTACGATTTGCCGTCGGCCAAGTCGAGCGACAATGTCGTGGACAGGCTGTTGCTGAAGGCAGAATATTTTTTAGTCATTACCAGGTTCCCGGTTTCGGCGTCATAGACGGCGTAAGCCAGATAATTGGCGGAAAGGCCGTCGCCGAAAACACTACGGGTCGCCGCGGCGTCGGAGTCGAGATTGACAGTGAAATTCACGTTGCCGGGTCCCTGGGCCGGGTTCCGGAGGTCATCCTGCGCGCAGGACCCTGCGAACAGCAGGGCGGTCAGCGCGAGTGCCGAAATTAATTGACTTTTCATTGCTATAAAGTTGTTTTTGTTTCCGGTTGGCGGCCGGGACGCAAATCCCGGCCGTCATATTGGGTAAATTGACTCTTACTTCCTGATGGTGGAAAGATAAGAAACAAGGGTATGATTATTCAGCTGTCTGAACCTGCTCTCCGTTAACGAAGATGTTGAAATTCATGGTCTGGTTATGGGTAGAGTTGTTCACCTCATACCAGAGACCGTTGTTCTTATCCTGGAAGCCGGTTGCTGTGCAATTGTTGATGTTCAGGGTGCCGGAAATGCCCCATTCAGTGTGCATCTGGATTGCGCACTTGTCGGTAGTCTCGGAAGCCTCGAACGTGCAGTTGTTGACGGTCAGGTCGTATTTCTGAGCGCTTTCGCAGTACATGATGATGCCTTTGCCCTTGCTCTTGAATGTGGAGTTGGAAACCACAACCTTTGAACCGGTGGCAGCGTAGTAGAACAAAGGATAGCCGTCGAAACCGCTTTGAGTGTTGACCTCGAACTCGCAGTTGTCGATGGTGGCAACCTCGCCGGCGCTCAGATTGAGACGCAGACCGCCCACAATCTTACAGTTGGAGAAGCTGACATCGCCGGCACGCTGGATGAATCCGAAATTGAATTCATCGTAAGTCAATCCTGTGGGCACCTCGTAAGTCAAACCTGCAAAGCTTATGTTCTTGCCGTCGGTATAGAAGCTCTTATTGATGCTAAGAGTGGTCTTGTCCTTGCCGGCGCCGACGATCTTCAGGTCTGCGGAAGCCGTGCTTGGATAGTTGAGAGTATAATCACCCTCATCCAGGCGGATGTTGGATTCGCCGGCGGCGATTGCATTTGTCAGATCCTCGTTGCTGTTGACTACAGTATACTCTACATCATAGTCATCCTCGTAGTAGATGGGATCGATTATGATGTTGAAGTCGACGGTGCTGGTGAGGAGTGCGCCGTAGATGTTGGTGCGGTAGTTGCGCTGTACGGGCACGTTGGCGACGTTGACGGTGTTGATGAGGTCGCCGGCTACTCCCTCAGTTGCGCCGGGGGCGTAAACCTGGAACGCCACGTCAACCACTTCCTTGTCGGCCTTCTGCACGTTGGTAGCGTCGGGAACGACGGCACCGGTCAGCAGATAGTTCATCGACAGCCAGTTGTATTTCTTGGAGGCGTCGGTTGTGCCGGGGTGAGTTGTGGTCTCGTTCTCAACCAGGCCGGCATAGTTGAAGGTGACTTCAGCCGCGCCGGAAGCCTTGCCGTCCAGTAGGTTGAGAGTGTTGTAAACGTTCTTTACCACCACTTTGCTACCGCCGTAATTCAGGCCCGCTTTCTTGGCTGCGGCGAAGTCGGAGGTCGCGAAGTTCAGCTGGGCGAAGGGACGGCGCAGCTCCACGGTCTGGGTAGAGGCACCCTTCACTTCGAGTTCCACGTGCTGGAAGAAGGCGTCGCGGTCCTCGTCGTTGCCGACGGGTGCGGTATAGTCCATGGTCACGCTCTTGGTGGCGGGAGTGAAGGTATAATAGGAGTTGCCGGGGACGTCGGCCCAGAAGATGATGTCGTAGGTCTTGCCCTTGGCCAGATCAAGCGAGAGAGTTGTCTTGAGGTCGACGAAGTTGTCGGCCTGTGGGTCGGTAGCTGTCTGCGAAGTGAAGAGCACATCGCTCTGACCTTTCAGATAGACGGCGTATGAAAGCTTTACAGCCTTGGTGCCGTCGGAGATGGTACGTGTGAAGTCACCGGGCAGAGACACGGAGAAAGTCACGGGACCGTCGCCGGCGGGCGCCGACAGGTCGTCGTTGGAGCAAGATGCCAGCACCAGTGCCGACAATGCCATTGCGGAAAATAGGAACTTTTTCATCGTTATTGAAGTATGTAATTGTATTATAGCAAGCTGTCACTTGATTTCGATATTGAATTCGCCGTCGAAGTCGGGGTTGATGCCCATGCCGCTGTTGTTGGTGGTGGTGAAGAACTTACCTGAGATTTCGGTGACATGTCCCCGACGCAGGGGGATAGTGATTGAGCCCGACGAAGAAATCTTCTTGTTGGTTTTCTTCTCGTATATATCGACAGCCACCTGAGCCGAAGCGTCGTTATGGTTCACGAACATGTAGTCGAATCCGAGCCGGGACTTATGTTCGTCGATAGCGCTGATGTCAGTGCTGAAATATTGGCCGGTGCGGCTGTCGGTGGGTTTGTCGAGCCGCGCGTTGAATGTCGAGGGCATGTAGGTGGGATAGCTGATGACGGCGTAATAGTCATCGAGACCCCGGGTGCCGCGCGTCAGGAACTCCTGCGAGTCGGTGGCGATGAACCTGAACTTGGCGATGGGACGCTCCATGTCTATATATACGTCGATGGTCTTGGGTTCGGTCACCTCGTCGTATGCCACGGGATCGGGGAGGGTCACGGCAACCAAGGCGTCTCCTCGGAAGCACTGGCGCCCCTCGTAGCCGCCCGGATGGTTGCCGCGGCTGTCCTGTATCACCGTCACCGCGCGCATGTCGTCGGTGGCGTAATACTTGTCGTCGGTTTTGCCGGCGTCCACAAAGTCGCTCCATCCCAGGATGCTGTAGTCGCCGGCCGGGAGATCCACCTCGAACGTGCGGTCGGGCGACTCGCCCGTGGCCGGCACCGTCAGGCTGACCTCATGGATTTCGCCACGGGTGCCCGAAGCGCGCGACCGGTAGTCCTGGTCGTCATATACCTTCAGGATATACCTGAAGTCAAGCGGGTCCTCCGGGCCGCGGGCGCGTGTGCGCCGCGTCACGCCGTTCTCGTCATATTCCAGGGATGCGAACAGAGGCATGTCCGAGGTGTCGTAGCGCAGATGCACGTAGCATTTCACCGTCTGCTGCCGGGTGTCTTCGGGAAACTCATGGACGCACGACGTGGTTGCCGACAGCGTCAGCAAAGCCGCCGTCCATACCGTGATGCCGGATATGAAGCTGTTGCGTCTCATCAGTTCTTGCGTTTTACGTCAAAAGTATAGCATATCGAGAAGGCGACGTTGTCGATGCCGTAGAAGGTGCGTTTGCGGCGGTCTACGAGAGGACCGTTCGCGCCGTTCTCAAAGATGTCGTAGTCGAGTCTGTAGATGCCGTAGCCCAGCGCGGCCTCGAACTTCCAGCGCGGGTCACGCGGCAGCGCGAAGCGGTAGCCCACGGTGGCGCCGCCGCCGAGAGCCGGAGTGCGTCCCTTGTGGTCCTGATAACGATAAGCCCGCTTCAGCGCGATGTTGTAGTAGATTACGCCGGCATGGGCGCCCGCAAAGAATCCGTCGTTGCGGCCCGACAGCCAGTAGCGGAACTCGGGCATCACCGCGAAGGTGCGGAACTTCAGCGTGCGCTTGAAATAGTCGAAGCCGGAATAGTATACCGACAGGTTTGCCGACCAGTGCGGTGCGATGTCAATCTCGCCGGCGATGTTGGTCCAGAAGCACAGCCATGCCGGCAGATTGGTCTTGACGTATGCATGTCGCTGCCACTGGCGGTACAGCGGCGCGATGATGGTGTCGCAGTCCATCTGCGGAACGGGCAGTTTGGCCAGCGGCGCGGCCGGCAGGTCGGGAAAGTCCGGAATCTTCGGGAAACTTTGCCGCCCGTAGTGTGTCGGAATCCCCATCCCAGCGTTGCGGAGCTGCGGGAAGAATTCGCGGTACATGTACTGGTACGGTTTGCCGCCATGCAGGTTCCTGAGGGCGTCGAGACGCGACTCCACGCTCTTGCTGAGGCGTGACGTTTCCTCAGGGGTGTCACGCAGAATCACGAGTACCTCGTCGCGGCATTCCATGTCAGAGTTGCCGACAAGCCGCTCCAGGCCCTGCCAGTTGATGCCGCCCGCATTCAGACGGAATGCGGAGTCCGGGAGGAAGGGCAGCTTTTTCTTAAGGTAATCGGCAATATTGAGCACTCTTTCGCGTGCAAGACGACGGTTGAGTTTCAGCGGACCCTCCGGCGATGCGTATGCCGAGATATTGAGGCCGGAGACATGACTGTCGCCGCGGTGTATCTCCGTCACCTTGTTGATGAACGAGTCGAGCTGTGCCCGGTTGTCGCGGTAGGAAGGTTCCACCTTGGAGACACCCTGGCGGAACATGAAGCTGAACACCACGTTGTCCGACTTCACAGGAGTGTTGACGGCAGCGTTGATATTAATGGTTAAACAATTAAGTATAACCTTAATTCCGCAACACTT
>DESI01000035.1:703-10943 GCA_002361235.1 Porphyromonadaceae bacterium UBA3318 | reverse complement strand
TGGTGGTAGTACCTGTCTTTCCGCTGATGTAAAGATTGAAACTCGCTGAAGTCAGCGAGTTTCTTCTGTTTTGAGGCTTTGAATCGAATTAACCGGTGGGTAGATAATTCTTATGCAAAGACAGTCTAATATTGAATTGCTGAGGATAGTGAGCATGTTGATGGTGCTTGCGGTGCATGTCGATGGCGCGTCGCTGGGGCTGCCTGAGCCCATGGGCGACATAGCGTCGCTGACGGCTCGCGAAGTGTGGCGCATAGTAGTGGAAACCGTCGCCATAATCGGTGTGAACTGTTTCACTATGATTTCCGGTTATTTCGGCGTCAGACTGCGCCTGCGGGGCGTGCTGTCGTTTCTGTTCCAGTGCGCGTTCTATTCGGTGGGCATCTATACGGCTGTGTCCATCGTCTTCCCGGGGCAGTTCTCGTGGCAGGGATGGCTTGAGAGCTGGATGGTGCTGACACACACGGATCTGTGGTATGTGCCGGCATATTTCGGACTGATGCTTCTGAGCCCGGTGCTCAACGCCGGACTGGACGCGCTGCCGAAGCGCACTTTCGCTGTGGTGCTCGCTCTGTTCGTCGCTTTCAACCTGTGGTGCGGATGGTGGTGGCACGGTACGTTCAATCCCACCGGATATACGATTGTGCAGCTTGTGATGGTCTATATGATTGCCAGATACATACG
This sequence comes from Porphyromonadaceae bacterium UBA3318, assembly GCA_002361235.1. Lineage (GTDB taxonomy): Bacteria > Bacteroidota > Bacteroidia > Bacteroidales > Muribaculaceae > Lepagella. Next base: position 10,259 of record DESI01000035.1, on the reverse strand, counting down.
TCTGCACGTCAGTATGAAAGGCCTCAGGCGGCATCGTGGAGCGATTGCATGGACTTATCTCGCCTCGCTCGTGGCGATGGCGGCGATGGCGATGTATATGCCGCCGCTGCAGGCATTTGCCTATAACTCTCCGGTCGTGCTGCTGTCCACGGTCTGCTTTTTTCTGCTTTTCCTGTCGTTCGATTTCACCTCGCGGCCGGTCAACTACATAGCACGCTCGGCTTTCGCCGTCTACCTCATCCACAAGGCACCCCTTGTGTGGGGAAATATAATGCGCCCTGCCGTGATATATCTGTGGACCACGCTTTCATTGCCGCTTTTCACGCTCGCCGCCGCAGGGGTCATCACAGGTTTCTATCTTGTGGCGGTTGCCATTGACCCGTTGCGTCGATGGATGTTCGACACCCTATGGCGTACAAGTCAGCGACTTGTGGCCTTTTTGCGTTGAATGTACCGAGTTTTAAGAAAAAATATGTATATTTGTGGGACATAAATTGTTTTAAAGATCTAAATCAGATAATCATGAAGAAGCAGATTGCAAGCGAGAAGGCTCCGGCCGCAATCGGGCCTTACAGCCAGGGAATAGAAGCCAACGGCTTCGTGTATTGTTCGGGTCAGCTGCCCATCGACGTGGCTACGGGCACGATGCCCGAGGGCATCAAGGAGCAGACACGCGTGTCGTTGGCCAACGTGAAGGCCGTGCTGGAAGCCGCCGGACTGACTCTGGACAATGTGGTTAAGACCACCGTATATCTGGCCGATATGTCGTTGTTCGGCCCGATGAACGAGGTTTACGGCGAGACGTTTACCGCTCCTTATCCCGCTCGCTCGGCTTACGCCGTTAAGGAACTGCCCAAGCAGGCACTGGTGGAAATCGAGGTGATTGCCGCCCGTTAAGAACGCATTCCGTCAGATACATTGTTTTAAGGCCCATCAAGTGTGGGCCTTAATGCGTTATGTTAATATGAATACAGAAATTGTCGATATGAAACCAGAGCCTGAGACGGAGGTGCATCCGTTCGGAGCGTGGGTTCCCGACGGAGCGAAGGTGCTGATAATGGGCACGTTTCCTCCGCAGCCTAAGCGATGGTCGATGGAGTTCTTTTACCCTAACCGCACCAATGACTTCTGGTATGCGATGGGATTGCTGTTTTATGGAGACCGGAACGCATTGCTGCAGCCCGGCTCCAGGGATTTCGATCTGGATAAGATCAAGACGTTGCTGAATCGCGAGGGCATAGCTTTGAGCGACACCGGTTATCGGATAAGACGGCTGGCGGGAAACGCTTCCGATAAATTCCTGGAGATAGTCGAGCCGGTAGACCTTGACTCGCTGTTGCGGCGTATGCCTCAGTGCAGGGCCATTGCCACGACCGGACAGAAAGCCGCGGAAGTATTGGCCGAACTCACAGGCACCGAAACTCCGGCGATGGGACACTGTACGGAATGCGCGCCTCGTTCTCTCGGTGACGGCAGGGAAACTTTGCCGTTGGAAATCTGGCGTATGCCGTCCACCAGCCGGGCCTATCCACTGCCCCTGGCAAAGAAAGCCGAATATTACGGCGCACTCTTTAAGTCTGTCGGTATCGGGGTCGTTAACTGAGGATGGTAGCGACGAGGCGGCGCGGGCCGCCGTAGTCGCGGAACTCGCAGAGATAGATGCCCTGCCAGGTGCCGAGGTTGAGATGACCGCCTGTTATGGGTAATGTCAGGGTAGAGCCGACAATCACCGACTTGGCGTGTGAGGGCATATCGTCCGGACCCTCGTCGGTATGCAGATAGAACGGGGCGTTTTCCGGTACGAGGCGGTCGAAAATCATGTTCAGGTCGTGGCGCACGTCAGGATCCGCGTTCTCGTTGAGCGCCAACGCCGCCGACGTATGCTTGATAAGCAGATTCAGCAGCCCCTTTTCGGGCAACGGCGGCAACTGACGCATCACTTCGCCCGTGACAAGATGTATGCCGCGGGGATATGGCCGGAGTGTAAATTCAACCTGTTCGATCATGACTCAACTTATTTAACCTGTGACTATGACTTCTAAACGGTTATTTAACCTATAACTTATCGTAACTTATCGGCGTCTTTGTGGTATCGTTGGAACACGTCGACACGGCCGAAAAAGTTGCCTTCACGCACCTGCCGGCGATAGCACAGATAGAACTTGGTGCACAATGCCGTAATTAGCCAATATTCAGTTTCTAAGACAAAATTAACTAAAAAAGTTTAGAGAACGCAGATTTGTATAAGAAAATTAGTAAAAAAGTGGAACGGCGGAACAGTGGGGAATTTGTTATTTAGATGTCTTATATCTCGATTAAATTTAGTAATTTTGGGATTTTAAGACAAAGATTATGCAGGAAGACTACGACAGGATAATCCGGGAGAGGGCCGACCATGTGTTCAAGGTCATGGCGGGGCGTGTTTCCGACGAGGATATGGGGCGGATACGCGCCGCCTATGAAATGGCGCGCGAGGCTCATGCGTCTCAGAAGCGCAAGACGGGCGAGCCTTACATACTCCATCCCATAGCGGTGGCCGACATCGCGGCCGAAGAACTGATGCTTGGCGCCAACCCGGTCATAGCCTGCTTCCTGCATGATGTGGTGGAGGACACCGATTATACGATTGATGACATTCAGGCCCGTTTCGGCTATGACGTGGCGTTTCTGGTCAGGGTCGTGACCAAGAAGCCCACGCACGATTACGAACTGTCGAAACAGCTTGACAATTACCGCCAGCTGCTCAACTCGATGCAGTATGACATCCGGGCCATTCTGGTAAAACTGGCCGACCGGCTCCATAACATGCGGACCCTTGAGTCCATGAAGCCTGAAAAGCAGATGAAGATAGCCGGAGAGACCGACTATTTTTACGCTCCGCTCGCCAACCGTCTGGGTCTCTATAACATCAAGACTGAACTTGAGAATCTGTCGTTCCGTTTCCGTTGCCCGGACGAATACGAGGAGATTTCCGCACTTATAGCCCGTCACGTGGCTGCCAACCGGGATAATCTTGAAAGGTTCCGCAGCCAGATTTCGGCTACGTTGTCGGCGGCCGGTATCAAGGCTCGTGTCCGTGTGGATTACAGGCGACCCTTCAGCCTGTGGCGCAAGATGAAGAAATATGGCGACGATTTCAACCATCTTAAATACCGTCATTTCCTTGAGGTCGTATTTGACGAGACGCAGACTTCGATGAGCCAGAAGGAGATGGCCATGAAGATATACTGCATCCTGACCGACCGGTTCAAGGAGAAGCATTGCAGCATGAGCAATTATATCGACTCGCCGAAGGAGAACGGCTATCAGAGCATCCATGTCAAGCTGCTTCCCGATTTCGGACGATGGCAGGAAGTGCATATCAGCAGCGAGTCCATGATACGCCAGTCGCAGTTGGGATGCGTGGTGGACAGCGACGAGACCAATATCAAGAAGTGGATCGAAAAGTTCCGCACAGTGTTGCAAGACACCATCAGCGGTCCGAAACGCGACGAGAGGTATATGGAGGACGTCATTACGGCCTTTTATAACGACGATATACAGGTGTTTACGCCAAAGGGGAAAAAGATAATACTCCCGCAGAACGCCACGGTGATTGATTTTGCGTACGAGGTGAGTCCCAGGCTCGGCAACCATGCCAAGTATGCCCGTATCAACAGCCGTCTTGAACCTGTGGACGCCACCCTGCGGCGCGGCGATGTGGTGGAGATATTCACGGATCCGGCCTGTCATCCCGGACGGGACTGGGAATCGTTCGCACATACGTTCAAGGCCCGCAGGTCAATCCTGCGTTATATTGAGTCCGTGCCACACAGCGACTATCGCCGATGCCCGGAATGCAATCCGATTCCCGGCGAGGAAGTGATAGGAATCCGCAGCCATTTACATCCGGAACTAATCACCATACACAAGCGCGACTGCCGCCATGCCATAAGCATGGCCTCGTCGTATGGCGACGATGTCGTGTCGGTGGATTTCAACGCCGACCGGTCGTTGTATCCCGTCACCTTGAGGGTACGTGCCGTGGATCGCAGCCATCTGTTCGTGGACCTGGTGGACTGCATCACCAATACGTTCCACCTGTCGATGGAGTCGTTCAACACCAAGACCGACCGCAACATCGTGATCTGTAATATCCGTTTCGGAGTCCACTCATATTCCGAGCTTAAGACCATCATCAACCATATCTCCGCCATAGAAGGCGTGGACGAAGTCCGTCGCCTGGACGACGATGCGGACTGATTCACACCTGTTTGTGGCGTATGAACTGAATGGCTTCGCGCAGGATGGCTGATTTGGCCGACCACATCAGCAGAATGTACAGCGCGGCGGCTATCACGATCTTGGCTATCAGCGAGAGGTATATGTTGGAGATGGGGGAGGTGACCAGTACCGTCACGGCCATTACGGCAGCTGTGGCTAAGAACAGCGGCACGGTGTCGGCAAGTATGCGGCGCGTGCGGATGCCCGCGTAGCGGCGCGCGAACCATTGCCAGATGCCGAGCCACAGGATGTTGATGGCCACATACACGGTCAGCATCGTGGTCAGGCCGTAGGAATAGGTAAGAATCACGGCCAGGGTCTGTGCGGCACCGACTGTAATGGTGTTCCACATATATACGGAGGGGCGGTTGATGCTGTTGAACAGGTTGCCGTACAGCGTTGCGACGGGCATGAACGCGCCGCCGATGCACAGTATCTGCATCACCCCGACCGACGGCAGCCATTTGTCGGTGATGGTGATCACAATCAGCTCCCTTGACACGATGGCCAGGCCCAGCATACACGGGAACGTGACGAAAGCCGTGAAGCGCAGCAGCTTGCGGAACGCGCGTATCAGGCGCTCCGGGTCGTCGACGGTCTGCCGTATCACAGGCTGCCCCACGTTGTATATCATGCCGTTGATGGTGGAATAACCCATCGTGGTCCATTTGTTGCCCTGGGTGTAGTATCCCGTGGTCTTCATGCCGTAGAACCGGCTCAGCAACGCGGCGAAGAAGTTGTTGTTGAAGTTGTTGAACAGCGCCACCGTAAGCTGCTTGAGGCTGAATGGCAGCATCCCCCTGATTGTGGCCCACGAGAATTGCATGGTGGGCCGTATGCCGGCGTAATGCCACTGCATCAGGGTCATGGTCAGCGTGTATGTGACGGTCTGTACGGCGATGCCCCAGTAAGCCAAGCCGGCCAATGCACATGATATTCCGGCAATGCCGGACACGGCCGTGGCTATGATGAGCGACTTGCTGCGCTGCTTCACCATCAGGTTACGCAGCAGAAAGCCCGAGGGCGCGGTGCCGAGGCATCCGAACACGAAGCTGAGGAACAGGAACCGGGCCAACGGCACCATCTCAGGCGTGCGGTAGAACGCGGCTATCGGCACCGACAGGAAGTAGAGGGCCGTGTACATCACCGCTCCCATGGCCACGTTGAACCAGAATACCGAGCTGTAGGCCAATGTGTCGGCCTTCCTGATGTTGATGATGGCCAGCGTGAAACCGCTTTCGGTAAACGTGCCGGCCACGGCCGAGAAGATGGTGAGGGCGCCGATCATGCCGTAGTCGCCCGGCGACAGGATGCGCGACAGCACGATGCCGAACGTCAGGTTCAGCAGCAGCATTCCGCCGTTGCCTATGCCGCCCCATATCAGGCCCTTGGCCGTTTTTTTCTTCAGATCGCTGTCTGCCACAGTTGTTACCGTTCTAATTGCCCTGCAAAGTTACGAAAAAATCCATAACCTGAAAAATGAGTGGATGCGGCCGTGCGCGTCCACTCATTGATGATAGCGTGAATGAAGATGTCCGGATGTCAGTCTGTCAGATAATAACCGTTGTTGTACAGGTAGACCACCTTGGCTTTGGGAAGCGGCTTCGCTTGAGATATTATCAGGTTTAATTGCTCCGTGGTCAGTTTGTTGATGTCAGGAGCATATTCCTCGCCCCATTCAGTGGCGTAACCCGACATCCCTTTCTTGGTGGCCGTATAGGTGTAACCGCCGTATTCATTTTTGGTGAAGGAGGGTGGATTCTGTCCGTTCGCCATATCATAATTATAGTCGCATTCGAACAGGTAAGGGCAAACCAACTTACCGTCGGCAATACGGCCGAGGTAGAAACTTGCCAGGCCATTCATTTCGTCGGTAGTCATATACAGCGCGTATGTGCCGTTAACGTCGGAGCCTGTGTTCAGAATAATGAAATTGACGGCCTTGGGATTCCCGGATTCCCGGATGGGAGCTGTCTGACTCACCTGGCAGTATTTTGCGCTGACCCATCCGTTGGATTCATACTTGGGACCCTGGTTCAGCAGTTCGACCCAGCCGGGCTGTTCTGAAACTACGGGTGCCACGCCATCGAATGTGATGGACTGCACGGCACCGCCGGATTTCGTACTCCAGTAGCCGTAATAAATCACCGGACAGTCGTAGTCCTCTATGGAGTTTTCGTTGTAGACCATTTTCGGGGCCGTGGTGGAGGGTGCCTTGCGGATGTTTACTCCGCCCTGGGTGGTGCACTGGGCAATCTTGTTCCACGATGGCGCCGTCACGTTGAACGGCAGCGTAGCGGCCTGGCAGCCTATGGCGGTGATGGCAGCCGCCACTGCGATTAGGGTCATTTTCATAATATGGAAATGTAGGTTAGTATTTGTATTCGCCACAAAGGTAATAAAAACTCTTAACAAAAACGCAACATTTTTGTAATATTCTGTCAATACATCTTGCCGTATTTTGCATTATAAAAATATGAGGCCGTCATTGCCGTTTAAGACTTCTGTCACGGAGAGGCCGTAAAATACGATACGTATGGATTTATTGTTTCTTGGAATAATAATCTTCCTGTTTCTGCTGGCAGTGTTCGATCTGTCGGTAGGCGTCAGCAACGACGCCGTCAATTTCCTGTCTTCGGCTGTCGGATCGCGCGCCGCATCGTTCAAGCGCATCATCATCGTGGCCGCCATCGGCGTATTTGTCGGAGCCGCCATGAGCAACGGCATGATGGATGTGGCCCGTCACGGCATATTCCGGCCGGAGAACCTGTCGTTTTACGACGTCATAGCCATCTTTATGGCGGTGATGGTTACGGACGTAATCCTGCTCGACGTGTTCAATTCCCTGGGAATGCCCACTTCCACCACTGTCTCGTTGGTGTTCGAGCTGTTGGGCGCCACGTTCATCGTCGCCCTGTTCAAGATGGCTGACCCCGCCAACACACTCGGCATAGGCGAACTGATGAACACCGAGAAGGCCCTGTCGGTAATCATCGGTATCTTCCTGTCCGTAGGTATCGCCTTCGTGTTCGGAACTGTGGTGCAGTTCCTGGCCCGACTTATCTTCACTTTTGAATATAAGAGCAAGTTGAAATGGAAGGTCGGACTGTTCGGAGGCATCGCCTGTACCGCCATCGTCTACTTCATGCTGCTGAAGGGAATCAAGGACCTGACCATCATGACACCGGAACTAAAGGCCTGGATAAACAGCCACAACGCTCTGATATTGGGATGCTGCTTCGTCGGCTTCACGATTCTGATGCAGCTGCTGCACTGGATGAAGGTCAACGTGTTCAAGGTCGTTGTGCTGTTGGGCACCTTCTCGCTGGCTATGGCCTTCGCCGGCAACGACCTTGTCAACTTCGTAGGCGTGCCGCTCACTTCGCTGGCCGCATACCAGGACTATATGGCCAATGGAGGCGGCGACCTGCACGGATTCATGATGACCAGCCTCAACGGACCCGCGCAGACGCCCTTTTACTTCCTGATAGGAGCCGGCGGCATCATGGTTATAGCATTGAGCACGTCGCGCAAGGCGCGTCAGGTGACGCAGACCACCGTCGGCCTCAGTTCCAAGTCGCAGGGTGACGAGATGTTCGGCAGCTCGCGACTGGGCCGTGCAGTTGTCCGCGGTACCCTCAATGTACACGGCTGGGTGTCCGACCACACCCCGCGCCGAGTCAAGGCCTGGATAGACCGCCGCATGAATTCCGCCGTCACCCAGGAGGAGGACGGCGCGGCATTCGACCTGGTGCGCGGGTCGGTCAATCTGATGCTGGCCGCCATGCTGATAGCTTTCGGTACGTCGCTCAAACTGCCGCTCTCCACCACCTTCGTCACCTTCATGGTGGCCATGGGTACGTCGCTGGCCGACCGCGCATGGGGCCGCGAGAGCGCCGTGTTCCGCGTCACCGGAGTGATTTCAGTGATAGGCGGATGGTTCATCACCGCAGGCGTGGCCTTCGTGGGCGCCGGAATGGTGGTGTGCCTGATGCATCTGGGCGGTGTGCCCGTCATGATAGCCGGCGGTGTCATCGCCATCATCGTGCTGGTGCGCAGCAATATGCGTTTCCGTAAGAAAAGAGAGGAAGAACAGAATGATTCGCTGTTTCAGACCATCCTCACCACCGAAGACCCGGCCGAGGTGTGGAATCTGCTGGTGGTGTATATCAACGAGAAGCAGAAGATGTTTCTGGAGTTTGCAGTCGGATGTTTCGACGACGTGACCCGCGGCTTCATGGACGACAACGGCAAGCTGCTGTCGCGCTCGGCCAAGGGCCTGGCCAATGAGAAGAACGTGCTGAAGTCCCAGCGCCGCAAGCTGACGCTGTGCCTGCGTCGCGTCACGCCTGCCGTGGCCATGGAGAAACAGACCTGGTTCCACCTCGGCAACAATATGGCCATGTCCATGACATATAGCCTGATGCACATCGACGAAGTGTGCAAGGAGCACGTAGACAACAACTTCCGACCACTGCCCGGGTCGCTGCGCGATTCGCTGTCCAAGGTCAGCGCCGAGATTGTGGCGGTGTTGCGCGACGCCGACGGAGACATGGACTATAACGACTCGGATGCAATCGACTCCCTGCGCGACCGTTGCAGCGCCATCAAGGATAAACTGTCGTATATGACACGCGACGTCTACGACATGCTGCAGAAGGGCGATGACCGGAACATGACCGTGGCGTACGTTTACCTCAACGTGCTGCAGGAGACGCAGGAATTCGTCACCTCGTTACGTAAGCTGCTGCGCGCGATAGGAAAGCTGAACCTTGCGCCACAGTCCTACCGCAGCTTCTCGAAGCACAACGCGTAAGGCATTGTGTCAGATGTCCAGCTGGCTGGAGAGGGTAAGTTTCTTTGAGGGAAGAACCCGGCTTACCTGCTCCAGCATGGGCAGAAGGTTGGAGTAGGAGTGCGTCAGCACTACGAAGTTTATTTCGGTGGTCTGCTGGTCGTAGTTGTATTCCAGAAAATAAGTGGACAGGTGCACGTTGTGCTTGTTGAACACTTCCTTGTACGGCTTGACGTCGGTGATTATACTATTGACGGTCAGGCCGATTACTTTTGATTCCTGGCCCATGCGGCGGCGCTTCTCGTAATGCTCGAAGGTGATGAGCGTCAGCAGGATCATGAGCGTCGCCAGGATGGATATGACATACATGCCGATGCCTACGGCCATGCCGATGATGGCGGTCATCCAGATGCCGGCGGCGGTGGTGAGGCCCTTGACGGCTCCCTTCATGTGTATCATGGCGCCGCCGCCGAGGAAACCGATGCCGGTGATGACCTG
>DESI01000035.1:0-424 GCA_002361235.1 Porphyromonadaceae bacterium UBA3318 | reverse complement strand
ACCGATGCCGGTGATGACCTGCGCGGCGATACGTCCCGGATCGCCGTTCTTAAGGCCGAGGTAAACCTGCGGCACATATATGGAGAGGAGCATGGCGAGGCAGGCTCCCATGGAGATCAGCGCGAAGGTGCGTATACCGGCTATCTGGCCCTTGCGCTTGCGCTCGGCACCCACCGCCATGCCCAATATCATGCTCAGGATGAGCCTGAATATGCTGTTCACCAGGTTAACTTCCAGCGAATTGACCGCTGCTATAATGCTTTCTATGAAATCCAGTACTATCATCACCTTTGCGTTTGAATGCAAAGTTAGTGAAAAAACGGGACATGAGAAAGGAGCGGCGGACCTGAAGGCCCGCGCCGGGACTAACCCGCCTGCAGGGATTGGAGGCGGGGACTGGAGGCGGGGACTGGCGGGGGCGGGT
>DESI01000039.1 GCA_002361235.1 Porphyromonadaceae bacterium UBA3318 | reverse complement strand
CTCTAATGAAGAGATGATTGACTTCCATTGCAGAAAAACAACAATACAAAATCTGACACTAGTCCGATGACTGCCCCACAAGTCGACATAAAAGAAAATGAAATATTCGAGCTTTCGCACGCCTTGCTCAACACGTTGCTTAAGGACCATACATTAAGCACCGATACCGAGCAAGTCAACATTTTCTGGGCAACAGACAATTATGCCGATCGCGGTGAAGGTTATCAATACAATGACCAAATCAAAATTGAATCCATTACAGGTTCCAATAAAAATCTCATAGTGCCACGAGCCGTCAAATCCCGCGAGAAACAACAACAACGTAGTCGCGAAATGGCCGAAGTATTCACTCCGTCTTGGATATGCAACAAGCAAAACAATCTTGTTGATAATGCCTGGTTTGGACGAGAAAATGTCTTCAATACTGAAATTGTCAATCCCGATGGCACCCATACATGGATTGTCAATACAGCTCCAATCAATTTTCCTGAAGGAAAAACTTGGCGCGACTACGTTAATGAAAATCGCCTCGAAATTACTTGTGGCGAGGCTCCCTACCTCGTAAGCAGATACGATGCCGTGACAGGAGAACCAATCCCTGTGGAACGTCGCATCGGACTTCTTGATCGTAAACTCCGAGTTGTTGGCGAAAACACCCATACATCCGTCGAATGGCTTAAAGCAGCACAATCTGCCTATATGAGCATTTATGGTTTTGAATGGCAGGGTGACAACCTCGTCCTTGCTCGCGAAGCTTTGCTATATACCTTCATTGACTATTATTATGCCAAGTTCGGCAAGAAACCGCTACTCAAATCACTGCAATATATCGCTTACATCATATCATGGAACATCTGGCAAATGGATGGCCTCAAAGGAGTGATTCCCAATAGCTGTACGGAACAAAAGATTCTAGAAGGTGGTATGTTTGATGAGCCGAAAATAAACATAGTCCCGTGCAGCGGTTGCAAGAACGGCGATATACACCCCCATAACGGAAAATACGCCATAATCAAGGATTGGAGTGCTCCAAAGGCTAAACAAAAAATCCGATTCATCGACCTAATGAAATAACCTGCCATGGAATATTTCTATAACAGTAAATATAAGGTTATTTATCTGATGCGCATACCTTACAGCACTCATAAAGGGCTGATTAAGGTAGGCGACACAACTATTGACCTGTCAATTCCAAATCTGTCTCCTAACAGCAGCAAATTGAACGAAGCAGCCAATAAGCGTATCAGAGAATACACTCAGACTGCCGGCATTGATTTTGATTTACTCCACACTGAACTTGCCTTTTATGTTGACGAGGAGGGAGCCAAAGGTTTTGACGATCATGCTGTGCATAGTGTTTTGGAGCGTTCGGGCATTAAGCATAAATACTTCAATAAGGAAGCAAAAGCTGACGAATGGTTTTATTGCGACCTTGAAACTGCCAAACGAGCAATAACAGCTGTTAAAGAAGGCCGTAAAGCACTCCATGGTTCTGAAATTTCTATTGGTCAGTCACCAATAGTGTTCCGACCGGAACAACGAGAGGCAATCGATAAGACTCTTAAACAGTTCAAGAAAGGTAATCAGATGCTTTGGAACGCCAAGATGCGTTTTGGTAAGACTCTTTCGGCTTTAGAGGTAGTCAAAGAACGTGGAGATTTCCATCGCGTTCTTATACTTACTCATCGCCCGGTGGTTGATTCTGGTTGGTTCGAAGATTTTCAGAAGATATTTTACGACAATGTCAAATACGCATACGGTTCCAAAACCAAAGGAGATACCTTCTCGAATCTTGAACGCCGCGCCAGTCGTAATGAATGTCATTACGTATACTTCGCCTCTATGCAGGATCTCCGGGGTTCGGAACTTGTAGGTGGCAACTTTGACAAGAACAATGATGTTTTCTCCACTCCATGGGATCTCATAATAGTTGATGAAGCTCACGAGGGTACGCAAACCGAACTTGGCAAAGCTGTTATGGCTGAGCTTACTAAGGATAATACTAAAATATTACGTCTTAGTGGCACACCCTTCAATTTGCTTGATGATTTCAAGGAAGAAGAAATTTACACCTGGGATTATGTAATGGAGCAACGCGCCAAGGCTGACTGGGACTTGACACATCCAGGAGATTATAATCCATACTCTGGTCTGCCGCGACTAAATATTTATACTTACGACCTCGGACGGCTGATGAATGAGTTTGCCGATGAAGACATCGCATTCAACTTCCGTGAATTCTTCCGTACAAATGACGAAGGCAATTTCATTCATAAGAATCACGTCGAGAGTTTCCTTAATCTTCTCACAAAGACAGATGAGGAAAGTATGTATCCTTTTGCCAACAAACGATACCGCAATATCTTTCGTCATACTCTTTGGATGGTGCCCAGCGTGAAAGCCGCCAAGGCTCTATCGGCTATGCTACGTAACCACCCTGTGTTTGGGTTGTTTGAAATCGTCAATGTGGCCGGCGATGGCGATGAGGAAGAAGCCAACGAGGAAGCTTTACGAAAAGTAAATAAAGCCATTGGACCTGACCCTGACAAAACAAGGACTATCACGTTATCCTGCGGTAGGCTTACAACTGGTGTCAGCATCAAGCCTTGGACCGGGGTACTGATGCTGTCGGGTAGCTTCAACACTGCGGCCTCGGCATATATGCAGACCATTTTCCGCGTTCAGACTCCGGCGACTATCAATGGACGTGTCAAAGAAGACTGCTATGTGTTTGACTTCGCTCCAGACCGCACTCTGAAAGTATTAGCGGAAACAGCCAAGATTTCCACGAAAGCCGGCAAGCAATCCGGTTCCGACCGTCAGCAACTTGAAGAGTTCCTGAACTTCTGTCCTATCATCTCGATTAAAGGCAGTAAGATGAAGCAGCTCAACACAGAAAATATGCTTCAGCAACTGAAACGTGTTTATGTCGAGCGCGTGGTCCGGCATGGCTTCGAGGATGGCTATCTCTACAATGACGAGCTGATGCGGCTCTCTGACGTTGAAATCAGCAAATTCGAGAAACTCAAAGGCATCATAGGGCAGACTAAGGCCATGGGCAAAACTAACGACATAACTGTCAACGACCAGGGCCTGACCAACGAGGAATACGAGGAAAAGGGAAAACTCGAAAAGAAAAAGAAACGTGAGCTGACCGAAGAAGAAAAGGCTCGTCTCGCTGAACTGAAAGCCAAGAAAGAGGGTCGCGACAAAGCTATCTCCATATTACGCGGTATATCCATCCGTATGCCCCTACTTATTTATGGTGCTAACATCACAGATGAGGATATGGAGCTAAGCATTGACAACTTTACTTCTCTGGTAGACGACCTGTCATGGGAAGAATTTATGCCAAGGGGTGTAACCAAAGAGATATTTGGCGAATTCAAACAATATTACGATCCTGATATCTTTACAGCCGCCGCCAAACGCATCCGTCAGATGGCGCGGGCTGCCGATCACTTGAGCATTGAGGAGCGTATCGAACGCATTGCAGCTATCTTCGCCACTTTCCGCAACCCTGACAAGGAAACAGTCTTGACTCCGTGGCGTGTTGTTAACATGCACATGAGCGACTGTCTGGGTGGATATACTTTCTTCAACGAAGATTTCACAGAAACAATAGAGGAACCTCGCTTTGTTGATCGTGGTGATGTTACAGCCGATGTGTTCTCCCCTGACAGCCCACTTCTTGAGATAAACTCAAAGTCGGGTCTCTATCCTCTTTACCTCGCTTATAACATCTACCGTGTACGCCTGCGCAACGAGATGTTGTCCCCGGAATCCCTCGAAGAACATCAGACCATTTGGGATAAAACCGTTGCAGAAAACATCTTTGTTATCTGCAAGACGCGAATGGCCAAATCCATCACTCGTCGCACACTTCTCGGCTTCCGTAACGGCAAGACCAATATGTGGGCGCCCGAGGACTTAATCAACAAAATCAAAAACCAGCCTGACCTTTTCATCAAGAAAGTGGGCGACTTAGTCGGAAATAACGTGAAAATCAATGCAATAGTCGGCAACCCTCCATATCAAGAAATTGATGGAGGAGGTGGCTCAAGTGCAAAACCTATATACGATAAGTTTGTCGGGATTGCTACTTTAGTAAAGCCATCTTATATATCCATGATTATGCCATCTCGATGGATGACAGGAGGTAAAGGATTAGATGATTTCCGTGCAACTATGTTATGTAATCATCATATTAAAGTATTACATGATTACTTGAATGCATCGGATTGTTTTTCCAATGTTGCGATTGAAGGAGGTATCTGTTATTTCCTTATTGATAGTTACAATGAGGGTAAATGTAAGTTTTTCTCACATACATCTAATGGTATTTCATCAGTGACACGTTATCTTGATGATAATGATTCTGATGTTATTATTCGAGAAGCGGGTGCATTGTCAATTCTATCCAAAGTAATTGACAAATCCAAGCATTATTTATCTGAAAAGGTCCTTGCCCGAAATCCATTCGGTGTATCCAACTCTGAACCAGAAATCTCTACAACTCCATTTGCTAATAGTTTAAAGGTCTTAGGGCGTTTCGATGGAAGTCGTGATATTCGTTACCTTCCAGACAACTTCATTCCCCACAAAGGGGCCGAGATAATGAACTCTTGGAAAGTATTCCTTTCTAAAGCTGACGGAGCTGCGGGTCAGTTAGGAAATCCGATTCCAGCTCGAATAATTGGTCAAGGTGTCATAGGCGATCAGTGTACTCTTTGTACTGAGACATTCCTTGCTATTGCACCATTCTCATCTGAGGAAGAAGCTAACAACGTTGTTACTTATTGTCGTACAAAGTTTTTCCGATTTATGGTTGGTATAAGGAAACTAAAAAATATGACCAGGGACACTTATAAATTTGTACCAATGCAATACTTTTCTAAAAGAAGTGACATTGATTGGAACAAGAGCATTCAGGAGATTGATGCACAGCTCTATAAAAAATATCATTTATCCGATGCTGAAATATCATTCATCGAGTCTATGATAAAACCAATGTAATGTAGTAGAGCAATCTGCCAGCCTGATTTTTATCATAGGAATCAGAGCTATTAGAGGAATCGGCGAGCCTTACTCTTATCACGAGCCTTACTCTTATCAGAGGAATCAGAGCGATTAGAGGTATCGGTGAGCCTGCTTTCAGGAGTTGTAATAAGATGGTAATAAAATTGGACTGAATATTACACTTTTATCCTCAAAAATTTGCTGAGGCGGGATATTATCTGTAATTTCGCTACGAGGCAATACACACAATGAAGTGATAGTACATTATGCTGTGTTGCCGCGTATAACCAAACGATATTGCGAATTATGGCTAACATGGATTTCATCGCGCCGACGGATAAGTATGAGAATTGGAATGTCTATAAGCTATCCCTTATAATCGTTGATATTACCGACCTATTTGTGAAGACATATCTTCCCAAATTCGGTGACAGGACCGTTGACCAGATGGTGCAAGCCGCCAGAAGCTGCAAACAGAATATCGTTGAGGGCTCGGTAGATGCAGCGACCTCGCGCGAGATGGAACTAAAGCTGACAAATGTGGCCAAAGGCATTCTCGCTGAGCTAATGCAGGATTATGAGGATTACATGAGGCATCATGATCTCACTATATGGTCAGTCAAGGATCCCCGCGTATCGCAGATACGGCGGTTCTCAAGAATGCATGATAAACCGGAGATCTATCTGACAAAACTACGAGAACGGGACGCCGAAGCATTCTGTAATATAACCTTGACACTATGCCATCAGTTGGACTATATGCTGTATTGCGTCATGGAACGAGCCAAAGCCATATTCCTTCAGAAAGGCGGCATTCGCGAGGAAATGTACCGCGCACGAATAGCCGCCTGCAAAGGCAATCAGAATCAGAGTCATCAGAGCAATCAAAGAAATCAGAGTCATCTCAAAGACGGCTCTAATCAAAATAATCTAAGTCGTAGGTCGGCAGATAGCTCTGATTCCTCTAATTCCTCTGATAAGAATCAGGCTGACAGATAACTCTAATAACTCTAATTCCTCTGATTAGAATCTTAATTGAACAGCGTGAAGCGGAGGTCGGTGTCGAACGTGTCGAGGGATTCAAGGCGCTTGAGGCGGCGCACAGTGTAGATAGTGACGGGGAGCACAAGAATCTCGTAGACTGTTTTCAGCAGGGTCTGGGCCACTATCAGGCCGATCACGACGCTCCATGGCAACACGCCGCCGAAGGCTATCGGGAAGAATATCAGAGAGTCCAGACCCTCTCCCACTATCGTGCTGACGATGGCGCGCAACGAGAAGCGTTTGCCGCCGGAGGCGAGCTTCATGCGGCTCATTACCCAGGCATTAGCCAGCGAACCGGTCACGAATGCCACAAATGACGCGAACAATATGCGTGGCACACCGCCGTAAACGGCCTCCATCGCATCCTGCGACGTCCAGTCTGCTGAGCCGGGCAATATTATGGCTAACTGCAACGCCAACGTGACGAACAGGTTCATGGCGAAGCCAAGCCATATCACGATGCGCGCCTTGCGGAAGCCGTAGACCTCCACCAGACAGTCGTTGATGATGTAACTAAGCGGGAAGATAATCATGCCTGCCGTCAGCGTGACGCCGGCCACATCTATGGTCTTGATCTCTATCAGATTAGCCACGATGATACATACGCAGAAAGTTACGGACAGGAGGAGAAAGGAAAGGGTAAACTGGGGTTTGCCTTTGCGGGGCGTAGATTGGTTGTCGGTCATGTTTCTTGTTTTTAACGAGGTAGCAAGCACTCGGGGTTATCGCATAATTAAACGAGAGTCGATGCGGTATTATTATATTTGGAAATTTTATAGTAATTTTGCAGACAAATCGCATATTCCGCGATAACAGCAAATCAAACTATGGGAAGAAAGAAGAAACCGCTGCCACTGCTGGAGGGCATCGAGATAACAGGTATCGCTGCCGAAGGGAAGTCCGTCGCCAAGGTGAAATGGCGTCCCGAGGACGAGTGCAACATCGTGGTGTTCATACCCTACGGTGCGCCGGGCGACATAGCCGACATACAGATAGACCGCAAGAAACACAGCTATGCCGAGGGACATATCGCAAACATGATACGTCCGTCGGAATCACGCGTCGAGCCGAAGTGCGCGCATTTCGGACTATGCGGCGGATGCAAATGGCAGCATCTCCCCTACACCGAACAGTTGCGCTGGAAGCAGCAGCAGGTGGAGGACTGCCTTCTGCGCATCGCCAAAGTGGAGATTCCGCTCGTCTCGCCCATCCTCGGCTCGGAAAACATCTGGTGCTACCGCAACAAGATGGAATACACCTTCAGCGCCAAGAAATGGCGCAGCTGGGAGGACATCAAGTCAGGCCGGGAGTTTACCGACCGTCCCGATGCATTGGGCTTCCATATACCCGGAGCATTCGACAAAGTGCTGCACATAGACGCCTGCCACCTGCAGGAGGATTTCGGCAACGAAGTGCGCAATTTCATCTATGACGAGGCCGGGAAACAAGGCTGGTGCTTCTACAACATCCGCGAGAATCACGGTCTGCTCCGCACGCTGATGATCCGCACCGCCTCCACCGGCGAGAAGATGATAGTCGTGACTTTCGGCGAGGACAATCCCGAAAAGATTTCGGAGGTCATGACTTCGCTTCAGCAACGCTTCCCCGACGTGACATCGTTGCTGTATGTGGTCAACCTCAAGGTAAACGACACCATCGCCGACCAGGAAGTGGTTGTATGGAACGGCCGCGACTATATCCTCGAGGAAATGGAGGGCCTTAAATTCCGCGTCAACGCCAAGTCTTTCTATCAGACCAACTCACACCAGGCATACGAACTATATAAGGTGGCACGACGTTTCGCCGGTCTTGACAAGGAGATACCCGGAGCTGAAAAGCCGCTGGTCTATGACCTGTACACCGGCACAGGCACCATAGCCAACTTCGTGGCGCGTCAGGCCCGCAAGGTTATCGGTATCGAATATGTGGAGGCCGCCGTGGCCGACGCCCGCGTCAATGCCGAAGTGAACGGACTGGACAATACCGAGTTTTTCGCCGGCGACATGAAGGACATTCTGACCGACGACTTCGTCGCCGCTCATGGCCGTCCCGACATCATGATCATCGACCCGCCACGCGCGGGAATGCATCAGGATGTGGTGGACGTGATACTGCGCGCCAAGCCGTCGGTGCTGGTCTATGTCAGCTGCAACCCTGCGACACAGGCCCGCGACCTCGCACTGCTTGACCATGACTACAAGGTAACCGACATACAGCCCGTCGACATGTTCCCCCACACGCATCATGTGGAGAACGTCGTGCGCCTTCAGCTCCGAGATTTTTAACTCAGTATTAATCCCGATAAATCAGGATTAATCACGATAATTAAACACACAATAACCCCGTTGAATTGAATATGAACTTAGCAAGTATATTAAGTTTTCTGTCGGCACAGGCAGAACAGATTCCCACGCCGCAGATCCCGGTGTCCGAAGTCTCAACGCAATCGTTCTGGAAAGGTCTGGAGGGCCTCAGTTTCGACGAGTTGATTCAGAAAATGGTGAACGGTCTGATTTCGTTCGGTCTGAAAGTCGGTATAGCCATCCTGGTGTTCTACGTCGGTCGCTACATCATCCGCAAGCTATACAAGATGGTGTACAACGTCATGACACACCGCCATATAGATCAGTCCCTGACAACTTTCGTGCTGTCACTCATCAGGATGGTGCTGTACTTCATTTTGGTCATAAGCATCATCGGCATCCTTGGGCTGGAGACCAGCAGCTTCCTGGCCATCTTCGCCTCGGCCGGCGTCGCCATCGGTATGGCACTGAGCGGCACGCTCCAGAACTTTGCCGGCGGAGTCCTGATCCTGCTGCTCAAGCCCTATAAGGTTGGAGACTTCATCGAGGTAAACGGATACACCGGTACCGTCAAGTCCATCCAGCTGTTCAACACCGTCATCAACACCGTTGACAACAAGGCCATCATCCTGCCTAACGGTGCCCTTTCCACCGGCTCGATCAACAATTATTCGCTCGAATCGTACCGTCGCGTGGACTGGACCGTATGCCTGGCTTACGGAACCGATCTGGACAAGGCCAAGGAAACTCTGATGGAGATAGTTCAGAGCGACCCGCGCGTGGTGAAGAAATACATCGAGGACGACGAGATGTACAAGCAGCAGAACCTGATAGACAAGCGCGTGGTGAGCGTACAGAATAAAGTAGAGCGTCCGCCATTCGTCGGTCTGAACGAAATGGCGGACAGCTCAATCAATTTCGTGGTCCGTGCGTGGACTCATGCTTCCAACTATTGGCCGCTCTATTTCGACATAAACGAGCGGATCTATAAGGAGCTTCCCGAGAAAGGCTTCAGTTTCCCGTTCCCGCAGATGGACGTGCATCTGGATCACAACGCCTGAAACTCCGAAGAATTACGGAGGCTTACAGCTTGATTTTGTCCATAGCCTCCTCGAAAGCCGCGGCCATTGAGGCTGCGGCTTTTCTGCCGTCTCCCATCGCCAGGATAACCGTGGCCGGCCCGCGCACTATATCGCCGCCGGCATACACGCCGTTGGACGATGACTTCAGCGTCTCGTCGTCCACCTCGATCTGGCCCCCCTTGCCGGTTATCATATTGGGAATGGATGCGGGAGGATTGGGCAGATAGCCCACGCTGACCACAACGATGTCTACGAGGACCTCGACGATGTCGCCCTCCACCGGCACCGGCGAGCGGCGTCCCGATTCGTCCGGCTCACCTAATTCCATGCGCTGCAGCAGCATCTTGCACAGACGGCCGTTCTCGTCGGCTATGTATTCCACGGGATTGTGCAGGGTAAAGAATTTGATACCCTCTTCCTTGGCGTGGCGAATCTCCTCCTCGCGCGCAGGAATCTCCTCCATGCTGCGGCGATAAACTATCATGGCCTCCTCGGCACCGTTGCGCACAGCGAAACGCACCGCGTCGATAGCGGTGTTTCCGCCTCCGATTACTGCGACCCGCTTGCCGTTGACAGCCACGGAATTCTTACCGAACATGGCGTTGCCAAGCAGGTTGAGGCGAATCAGATACTCGTTGGCGGTCATCACGCCGGGTATGTTCTCGCCTTTGATACCCATGAAACGCGGCTTGCCCGCACCCGTGGCCAGATACAGGCCTTTATAACCGAGCTTGTGAAGATCCTCGTAGCTTAGAGTGCGCCCGATGAAGCAATCCTTTATGAATTCCACGCCCATATCGCGCAGTTTCTGAATCTCGCGGTCTACAATCTTGTTGGGAAGGCAAAATTCCGGTATACCGTACTTAAGTACGCCTCCGAATTGGCTCAAAGCCTCGAACACCGTAACTTTGTAACCTCTGCGGGCCATGTCACCGGCGAAAGCCAGGCCCGACGGACCGGAACCGACCACAGCCACCTTGATGGGATATGTGGGACGCTTACTGACGTCGTCCGTCGAAGGAGGCTGCGGAATAAAACGGTCGAACGTACGGTTTATGTCCGCGGTAAAACGCTCCAACGCGCCGATAGACACGGCCTTCTTGCCCATCTTAAGATATGTGCAGTTGCCTTCGCACTGCTTCTCCTGCGGGCACACACGGCCGCAAACGGCGGGGAGCACCGTGGTGCGGTGCAGCACATTGATGGCCTCACGGAAATTACGCCGCTCCAAGTTCTTGATGAAACCGGGAATGTCATTATGTACCGGACACCCTTTGACGCATCCGGGGTTAGCGCAGTCCAGGCAACGAGTTGCCTCCAGTACGGCCTGCTCCACGCTCAGGCCCTCGCCCACTTCGCGGTTGTTGCTGATACGGAACGCCGGATCCAGCTCCGGCATCCTGACACGCGGTATGGCCGTGCGCTGTTTCGGCGTCATGGTCTGGCGCAGTTCCACGCGCCACTGCTCGTCGCGGCCGCGGTCAAATATCTCCTCTATATCCGAATTCATACGAATGATCTTTGACGGTTCAATATATAATCAAAATCCACATCCCAGGCGTTGAAGACAGGACCGTCTATGCAGGTCTGCTTCTGCACGCCTCCTATCATGACACGACACACGCCGCAGATTCCTATGCCGTCTATCATCAGCATGTTCAGCACACAGTCAGCCGGGATATTATGCTCACGGGCAATTGCCGTAAGATTCTTCATAAGCATCGTGGGGCCTGAGAACACCATCTTGTCAGGCTTGTACATTTCGATCCATTTCCTGACTATTTCGGGCACTGTGTCCTCGCTGGCCACGGTCAGGTCGTTGCAGGCGCTGTTGATGTCGCCGAGCAGGCATTTGGTCTGCGACGACTGCTCGGACACGATGGCATGCACCTGACACCCCTTTCTGCGGGCTTCGTGTATCAACGGCAGCAACGGCACAAAGCCGGCGCCGTCGCCGATGAACAGCATCGCCTTGTTTTCGTCTATCACCGCCGGCATTCCGAGCGGGCCGAGCAGATCGGGCAACACTCCGCCCTCCTGAATCAGGCCGAGTATCTCGTCCAGTCCGTCGGCACGGTGTATTATGATGTCAAGCTCTCCGGTCTCCCCGTCGCATTCCACCACGGAGAATGGTATGCGCTGGCCTGTTTCTGAAAATTTGATTATCACGAATTGTCCCGGTTGCACCTTGGATGCGACCACACGGTTCGCAATCTTTACTCTTGCGGATTTCTCCGAGTAATGCGATATGCTTATTATTTCGTTCACCTTTATGTGATTTGTTTTCTGTGATTTAAATACTTAATACATTCACCGACATATCGAGCAGGTTCATGGCCAGCAGTCTGTCGGTCAGTGGCTTTCCTGTTCCGGCAATAATTTTCACGGCTTCTGCGCACTGAAGGCTTGCCGCCACGCCTGCAGTCGGCCCGAGCACGCCGCCGATGCTGCAAGGCGTGAAGCCGCTGAAGGCGGCATCCTCGCCGAACACATCGGCATATCGCACCGATCCTGGCACACATGTCATGATCTGGCATTCAAACCCGCGCACGCCGGCTATGACGCACGGCACGTCCGAATCGGCACTCAGGCGGTCGGTCAGCAACTTGGTATGCGGATTGTCGCTGCCATCTATTATTACGTCGTATGCAGTTATGTCACCTAAATCATAAACCGATCGTATCAGTTTTTCAAGTACAGTCACCTCAGTCTCGGAATTGAGGCCGTTGATTCGCGAAGCAAGAACCTGCGCTTTCGACCTGCCGAGATCCTGCTCGGTGAAGAAGAGCTGACGCTGCAGGTTGGATATGTCTACGGTATCGAAATCTGCTATCGTTAGGTGCCCCACTCCCGATGCGGCAAGATACATGGCGCACATCGAACCCAACGCCCCGCAGCCTATCATCAGTACATGCGATGCATTGAGTTTCCTCACGCCCTCCTCGCCTATCTCCGGGATGGACACAAGGCGCGAATATCTCTGTTTTTGATTTTCCATTGGCAATACGGATATATTTTACCCTCTGCAAATTTACTCGTTATTGATTATATAACCAAACGTCTGGCACTCATTGAGCCTAAAGTTCAACACAATTGGAATCAATTTACACATCATTAAATGACCAATTTGTATATTTCAAAAAAAGTGACTACATTTGTGATGTTATAACTCACCGTGAGAAACCAAACAACAACCTATATGAAAAAACTTTCAATGTTCGTAGCCATGGCGACGATGGCCGCAGTGCCGGCCATGTCCAAAGACCGCATCACCGTCAATCCCGATGCAACCAACGAAGATGTGATATTGCACGTATGGTCATGGAACTTCCCGGAGATAGCGCGCAGCATGCACGAGATTGCCGATGCCGGATACACTATGATCCAAACCTCTCCCGTCCAGCCTCATTACGCTCCCGAGGGATCGTGCGCCGAAATCTTCGACCCGAAAGTGGAAAAAGGCAACTGGTATTACTACTACCAGCCCACGGACTGGAAGGTAGGCAACAAGATATTGGGCAGCAAGGAACAGATGCAGGCCATGCTCGACTCCGCCGCAAAGTATAATGTCCGCGTCATAGTGGACGTACTGCCCAACCACACGGCCTTTGACATCGACGCCGTTTCGCCGGAATTCTACAAGGCTGTGGGCGGTCGCGACAAGATGTTCCACAGCAATGGCCTGCGTCCCATCTCCAACTATCAGGACCGCACGGAATGTACACTGATGGGAGTGGGCGGTCTGCCTGACGTCAACACCGAGAATCCAGATTTCCAGAAGTATTACATGCAATTCGTCAACGAGTTGCTCCGTATGGGCGTACGTGGCTTCCGCTATGACACCGCCAAGCACATAGGCGTTCACTCCGACCCCAAGGACAAGGGCGTGAAGGAAAACGATTTCTGGGACGTGGCTCTGGGCCGCAAGGCTGTGAAGGGCGTGCGCATGGCATTGCCCGAGGACTCGCTGTTCATCTATGGCGAGGTGCTGCAGGACAAGGGTGTTCCGGAGTCTGAATATGCCGACTATATGGGCCAGACGGCATCTTCCTACGGTCACGTGCTGCGTGAGGCTCTGGACAAACGTTCGGCAAGCGGCGTCGACCTGAAGAACTGGCACCATGAAGCGGCACCTGAATATCTGACAACATGGGTGGAGAGCCACGACACTTACTGCAACGCCAATGAATCGGCACACCTAACCGACGATCAGATACGCACGGCGTGGGTGTTCCTTACGGCACGTCAGAACGGCACTCCCCTGTTCTTCTCACGTCCCGCCGGCTCGACACGCGACAATTATTTCGGCAATAATGTGTTGGGCGCACGTGGCAACGACGAGTTCAAGCACCCGGAAGTTGCGGCGGTCAACAAGTTCCGTCATGCCATGCGCGGACAGAAGGAAGACCTGCAGTTCTCCGAAGACGGTCAGGTATGGCTGGTGAACCGTGGCAAGAAAGGCGCGGGTGTGGTAAATGTCGGCAGTTTTGCCAATTTTGTCAATCTCCCCACCGGACTGCCCGACGGCACATACCGCGACAAGGTCTACGGCCAGGAGTTCAAGGTGAAGAAAGGCCGTCTCACGGGCGCCCTCTCCCCCGACCGCTCATACATCCTGACAAAATAAGCATATAGCCCCATCAAACGGCAACTGTGGGCATATCCCGCGGATATGCCTATATTCGCTGCTATGCCTTTATCCCGCGGATATGCCTATATTAAAGAGTCTTAATGCGTGCCTATGGATTTGAACCATTTGGCACGCATTTTGTACATACAGTAGCAACCGAAAGATTCCGTCCCCCACGGCGGATACATTAACGAAATTATTAAATATATATAATATGAATATCAAACCTCTTGCCGATCGCGTTCTGATTGAGCCGACGGCAGCAGAAGAAAAGACCCTCAGCGGCATCATCATTCCCGACACAGCAAAAGAGAAACCGCTTCGCGGCAAAGTATTGGCCGTAGGACAGGGCACCAAGGACGATCCCATGATTCTCAAGGCAGGCGACGAAGTATTGTACGGCAAATATGCCGGAACAGAAATCGAACTCGAGGGCACCAAATATCTCATCATGCGTCAGAGCGATGTGCTCGCAGTCATCGACTGATAGCGTCGGCAACGAACAGATTACTCTGATAACTCTGATAACTCTGATTACAATTTAGCAAAACCATGGCAAAAGAAATAAAATTCAACATCAAAGCTCGCGAGGAGCTTAAGAACGGCGTTGACGCACTGGCCGACGCCGTGAAGGTTACACTCGGTCCCAAAGGCCGCAACGTTATTATCGAAAAGAAATTCGGTGCACCGCACATCACCAAGGACGGTGTGACCGTAGCACGCGAGATCGAGCTGGAGGATCCGTTCCAGAACATGGGCGCCCAGCTCGTGAAGGAAGTAGCCTCCAAGACCGGCGATCAGGCTGGTGACGGTACTACCACCGCTACAGTCTTGGCCCAGGCCATTGTTAACGTAGGTCTCAAGAACGTTGCAGCCGGCGCCAACCCCATGGACCTGAAGCGCGGCATAGACAAGGCCGTGTCCAAGGTTGTTGAGGGCATCAAGGCCCAGAGCGTCGAGGTTGACGACGACATCAAGAAGATCCAGGACGTGGCCCGCGTATCGGCCAACAACGACGAGGAGATAGGCCGTCTCATCGCCGAGGCCATGAAGAAGGTAAAGAAGGAAGGCGTCATCACCGTCGAGGAGGCCAAAGGCACCGAGACTTCGGTAGACGTGGTCGAGGGTATGCAGTTCGACCGCGGTTACATCAGCCCCTACTTCGTGACCAACTCCGACAAGATGGAATGCGAGATGGAGAATCCCTATATCCTCCTCTACGATAAGAAGATCTCCAACCTGAAGGATATGCTTCCCGTATTGGAGGCTGTCGCTCAGTCCGGCCGTCCCCTGTTGATCATAGCCGAGGATGTCGACAACGAGGCTCTGGCCACATTGGTTGTGAACCGTCTGCGCGGTTCTCTGAAGATCTGCGCCGTCAAGGCTCCCGGCTTCGGCGACCGTCGCAAGGAGATGCTTGAGGATATCGCCATCCTGACCAACGGCACAGTCATCAGCGAGGTCAAGGGGATGCAGCTGTCGCAGGCCACCGTACAGGATCTGGGCACTGCCGAGAAGGTAACCGTAAACAAGGATAACACCACCATCGTGAACGGCGGCGGCAACAGCGACGCCATCGCAGCTCGCGTCAACCAGATCAAGGCTCAGATCGAGACCACTACTTCCAACTACGATAAGGAGAAGCTGCAGGAGCGTCTGGCCAAGCTGGCCGGCGGTGTGGCAGTGCTCTATATCGGCGCTCCCTCCGAGGTGGAGATGAAGGAGAAGAAGGACCGCGTGGACGATGCGCTGAGCGCAACCCGCGCAGCCATCGCCGAGGGTATCGTACCCGGCGGCGGCGTGGCATACATCCGCTGCCTCTCGGCACTTGACGAGCTGAAGGGTGACAACGACGACGAGAACACCGGTATCGCCATCATCCGTCGCGCCATCGAGGAGCCGATGCGCCAGATTGTGGCCAATGCAGGTGTCGAAGGTGCCGTAATCCTGCAGAAGGTTCGCGAAGGACAGGGTGACTACGGTTATAACGCCCGCACCGACACGTTCGAGAACTTCTTCGAGACCGGCGTGATCGATCCCGCCAAGGTTACCCGCGTAGCTCTGGAGAACGCCGCCAGCATCGCCGGTATGTTCCTCACTACCGAATGCGTCATCGCCGACAAGAAGGAGGACACACCCGCCATGCCCGCTCCCGCCCCCGGAATGGGCGG
>DESI01000006.1 GCA_002361235.1 Porphyromonadaceae bacterium UBA3318 | reverse complement strand
ATGGGCGGCATGATGTAAAATCACATTCAGCTGACATGATTTCATGATTAATGTCTAAACAGCTTAATCATAGCATATTAGAATCACCTTCGGAAACGGAGGTGATTTTTTTGCGTTTTTTTTGAAAGAATTATGCGGAAAATTTTGCGGTTCCGGAATAATGTATTAATTTTGCGGTGTACTAATACACTAATACACTATGATAGCTTTTAAAGATGTATGTTTTTCATACCGCCGCAATGTTCCGGTGCTGTCCAATCTGTCGTTACAGATAGAGCCCGGCACGGTATGCGGACTTCTCGGCCGCAACGGAGTGGGCAAAAGCACCATGCTTTACCTCACGGCCGGTCTGCTCCGTCCCCGTTCGGGACAGGTGCTCTGCAACGGCTACATCCCTTCCGACCGTCAGGTGAATTTCCTCAACGACATATTTATCGTCCCCGAAGAATTTGACCTCCCTCACATCACCCTCGATGAATATGTACGCATCAACAGCGTATTCTATCCAAAGTTCAACCTCGACCTGATGCACAGCATCCTCGATATATTCGCCCTGCCGGGCAATATCAATCTCGGCGCTCTCTCCCTGGGTCAGAAAAAGAAGGCGTTCCTGAGCTTCGCGCTGGCATGCAACACATCCATACTGCTTCTGGACGAGCCTACCAACGGGCTTGACATCACGGCCAAGCGTATGTTCCGCGCGGCAATCACCGCGGCTATGACCGACGACAAGACCATTATCATATCCACCCACCAGGTATATGATGTGGAGAACATCCTGGACCATGTCGTGATAGCCGACAACAACCGCATCCTGCTGAACCGGCCCATGATCGACATACAGACCAAACTGCGTTTCGGATACACACAGGATCCCGAGCAGGCCAAACGCGCCCTGTTCTCCATTCCGATGCCTGGAGGCTTCAATGTTGTGGAATTCCTCGACGACCCCGACCGCGAGACAGAAGTAAACCTCGAGACTCTGTTCGAGCTTACCAACAGCAATCCCGAACTTATCAACCAATTATTCGTAGAAAGATCATGAACAAGCATATAACATACCTGGCGGTCGCAGCCATCGCAGTGAGTTCAGTGCCT
Source organism: Porphyromonadaceae bacterium UBA3318 (assembly GCA_002361235.1). Lineage (GTDB taxonomy): Bacteria > Bacteroidota > Bacteroidia > Bacteroidales > Muribaculaceae > Lepagella. Next base: position 56,475 of record DESI01000006.1, on the reverse strand, counting down.
TTCCTCTCCTCATGCCGGATTGTAAAGGTCAAGAAAAACGTAGAGACAATAACCCGCCGGCTCGACCTTAAGGACTTCAACAAGATTGAGGTGAACGGCGCATGTGACCTGGAGTACACCCAGGGTCCCTATTCTGTCACGGTGACGATGCCTAAAGAGATAGGCAAAAACGTGATCACAAGCGTCAACGACAGTCTGCTAAAGATTGAGGATGAACACCATGGATCGTTCAGCGCTCGTAACCGTAAGATAACCGTAATCGTAAGCGCTCCCGACCTGACGTTGCTTCGGGTCAATGGGGCCGGCGACGTGGACATCAAGAACATCGACACGCAGGTACTGTATATGGAATCCAACGGAGCCGGCGACATCGATATCGACGACAGCAAAATTGCAAATAACACGGTCACCATCAACGGTGCGGGGAAGGTCGATATGGACAAGATTCAGGGCGAGACTCTGACTATAAACGTGAACGGTGCCGGCAAAGTAGACGTCAAGGGAGAATATGAACATGCATTCGTCAATCTGGCGGGAGCCTCGTTCGCAGATATAACCGAGCTTAAGTGCAACGATCTGCACACACAGAGTAGCGGTGCATCTAAAATCGAAAAATAAACTTAGATCAGTAAATTATGGAAACTACAGTACAATATAAGGAAATGGATGGCTTCAGCCGCTTCATGGCTCTGGCTCGCAAACAGTTCTGCGAAAACAGGAAGGCCATTGTGATGCGCACGCTCATATTCTGGGGCGCGTGGATGGGAATCGGACTGATAAACGGGCTTCTCAGCTCATCGGGCGATCCGCACGGAGTAATAGAGCTGTATATCGGATTCGGCATGATTACATGGATAGTGGTCGCGTCCATGGTGTTCTCGTCAATGAAAAGTAAGGGAGGACGCCTCAGCACCCTGATGACTCCGGCATCAAATACCGACAAATACTGGTTGGCGTTTTTTAGCGTATTCGTGGGGGGATTCCTGCTCATAGCCGTAGCCTACCCTATGATCGAGATAGGACGCAACATAGGTTCACTGATCATGTTCCACGAGTTTGCCGGGTTCTACTGGCCGCAGGATGAACTTTTCTCCTCCTCCTGGTCCGCTTTCATCAGGAACGCTGTGATTATGTCGTTCATCCTCTCCACTTACTTCTATGGAGCCATACAATGGCCGCGCCTGTCGTTCCTGAAGACTTCCGGCATCTGGGTTTGTCTCATATTCCTGTTCGCCATGATTCTGGGATTCTCTGTAAGCTACATGATCACGCACGGCTACGAGGTAGAATGGCTCGTGTCGCACACCGTACGCTTCTGGATCATAATCGGCGCTGTATTCGCAGGCACAGTATTTTTCTGCTGGCTGACGTATTACACATTTAAGAAACAGTACGTGATAGGCCGATGAATTTCAACGACAACAAACCGATATATCTGCAGATAGCGGACTCGTTGATGGATTCCATAGTCCGCGGGGACTTGCCGGACCAAAGCCGGCTCCCCTCGGTGCGCGACTACGCCATCGAGGCGGGCGTGAACCCAAACACCGTGATGCGCACCTTCGTCTGGCTGCAACAGCAGGAACTCATCTACATGAAAAGGGGCATCGGATATTTTGTCGCTCCCAATGCCGCCGACAGAATACTGCAGATGCGCAAGGAGTATTTCTTCGACCACGAGGCAAACTACTTCTTCGACCGACTCTCGTCTTTCGGAATCACCCCCGAACAGCTGATTAACGCTTATACCGATTTCCTCGCAAACTCCACTAAATAACTGAACTGAAATGAAAAGCATATATTTGTTACCGGCATTGCTGATGTCGGCAGGCACCCTCACTACCCTGGCACAGGAGCCTGCGGACACGGTTCCGGAACCGGAAGTATCCGTCAATCTCGACGATTTCGTGGTCACGGCACAGAAAGAGGTGATAAAGTCCGACGGCGCCAAGCTGACCTACGATGTAAGCGAAGACGAGTCGGCCAAAGGCCAAACCCTGCTCGATGCTCTGAAGAAGGTGCCTATGGTCACTGTCGATGCACAGGACAATATACAGATCAACGGAAATTCGGGCTTCAAGATCTACGTCAACGGCAAGGAAGACGTGATGATGGAAGCCAACTACCAGAAGATATTCAAGGCCATGCCGGCCGAGTCGGTCAAGAAGATAGAGGTGCTGACCGAACCCGGCGCCAAATACGATGCCGAGGGTTTCGGAGGAATCCTGAACCTGATTACGGAGACCCAGCAGCGCCGCGACGGCTACTCCGGCACCCTGGCGGCCGGATACGGCACGAAGCAGGCCTATCTCAGCGCTTACGGCACCATCAAGGCCGATAAGGTGATGATAAGCCTCAACGCTACCGGTGCGATGGATGGTATCATGCCGAACAAGAACATCAACGAAACTTCCACCACATATCTGAACTCCGAAACCGACCGACTTCTGAAAAGCAAAATGAAACAGAAATCCGGCTTCGGTTACGAACAGGCCGGACTCAACATGAGCTGGGAACCGTCGGCCCGTCACCTTTTCACGATGGGCGGAAGCTTCAACAACGTCAACGGACACATCAAGCAGTTCTCCGGCACCAGCACCATGTACGATGCCTCGGGAGCCAAACGGTGGAGCTATGATACCGATATGACTCGCGGCAGTGTCCTGAATCAGGGTGCATCGGCCAACGCATCTTACCGCATAGGATTCAACGACATGGCCTCGCACCGCATCATCTTCGCGTATATGTTCGATTTCGGCAAGAACTTCCTGGACTTCACTAACCACGATTTCAACGGCGACAACTATACCATCCTCACGCCCTGGCGGGAAAACATCAATCACGAATATACACGTCAGCATACCGTACAGGCCGATTACTCCAATCCGTTCGGCAACGGCACCCATACGCTCGACGCGGGATTCAAGGGAATATTCCGCCGCAACTCAGCCATTTCGCAGTTTAACGTCGGCGACAGCATGGAGACTATGCGGCCCGCCTCGGACAATAGCGACGACATCCGTCAGAACATGGACATATACGCCGGCTATGCGGCCTATAACGGTTCGTTCGGCGGCAAGGTGGGACTTACAGCCGGTATCCGGTACGAACATACCGTAATGAATCTGGAATATCATGACGCCGCAAAGACAGGATTTACCTCGCATCTCAACGACTGGGTGCCCAATGCTGCCGTCACCTATATCTTCGGACCGGCCACCAACCTGCGTCTGGCTTACCAGATGCGCATATCGCGCCCTTCGCTGTCGCAGGTAAATCCCCATGTCACCAAGCTCTCTGACCAGATGACACAGACCGGTAATCCGGACCTGACCAGCGAGCACAACAATGTGGTGTCCCTCACATACACCAACTTCGGACGCCTGTTAGGCGGCAACGTCAAGCTCAGCTACGAACAGACCGACAATTCCATCATAAACTATACGCGATACGAGGGCATCACTGCGATAGAGACGTACGGCAACTATGGACGCCGCCGCATAACGAGCCTCAGCGGTTTTCTGAACTGGAACATCACCAACTCCATGTCGCTCTCGGTCAACGGCGACATCAGATACACCGACATCAACGCCCGCAAGATCAATCAGCGTTCGCACGGCTGGGGCGGCAACTACGGCATCAACTGGAACTACAGTGCCCCGAAGGGATTCAGGTTCAATGTAGGCGGCGGCCAGACCATACATCAGATAACCTCGCAGGGATACAGCACCGGATACTACTATTACGGACTCGGCGTCAACAAGAGCTTCCTGAAGGACAACGCCCTGACTGTAGGACTGAGCGCCTGGAACTTCCTGCGCGCATATCAGGGCGGCACATGGCACACCAACACACCTGACACCCGAAGTTCGGCATCCTGGTCCAACTGGAGTCCGAGCGTCGCCCTGACCCTGAGCTGGAACTTCGGCCACCTCAAGGAGAAGGTCAAGGAGTCCGGCCTGAACATCAACCCCGACGACACCTCCTCAGCCAAAGCCCAGGGCGGAATCTCGATGTAATCCTCCCTCGCGGAGCCGTTCAGTTCAGGAGGAAGCTCATACGCAATCCCGAATTTACCTTTATTTTGATATGTTGTCTCTTTTAATTAATTTTGTAGATTAAAAGCCCCGAAATAATCGGCACATGCCTGATGTTCGTTGCGGCGTGTGCCGGTTATTCGGCAGCATATACCCTTATTTAGATATTATGGGATTCAAAGATTTTTTTTCGCGTAAGAAGAAAGACCAGGAGCAGATCCGCCAGGAGCAGGAAACCCTGGACAGCGGTCTGACCAAGACCAAGGAAAGCGTATGGAGCAAGATCTCGCACGCCATCGCCGGCAAGAGTTCGGTCGACGACGAAGTCCTTGACAATCTTGAGGAGGCGTTTGTTACCAGCGACGTAGGCACCGACACCACTCTGGAGATAATAGACCGTCTGCAGAAACGTGTGGCCCAGGACAAGTACGTGGGCAGCGAGGAGTTGCGCACCCTCCTCGCAGACGAAATAACCAAAATGCTTGAGAAGCCGGAGAATTCCGGCCAACTTGAGGATTTTGAGATACCCGACACCAAGGGTGAACCGTACGTCATAATGGTGGTCGGCGTCAACGGAGTGGGCAAGACCACGACCATCGGCAAATTGGCTTACCAGTACAAGCAAGCCGGCTACAAGGTGGTGCTTGGCGCAGCCGATACGTTCCGCGCAGCCGCGATAGAGCAGCTTGACATCTGGGGCGAGCGCGTGGGCGTACCGGTCGTGAAACAGAAGATGGGCAGCGACCCGGCTGCCGTGGCTTTCGACACCGTCAGCTCGGCCAAGGCTCAGGGCGCCGACGTGGTGATAATTGACACGGCAGGTCGTCTGCACAACAAGGTCGGTCTGATGAACGAGCTCACCAAGATTAAGAACGTCATGAAGCGCGTGGTGCCCGACGCTCCGCAGGAGATTCTGCTGGTGCTGGACGGCTCCACGGGACAGAACGCATTCGAACAGGCCCGTCAGTTCGTAGCCGCCACCGAAGTCAACAATCTGGCCATAACAAAGCTGGACGGTACGTCAAAGGGTGGCGTCGTGATCGGCATCAGCCATCAGTTCAAGATTCCGGTAAAATATATCGGTCTCGGCGAGAAGATTCAGGACCTGCAGATATTCCACCCTGACGAATTCGTACGCTCGCTGTTCGGCAACGCTATCTGATAACGCCACATGTACAGAAAAAACAAGATAGACATAGTGACCATGGGATGCTCCAAGAATCTGATTGATTCGGAGCGTCTGCTGCGCCGCCTGGCCGCGAAGGGTTATGAGACGGAACACGATTCCGACACCCCGAATGGCGAATATGTGGTGGTGAACACCTGCGGCTTCATCGGCGATGCCAAAGAGGAGTCGGTGATGATGCTGCTGGAACTGGCCGAGCTTAAGAAGAAACACAAGATAGGCCACATCGTGGTGATGGGATGCCTTTCCGAGCGTTACCGTGATTCGCTTCCCGCCGAGATGCCGGAAGTGGACACCTGGTACGGCAAATTCGACTGGACGGGATTCATAGACTCGCTCCCCGACCTTGCCGGGCAGCAGACGCCCAAGGTATGGGAACGCGACCTCACCACTCCTCCGCACAGCGCCTATCTCAAGATTTCGGAGGGATGCAACCGTTTCTGCGCTTTCTGCGCCATTCCTCTTATAACAGGACGGCACAAGTCACGCCCTGCCGACGAGATTATCGACGAAGTACGGGACCTCGTGTCAAAAGGCGTGAAGGAATTCAACGTCATAGCCCAGGATCTGTCGTCGTACGGCATGGACATAGACGGCAAGCATCATCTTGCGGAACTGATCGACCGCATGGCCGAAGTTCCGGGCGTGGAATGGATTCGTCTGCACTATGCCTATCCGGCCGACTTCCCCATGGACATCCTCGACGTAATGGCACGCCGCGACAACGTGTGCAAATATCTGGACATCGCGTTGCAGCATATTTCGGACAACGTACTGACGGCCATGCGCCGCCACATAGACAAGGAAAAGACTTTAGAGTTGCTGAAGCAGATACGCGAGCGTGTACCCGGCATCAAGATCCGCACCACGTTGATGGTCGGTTTCCCCGGCGAGACCGAGTCCGACTTTGAGGAGCTTATGGAGTTCGTGCGCACGCAGAAATTCGACCGCATGGGTGCATTCGCCTATTCGGAGGAGGAAGACACCTACGCCCAGCTGCATTATGAGGATAACGTTTCCGAGGAGACCAAGCAGCAGCGTCTGGACCGTCTGATGGAACTGCAGGAAAATATCAGCGACGGACTGACATCAGAAATGGTCGGTCAGAAGGTTCGCCTGCTTGTAGACGAACGTGAAGGCGACAAACTGATATGCCGTTCGCAATGGGACAGCCCCGAGGTGGACATGACCTATACGGTTTATGGTTCGGACGCCCAGCCCGGCGACTTCATCGAGGCTGAAATCACCGAGGCATATCCATTCGACTTCGTTGCTAAAGAAATTAAAAAGTAATGACAAAACACATTTACGCGTTCAAGTACAGGCTCCCCGGTGCAACTGAATGTTGCGGCGGGATGTCGGACCATTGCCTGGAACAAACACGAGGCCGCGGATTTGTCATTGCCCCCTTTCTGCCCCACTCTCCTATGATATTTATACCGGCCGGGCAAGCTTGCGACGCCGACACCTTCAGTGAGGCACTGCGCCTTAACGGTCATGGCCTCTGCGCACCGTTCCCCGAGGCATCCACCACACCCGTTCAATTGGCCGGCGAGGTGGAGACCATCAAGACACTGGAACGTGAAGGCAAGCTCACGAAAGCTGTGGCTGCAAGGTGTCTGCTTCAGGACGCACCCGCCGACATAGACTCGCTGTTCGACTCGCTGTGTCTGAATTATCCCGACGCGTTCGTGTATCTTTTCACATCGCCTGAATCGGGCACATGGATCGGGGCATCACCCGAGCTGTTGCTTAAACATGACGGCACGAATCTGCACACCATGGCGCTGGCCGGCACTCACCGCGACAACGATACCGACGACTGGGACGCAAAGAACCGCCTTGAGCATGACGTAGTGACGAAATACATCATGGACTGCTTCACGAATTCCGGACTCACGCCCTTAGCAGACAAGCCAGTCACCAAGACTGCCGGCCCCGTAGAGCATCTGATGACGCGCATCAATGCCCCGGCCTCTGACACTCTCGACATACTCCGGCTTATCGACTCGCTGGCCCCTACGCCCGCTCTGTGCGGCATGCCGCGCGAACTCGCCGCCGAGACCATAGCGCAACAGGAGCATTTCGCGCGCGCCTTTTTCGGCGGTTACTGCGGCCCGTGGAATGGCTATGACAGTTTCAGCCTTTTCGTAACCCTCCGCTGCGCCCATATCGCGCCTGACCGCGCCGTGCTTTACGCCGGCGCCGGCATCATGCCCGAGTCCAACCCCGCCTCCGAATGGGCTGAAATAGACCGCAAGCTCTCCACCCTCACCTCTCTCTTTCCCCCTCTCCATATCGTCGCGGAGCCGTTTCCGTAAGGAGTCCCGCTCCCGGCGCCTCCGGCGCTACCTCCCTCTCCCCATTAGCAAACACAACACCAAACAACATAACTATGAGAACCAAAGCATTATTGGCACTTGCACTTGCAGCCGCTGCCGTCCCCGGCATGGCACAGGAGCATCTGAAAAGTCTCGACGGCAAAGGCCTCGACCCCAACATCTCGCCTAAGGAGGATTTCTACGGCCACGTGAACTCCAAGTGGATGAAGGACCACCCCCTCAGCCCCGAGTACAGCCGCTACGGACAGTTCAACATCCTGAACGACTCGAGCAACAACCGCGTGCAGCGTCTGGTGATGGGTCTGGCAGCCACCAACCCCGCAAAGGGCACCAACGCCTACAAGATCGCCAACATCTATGAGCTGGCCATGGACTCCGTGCGCCGCAACCGCGAGGGCGCAGCTCCCATCAAGGCCGACCTGGCCAAGATCGAGAACACCAAGCCCGAGGATATGGAGAATCTGCTGATCTGGATTCACCGCAACTACGGCTCGCCCTTCTTCAACGCCGCTCCGCAGGAGGATCTCGGCAACAGCAACATCTACGCCATGTACGTCGGCTCCACCGGTCTCGGTCTGGGCGACCGCGACTATTACCTGCTGAAGGACAAGAAGCACAAGGACATCCTGAACGCTTACGACAAGCTGATCCAGACCGACATGAAGCTGGCCGGCTACAGCGCCAAGGATGCCAAGCGCATCGCCAAGAACGTCATCAAGATCGAGACCCTGCTGGCCGACTCCACATGGACACGCGAGCAGAGCCGCAACATCCCGGCCATGTACAATATCCGCACTATGGCCCAGCTTCAGGAGCTGTACCCCAATATTCCATGGAACCGCTGGTTCAAGGAGACAATGAACATCGACGCGCCGGAGACGGTGATCGTTACCGAGATCAACACCGTTAAGCAGGCCGATAACCTGATAAAGACACTGAGCGACCGCGAGAAGAAAGACTACTACCTGTGGGAGTATGTCAGCGGTGCCGCTCCTTACCTGAGCGATGACTTTGCCAACGCAAGCTTCGAGTTCAACAAGGTGATGTCGGGCGTTCAGCAGCAGCGTCCCCGCTGGAAGAAGGCCCTGGGCGCCGTCGAGGGCGTGATGGGCGAAGGCATCGGCCAGCTCTATGTCGAGAAGTATTTCCCCGAAAGTTCCAAGGAATACATGCTGCAGCTGGTTGAGAACCTGCGCAATGCTCTTGGCAAGCATATCATCAACCTGCAGTGGATGAGCGACGACACCAAGGTGCAGGCCATGAAGAAATTGAACGCCTTCACCGTCAAGATCGGTTATCCCGACAAATGGAAAGACTACTCTCTGCTTGAGATTGATCCGGCCCTCTCCTACTACGAGAACATGCACAATGCCTCGATGTGGGCACAGGACCGTTATCTGGAGAAATGGGGTAAACCCGTCGACAAGTCCGAATGGGGCATGACTCCTCAGACCATCAACGCATATTATAGCCCGCTGGCCAACGAGATCGTATTCCCCGCCGGCATCCTGCAGGCACCCTTCTTCGATCCCGAAGCCAGCGATGCCGAGAACTACGGCGGTATCGGCGTGGTGATCGGCCACGAGATGACTCACGGATTCGACGACCAGGGCTGCAACTTCGATGCCAAGGGCAACATGGTGAACTGGTGGACTCCCGAGGACGCCGAGAAGTTCCAGAAGCTGACGCAGGGACTGGCCGACCAGTTCAACGAGATTGAGATCTTCCCCGACCTGAAGGCTAACGGCGCATACACACTGGGCGAGAACATCGCCGACCACGGCGGTCTGCGCGTGGCATACACCGCATGGCTCGACTCCCAGAAGAAGAAAGGCGTGGACATCACCTCCGAGGAGGCCAAGATCGACGGTCTGGATCCCACGCAGGTATTCTATATGAACTACGCCAACCTCTGGGCCAACAATATCCGCGACGAGGAAATTCGCCGTCTCACCATGACCGATCCCCACTCGCTGGGCGTGAACCGCGTCAACGTATCGCTGCGCAATATCGACCCCTTCTTCAAGGCTTTCGGCATCAAGGCCGGCGACAAGATGTTCCGCCCCGAATCCGAACGCATCACCATCTGGTAATCCTACATTACATACCCATATCTATGGAGGCACCGCAACCCGGTGCCTCTTTTTTATGCTATATACATCTATTTTCGCAGTCGGTTGCTTTTAATTTTGAGGAATGAAGAATTTGGACTATATTTGCAATGGAATCGGGGTTGCGAAATAAATGCATCAAGCGGCTTCGATTTTGAATCAATGCTTTAATGTCAAACCCATGAAAAACTCAGTGGGGAAATCTTAATTAACCCAAAACAGGAAAGCATGAAAAAGCACAATTTTTATGCAGGGCCGAGCATACTGACGCCCTATACCATCCAGAAGACAGCGGATGCAGTGATTAATTTTGCAGACACGGGTCTGTCGGTGCTGGAAGTGTCGCATCGCAGCAAGGAATTCCAGGCCGTGGTAGACGAGGCCGTGGCCCTGACCAAGGAGCTTCTTCAGCTTCCGGAAGGTTACCACGTGCTGTTCTTAGGCGGCGGCGCGAGCATGCAGTTCTGCATGGTGCCCTTCAACCTGCTGGAGAAGAAGGCCGCATACCTGAACACCGGCACATGGGCGTCCAACGCCATCAAGGAGGCTAAACTGTTCGGCGAGGTCGACGTAGTGGCCAGCAGCGAGGACACCAAGTTCAACTATATACCCAAGAACTTCGTAATACCCACAGACGCCGACTATTTCCACTACACCAGCAACAACACCATCTACGGCACGGAACTCCGCAAGGATCCCGACAGCCCGGTACCCATGGTGTGCGACATGTCGTCCGACATCTTCTCGCGCGTGTTCGATCCCACCAAGTATGAGGTGATATACGCAGGCGCACAGAAGAACCTGGCTCCCGCCGGCGTTACCATCGTCATTGTCAAGGAATCGGCCTTAGGCCACGTGAGCCGTCCCATCCCCACGATGCTCGATTACCGCACGCACGTCAAGAAGGGCTCCATGTTCAACACTCCCCCGGTACTGCCTATCTACTCTGCGCTGATGACGCTGCGTTACTATAAGGAGCAGGGAGGTGTGGCCGAGATGGAACGCCGCGATGTGGAGAAGGCAACCATACTCTATGACGAGATAGACCGAAACAAGCTCTTCACTGGCACTGTGGCCGAAGAGGACCGCTCCATCATGAACGTTTGCTTCGTGATGAAGCCTGACTACGCCGAGCTGGAAAAGGACTTCCTCGACTTCGCAACAAGCAAGGGAATGGTCGGAATCAAGGGACACCGTTCGGTAGGCGGATTCCGCGCATCGCTCTATAACGCGCTTCCCAAGGATAGCGTCGAGGCATTGGTAGCAGTAATGAAGGAATTCGAAGCCAAACATTAATACAGCTATACTATGAAAATACTTGTATTTACCGAAAAGCCGTTTGCCCCGGCTGCTGTCAAAGCCATAGAGGACAGCATCAACGCCTCGGGCAACGAGCTGGAAGTGGTTGAAGGCGGCACACGCGCCGACCTGCTGGAAGCCATCAGCAACGCCGACGGACTGATTGTCCGCAGCGACAAGATAGATAACGACATCATGGACGCAGCTCCGCAGCTCAAGGTGATAGTTCGTGCCGGTGCCGGCTACGACAACATCGACCTTGAGGCCGCCACCAAGCATGACATCTGCGTGATGAACACTCCCGGCCAGAACTCCAACGCAGTGGCCGAGCTGGTGTTCGGAATGATCATAATGATGTGCCGCAACCAGTATAACGGCAAGTCGGGAACAGAGCTGAAGGACAAGAGCCTCGGTCTCTATGCTTTCGGTCAGGTAGGCCGCAACGTGGCACGCATAGCCAAGGGATTCGGCATGTATGTATCGGCGCTCGACAAGTTCGTGCCTGACGTGATGATGGAAGGCGAAGGCGTCAAGCCGCTGCATTCGGCCGACGAACTCTTTTCTGAAAATCAGTTCGTGTCCTTACACATCCCGGCCACTGCCGAGACGCGCAAGAGCATCGGCTACGACCTGGTGATGAAGATGCCGAAGAATGGCGTGCTCATCAACACCGCCCGCAAGGAGGTGATAGACGAGGAAGGTCTGATGAAGGCTCTGGACGAGCGTCCCGACCTGCGCTATGTCAGCGACATCAAACCCGACACCGCCGAGGAGTTCGAGAAGAAATTCGCCGCACGCGTGTTCTTCACGCCCAAGAAGATGGGCGCTCAGACAGCCGAAGCCAACTTCAACGCCGGCGTAGCCGCCGCCGAGCAGGCCGTGGCCTACCTCACCGACGGATGGGACAAATACAGAGTGAATAAATAATCCTGATAATCCTGATTTATCCCGATTAATCCCGATTAATCCTGATTTAACCCAATAACAAAGGCCCCGGGTCGCAGTGACCCGGGGCCTTATATTGTGTCTGTGTGTTTCCGATTACTTCTCGGCTACACCTGTCATGACGAAGTCAAGACGGTTCTTGGAGGGGTCAAGCTGCTTCATGAACTTGTTCAGGCCCTCTACGGTCATGCCGTCGATGGCGGCCTTGTGACCGGAGATATTGTCGAAGCCCAGCAACCAGTCTGTCAGATTATTGTTCCAGTAGTTGTTGGTGCGTACGTTGATCTCATACTGCTTTGCCATAGCCTCGCGTACCTTGTTGAAGTGCTCGGCTTTTGCGCCGTTCTTCAGCAGGTTTGCAAGCTCGGTGTTGGCTCGGTCCATCAGTTTCTGCTGCACGTCGGAATTGGTCTGGAACCAGTAGCCGAGCTGCCAGTGGTTGGTGTACTGGTTGAAGCCGCCGAATCCCTGGGGGCTGTATGTGCCACCCTCTTCCTCACGCAGAGTCTCGGTATAGATTATATCCATGATGTCGCCCACTGCCGAAATCAAGCAGCTGTTGGCTATTGAGTAAGGAATATCGGTACCGTTGCTTACCACGAACACCTGCGAAGACGGAGTGGCCATCGGGATGTCGAAGTGGTCCTTGACGTCGCCCTTGACGTAAGGACGGGGCGAGATAGCCTTTACCTGCGAAGCCTTGCCCTTGGAGGGAAGCGAGGCGATGTATTTCTCAAGCAGGGGCTTCAGAGTGGCAGCATCGACGTTGCCGACAAACAGGAAGGTAAAGTCGGCGGCGTTAGCCATGCTCTGCTTGGCCATCTTGAGCATCTCGGTATAGTCGGCCTTCTCCAGCATGCTGACGGAGGGCACGTTGTAATAGAGGTCGTCGTGGCAGTTCTGAGCCTGGTCAAGACGGCTGCTGAACACGAACTGCGGACTCTTTTCCTGCTCGCGGAGGAAGCCGATGGTCTGCTCTATGTTGGCGCGATAAGCCGCGGTGTCCGGCTGAAGGTCGGTCATGGTCTCGTACAGCACCTCCATGAATACGGGCAGATCCTTGACAGTGGACTGTCCTTTGAGCGACGTCACGGCGTTGCCTACGCTATAGCTCAGTTCCACTTTCTTGCCTGCCAGATATTTCGATACGGTCGATGCCTTGTATTCGCCGAATTTGGAAGCGTCCACAGCGTCCGACATGCACATCACATTTGCAGCCTGGTTCTTGTTGTAGATGTCGCGTCCGCCCTTGCGGAAAGCGGTGAACAGGATTTCGTCTGCCTTGAAGTCGGTGGGCTTGATCACGACCTTCGCGCCGTTGCTCAGCGTGAACTCGGTTGTTCCGAACTGGCCTGCCTTCTCGCTCTTGATCTTGCCGGCCTTCGGGGCGTTGGCCACCAGTGTGGACGGAAGTTCCTCGTCTACGTATGCCGTGTACTCGGCGTTGATGATCTTGTTGAGGTCGGCTGTCATCACCTCCTCGGACACCATTTCCATACCCTCGCGCTCAGGCTGCGAAACGACTATCACCTGATTGTCGGGTGTCAGTATCTGGGTAGCCATCATGTTAAGTTCCTGAACGGGTATCACCGGAAGAACCTGTTTCATCAGCGTGTACTCCTGTTCGGCACCGGGATTGGCAGTATTGTCTATGAACGTGCGGATCAGGCGGCGTGCCAGAGTCGAAGTCTTGGTGGACTTACGCTCGTTGTAGGCCTTCTCGTAGGTGGAGAGGAGTTCGTCGCGGGCGCGGACAAGCTCTGATTCCATGAATCCGGTCTTGCAGGCACGTGCCACGATGGCCAGGGCGTCGTCGTAAGCATCCTTGATGCCGTCCTTGGCTATGATGGTGATGTCGAAGGCATCCTTGGTGGTCGATACATAGAAGTCTCCGAAGCTGACGCCGGCATACGAGTACTTGCAGTTGGGATCCTTGGAATGCTCCTGCAGACGGTTGTTGATCATCATCTCGATCAGGGCCTGTACCACCCTCTCCTGCATATATGCCATGACAGTGTTGCGTTCCTCGAAAGGAATCTTGTCGCTCTTGAACGACACGCTGATCATCTTGTAAGGCATTTCCTTATCGGTGAAGTATGCGAAGATGGGCTTCTCGTTGTCGCTGACCGTGGGATATACGCGGGGAGCGGCATTCTCGGGCATCGGGATCTTGCTGAACAGGTCCTTCACCTTCTGCTCCATCTCGTTGACGTCGAAGTCACCGACAATCACGATACCCTGCTGGTCCGGACGGTACCATTTGTGATAGTAGTCGCGGATGGCCTGAGGCGGGAAGTTGCGCACTATCTCCATCTTGCCGATAGGCATCTGCTGATACTGGTACTCCTTGTACAATACAGGGAGGATAGCCTCGAACATACGGTTCTGGGCATCGCGGCGGCTGCGCCATTCCTCCTCGATCACGCCGCGCTCTGAGTTGATCTCGTCCTCCTCAAGCAGGATGCTGCCGCTCCAGTCGCTCAATACGAGGAGTACGGAATCCATCAGAGCCTTGTCGGTGGTGGGCACGTTGTCGATGTTGTACACAGTCTCGTCGAAGCCGGTGTAGGCATTGATGTCCGCGCCGAAACGGATACCCTTCGACTGCAGATAGTTCAGCATGTTCTTGCCGGGATAGTGCTTGGTGCCGTTGAAGGCCATGTGCTCCAGGAAGTGGGCCAGACCAAGCTGATTCTCGTTCTCGAGCGTCGATCCTACCTTCTGGGCGATGTAGAAGTTGGCGCGCTCTTTCGGCTCCTCGTTGTGCAGGAGGTAGTACGTCAGGCCGTTGTCCAGCTTGCCGTGTCTTACTTCCGGATTCAACGGAATCGCCGGATTCTGTCCGTAAGCCATGACACAGGTCATTCCCAGCATGGCCAGACTCGCAATCTTTCTGATCATATTTATATTGTTATTGGTGTGTTTTAATTGAATTGATAAATGCCGTTAGTGTATAGTTCTGTTAATTTGAACTAAAACCGACAGCGGGGTTTAATACTTGCGATGCTTTTTAGGCTTGTGGAAACGCATTGTGGTGTGCTGCGTTATGACATAATCCATGGGCACGTCGTTTTCCTCGCATGGAATCTCGTCCATCAGCTGGAAATCGTAACCCACGCCTACTGTCGTAGCCTTGGTGCCCGCCAGCAGGCGGTCATAGAATCCCTTGCCGCGACCCAGGCGGTTGCCGCGTCGGTCGAACGCCACGCCGGGCACCACTATCATTTCCAGCTCGCGGGCATCGACGGTGTCGTTGCCCGTCGGCTCCTCGATATGGAACGAACCTAATTCCAGACGCGACTCGTCGTATGGCAGTATCTCCAGGTTCACGCCGTTGACGCGAGGCAGGTAGAAGTGCTTGCGCCCGTGCCATTTCTTCAGGAAGGCGCGTGTGGACAGCTCGTCGCTCAGCGAGTGGTACATAAGGATACGGTCAGCCATCATAAACGCCGCCGTGTCCTCCAGACGTGCGAACACCTCAAGTGCGGACGCCTCTTTTTCGGTTTCCAACAGCATCTTGCGCATCGCGCTCACCTTTCTCCTTATGTCTCGCTTATCCATAGCTATCTCTTTTTACTTGGTTTGATGTTCACGGGCGATTGTCCCTGTTCCAGCAGACGCAGAGCCTCCGATACCGTCTTGTCTTCCTGATTCAGTATCTTTATGAGGCCTTCGTAACCTACCAGATCGCGCGCAATCACACCCTTTATCTGATTTAACAACAAACTGCGCGATTGGTTGATGTAATACCATCGTGCGGGCAGGCCTTTGTTGGCGGCATAGCTCACGAAGTTCTGCAGCAGCGTGTTGTCGCGGGGCAGTATGCGCATCATGCTCTCCACGCTCTTGTCCTTCATCATCGGGCGGTAGGTGTCGGCCATGTACTGGGCGAAGGTGTTGATCAGACCCTTGTTCACGGCATCCAGATAGTAGGAAGTGTAACCGGTGGTATCCTCCGGCACGAACACATCCGGCATGATGCCACCGCCGCCATATACCTCGCGTCCGTTGACGGTGCGGAACAGCTTGCTCTTGTCCAGCTTGATGCTGTCGCGCGAATAGAACTCGCCGTGCGTGTAGCGGTCGGCTATATCCATCTCGTACTTGCCGTCCTTGCCGCGCTTGTATTCCTTCTGGATGCACCGACCCGAGGGTGTGTAGTAGCGTGCCACCGTAAGGCGCACGGCCGAACTGTCGGGCAGCGAGAGCTGGTTCTGCACCAGTCCCTTGCCGAACGTACGGCGCCCGATAACGAGACCTCGGTCGTTGTCCTGGATGGCTCCGGCAAAGATTTCAGATGCCGAGGCCGAGAACTCGTTGGTTATTACAGTCAGCGGAACGTTCTGGAACTGGCCGGTGCCGTCGCTGGTGGCTACGGTCTGGTTCTCGGCTATACGGCCTTTGGTGAATACTATGCCGCGACCGGCAGGCAGGAATTCGTTGGCCATATATATGGCCTGATCCATGAATCCACCCGAATTGCCGCGAAGGTCCACGATATACTTTTTTGCACCCTCCGTCTGCAGCCGTGTCAGCGCGGTGTAGAACTCGCTGTAGGTGGTGCGGGCGAACTTGCTTACCTTCACGTATCCGGTGTCGTCTGTCAGCATGTATGCTGCATCCACGCTGTTGGAAGGTATCTGGCCGCGCACGATGTCGAACGTCAGCGGCGTCTTTGCACTGCGGCGCTTCACCAGTGTCTTGACCTGTGTGCCTTCCTTGCCGCGCAGGGTCTTGAACACTTCCTCGCTGCTGATCTTCTCGCCTGTCAGCTTCTTGCCGTTGGCTTCAAGAATCAGGTCGCCCGGCAGGATTCCTACTTTCTCGGCCGGTCCGCCGGTTATTACCTCCACCACGGTCACAGTGTCGTTCAGCACCTGGAATGCCACGCCGATGCCGCCGAACGAACCCTCGAGGTCATCGTTGGCTATGGTCAGCGACTCGGCCGGAATGTAGGCCGAATGCGGATCGAGCGATGCCAGCAGGTCGGGTATCGACTCGTTGATCAGGCTGTCGATATTGATTGGATCCACATATTGCTCCTGTATCATGCCCAACACGGTGCGAAGCTTCTCCTCGCCCGGACTCAGCCGCTGTTCGCTGGAGTATCTGCCGATGAACAAGCCCCCGATTATGCCCAGACTCAGAAACAGAGGCAACAGTATGTATCCGTAATTTTTCTTTTTCATCAATGTATGGATTGATCCTTACAATCGTCGCATCCGCATCCTCCGGCATCCTCTCCGTCGCTATCCAGAGGAATATGCACGGTCTCGATGCCTGCCCGTTTCAGCAGGTCGAGACCGTCGGTGATGCGGTACAGGTCGGAGAAAACCACTCGTTTTATACCGGCCTGGATTATCAGTTTCGAGCATTCCATGCACGGGCTGGCGGTGATATACAGGGTGCTACCCTCGCTGCTGTTGTTGCTGCGGGCCACCTTGGTGATGGCGTTGGCCTCGGCGTGTAGCACGTACGGAAATGTGGTTCCCTCCTCGGTCTCGCACACGTTGGGGAATCCCGAGGGAGTACCGTTGTAACCGTCGGAGATTATCATCTTGTCCTTCACTAACAGGGCGCCCACCTTGCGGCGCTCGCAATACGAGTTTTCGGCCCATATCGTGGCCATGCGCAGATAGCGGCGGTCCAGTATATCCTGTTTGTCCATGATTGGATGCGTGTTACATTATTATTATTCAAGCAATGCTTAAAGGTCGTTGTGATCCACTAAGAAACGCTCCGCGTCCATGGCGGCCCGGCATCCGGTACCTGCCGCGGACACGGCCTGACGGTAAATCGGGTCGGCGCAGTCGCCGGCGGCGAACACTCCCTCCACGCTGGTGCGTGTGGTGGGCGACTGGACGCGGATGTATCCCTCGCCATCCAGGTCAAGCTGGCCGCGGAATATCTGTGTGGCCGGAATGTGTCCGATGGCCAGGAAGAATCCCTCTAACGGGAGGTCGAAACGCTCCTCCTTCTCCTCGCCTAAATGACGGACGATGTGGGCGCCCTCCACGCCGTCCTCGCCATACAGGCCCGTGGCATTGCACTTGAACAGTATCTCGATGTTCTCCTTGTTGAACACGCGCTGCTGCAGTGTGTGCGACGCGCGCAGATGATCCTTGCGCACTATCATGTACACCTTGCTTGCCAGTGTGGAGAGGTACAGGGCCTCCTCGCACGCGGTGTCGCCGCCGCCCACTACGGCCACGGTGCGCTTGCGGTAGAAGAATCCGTCACAGGTGGCGCAGGCGCTCACGCCCAGGCCGCGGTACTTTTCCTCGTCCGACAGCCCCAGGTAACGGGCCTTTGCTCCGGTGCATATTATCACCGTCTCGGCCACAATCACGTCTCCCCTGTCATCATGACACACGAACGGGCGCTTGCTGAAATCCACCTTGTCGATGGTGCGCGACACTATTTCCGTGCCGTAACGCTCGCACTGCTTGCGCAGGTCGTCCATCATGTTCTGACCCAATATTCCTTCCGGATAACCGGGAAAATTCTCTATCTCGGTGGTCTGCGTCAGCTGTCCGCCGGGCTGGTCGCCTTCGTACAGTGTGGGCGCCAGATTTGCCCGCGACGCATATATGCCCGCCGTGTAGCCGGCGGGGCCGGATCCTATTATCAGTACTTTGGTATGCTTTTCCATAATTATCGTATGTCTACTATTTCGTAATCCTTATACTTGGCCGCCGGGAACGTGAACGTGCTTTGCGGCAGTTTGCCGTTAAGGTTAAGATTCGTGATGTAAACTGTGCTCCGTATGTCTTCGTTTGTCCGGACTATGAACCGTTCCGGCAACAGGGTCTTTGTGTCGATGGCCACCTCTATGGCCTTGATGTCCGCATTCTTGTTTTTCGGGTTCAGCAGTACCAGATACTTGCCGGCCTCCTTACGCTTGCTGAAGAACAGCCGGTAGGTGCTGTTGTAGCCGTTCAGATAAATCAACGGATTGGCGTCGGCCACATCGGCCGGTTCGGGAGTGGATACCGTCACCTCTTTCGTATTAGGATTCAGTGTCCACAGAGTCTTGCCGTCAAACCATTGCTTGCCGAACTGGCCGGACTCTATGTATGTCCGCGTGCCGTCGAACTTGAACGAACCGGCGGCCGACCCTTGGTCACCGCTGACACGGAAGTTGCCGGTGATCCCTTTGGCGCCTTTGATTTTGCCTACCGTCTGCTGCATCACCTCCTGCGGTGTTATCGCGTATGATGTGAACGATACAGCCGCAAGAGCCGTCAGGGTCGATACGATTATTTTTCGCATTTCTCGTTTTGTTTGGGTAATACGCTCTCAAGGAACTGCTGATATTTGTTCCAGTCCTTGATGGGGTTGCGGGCCACTCCCGATTCGTCGGCGGCTTTGGCTACTGCCGGCGATACGGTGAACAGCAGACGCTTGTCCACGGGCTTGGGCAGTATGTAGTCGGGACCGAAGCTCAGTTCCTTCACGCCGTACGCGTCCAGTACCTGCTGCGGCACCGGCTCGTGCGCCAGCTTGGCTATGGCGTATGTGGCGGCAACCTTCATGTCCTCGTTGATGGTCGATGCACGCGAGTCGAGCGCGCCACGGAATATGTAGGGGAAGCCCAGCACGTTGTTCACCTGGTTGGGATAGTCGCTTCGTCCCGTAGCCACGATGATGTCGGGGCGTGTGGCCTTGGCCAGCTCGTAGTCTATTTCCGGTGTCGGGTTGGCCAGCGCGAGCACAATCGCCTTGGGTGCCATCTTCATCAGCATGGCAGGGGTCAGCACATTGCCCACACTCACGCCGAGGAATACGTCGGCGCCTACGATTGCCTCGTCGAGAGTGTGCAGGTCGCGGTCGGTGGCGAACTCGCGCTTCTGCTCCGTAAGTTGGTCACGGTCCTTGCGTATCACTCCCTTGGAATCGCACATCACGATGTTCTCGGCCTTCACGCCCAGACGCTTGTAGATGCGTCCGCAACTGATGGCCGCCCCTCCGGCTCCGTTTATAACCAGCTTGATGTCCTCTAATTTCTTGCCCTGGATTTCGCACGCGTTCAGCAACGCGGCGCCGGATATTATCGACGTGCCGTGCTGGTCGTCGTGCATGATGGGTATGTCGCACTGCTTGCGCAGCTCGGTCTCGATGTAGAAGCTCTCGGGGGCCTTGATGTCCTCCAGGTTGATGCCGCCGAACGTGGGCGTCAGCGAGCGGATTATCTCCACCATCTTCTGCGGGTCGCTCTCGTTTATTTCGACGTCGAACGAGTCCAGACCGGCGTATATCTTGAACAGCAGAGCCTTACCCTCCATCACGGGCTTGCCTGCAAGAGCGCCGATGTTGCCGAGGCCCAGCACTGCCGTGCCGTTCGATATCACGGCCACAAGATTTCCCCGGTTGGTATATTTATATGCATCGTCCGGATTCTTCTCTATCTCAAGACAAGGATAGGCCACTCCGGGCGAATAGGCCAGCGACAGGTCGCGTGCCGTATTGTATGGCTTGGTGGGCATCACCTCGATCTTGCCGGGGCGTCCATCTGCATGGTATTCCAAAGCCTCTTGCTTCATGTCCATATTTCGAGTCTATTTTTTACAGTTATTTCTCTTTATTTCCTTTTGTTTTTTATAACAAATGAAATCCTTATTCTTAACTTACAAAATTAACAAAAAATGTTGGGACTGGCAATTTATTTACTCCTATTAAAGGCTATTAGCGATAAAATTGTTAATTTTGTGGCAAATTTGAATTGACAGCACATAAAAGACTGCATATTTTCCATGATAAGTATCAACAATCTCGAGGTTGAGTTCTCGGCGCGTCCCCTGTTTCACGATGTGAGTTTTGTGATAAATCCCAACGACCGCATAGCCTTGACGGGCAAGAACGGCGCGGGAAAATCCACATTGCTGAAGATACTGGCAGGACTGGAGGAGCCTACGCACGGCACGGTGTCCATGCCCAACGGCATCACCGTAGGCTATCTGCCGCAGCAGATGGTATTGGCCGACGACACGTCCGTGGTCGACGAGGTAAAAAAGGCCTTTTCAGAATTGCAGAATCTGAAGGATGAACTTGCCGAAGTGCAACGGCAGATGACCGAACGCACCGACTATGAATCGGGATCGTATCACGACCTGCTCGAACGGTTCGATTACCTGAACCATCGCCTTTCGATCGAGGGAGCCGACAACATGGATGCCGAGATCGAGTCTACGCTCACCGGATTGGGATTCCTGCCGACGGACATGCACCGCCCCACTTCGGAATTCTCAGGCGGCTGGCGCATGCGCATCGAACTGGCCAAGATACTGTTGCGCCGTCCCGACATATTGCTGCTCGACGAGCCCACCAACCACCTGGACATCGAATCCATCCAGTGGCTGGAACGCTTTCTGATGAACAAGGGCAATGCGGTGCTTCTCGTCAGCCACGACCGCGCTTTCCTTGACAATGTCACTACGCGCACTTTGGAAATATCATGCGGGAAAATATATGACTATAAGGTGAATTACTCCAAGTTCCTGGAGCTGCGCAAGGAGCGCGTGGAACAGCAGATGCGCGCCTACGAGAACCAGCAGAAGATGATAGCCGACACCAAGGAGTTCATCGAGCGGTTCCGCTACAAGCCGACCAAGGCGGTGCAGGTGCAGAGCCGCATCAAGCAGCTGGAGAAAATAGTGCCAATCGAGGTGGACGAGGTGGACAACTCCCGGCTGCGCCTCAAATTCCCCAAGGCCGACCGTTCAGGCGACTTCCCGCTGATAGTCGAAGGCGTCGGTAAGCGTTACGGCGACCATCAGGTGTTTTCAGATGTAGAGTTCACCATCCGCCGTGGCGAGAAGGTGGCGTTCGTGGGGCGCAACGGCGAGGGTAAGTCCACGCTGGTGAAGTGCATCATGGAGCAGATACCCTACGACGGCACGCTCAAGGTGGGACACAACGTCAAGATAGGATATTTCGCCCAGAATCAGGCTCAGTTGCTCGACGGCGAGCTCACGGTGTTCGAGACCATCGACAATGTGGCCACCGGCGACATGCGTACCAAAGTGCGCGACATCTTGGGCGCATTCATGTTCGGCGGCGAAGCCATCGACAAGAAGGTAAAGGTGCTGTCCGGAGGCGAAAAGACACGTCTGGCAATGATACGTCTGTTGCTTGAGCCGGTCAATTTCCTTATACTCGACGAGCCTACCAACCACTTGGACATCCCGTCAAAGGATGTGCTGAAGGAGGCCATCGCCGATTTCAACGGCACGGTGATACTGGTGAGCCACGACCGCTACTTTCTGGACGGCCTCGTTGACAAGGTATATGAGTTCGGCAGCGGCAAGGTGCGCGAGCATCTTGGCGGCATCTACGACTTCCTTCGCGCCAAGGACATGACCAACCTGCACGAGCTGGAGAAAAAGGACGCTCCTGCCCCTGCGGCCAAGACCGCTGAACCTAAAGCCAAGGATGCCGCGCCGACACAGCCTGCCGTACAGACCGAAGCACCGCGCAAATTAAGCTATGCCGAGCAGAAGGAACGCGCCAAGATGGTGTCGAAGGCCGAGAAGAAGGTGAAGCAGGCCGAGGAGACCATAGCGGCCCTTGAGCTGGAAGTGAAGGCCCTTGAGGACAAGATAGGCAGCGGCGACGCCAGCCCGGAAACTCTTGAGGCATACCAGAACACCACCAAGAAGCTGGAAAACGAGATGTCGGTCTGGGAAATAGCCCAGCAGGAACTGGACGCCATCTCCTGATTTATCCGCACTGTGATAAAAGCCCGCGGCTTTTACTTGGCCTTCTCTCATCTCCGGCTTCCCAGCACCAACAGCACCAGCGACAGAAACAGTATCGACAGGTCGATGGCCTTGGCCTTTACATTCTTCTCCCTCAGCACCAGCACGCCGTACAGGAACGGTATGATCACACTGCCCCGGCGCGTCATGGACACAATCGAAATCATGGCGCCCGGAATGGTGAGACAATAGAAATATGCCAGGTCGGCCACGGTCAGAAATATGGAGATGCCCAATATGGACCATCTCCATTTGAATTTGCCGCCGAAGTACGCCGGCGCTAACTTATAGAGCACCATCACCACCACGCCCATCATCAGCATCTGATAGAACGAATACCATGCCTGCACCTGCAGCGGCTGGAACCGTCCCATCAGGAATTTGTCGTACAGGGCACTCACGGCTCCGAGCATGGTGGCTCCTATCGACATCCACAGCCATATCGATGCCTTGAACGAAAAACCCTCCCTGGCCCCGATGCGCGATATGAAGAACAACGATGCGAAGCCCAACAGCATACCGCACCATTGCAGCGCGTTGAGCCGCTCGCCGAATATCAGCATAGCTCCCAACAGCACCAGCACCGGGCGCGAGGCATTTATGGGGCCCTGAATGGTGAGCGGCAGATGCTTGATGGCAAAATATCCCAGTATCCACGACGACAGCACTATCACTGCCTTCAGCAACACCAACAGGTTTTGCATCAGCGTCTCCCCCGGTCCGTAATGTCCCTGTGCCACGCTCTCAACCAGCACGGGACTCAGCAGCAACGTGCCGAACACAGTGTTGAGCAACAGCACCACAGGCACATTGTTACCTTTCAACGACACCTTCTTGAATACATCGTAGAATCCGAGGCAAAACGCCGACAACAGTCCTAAAAATATCCACATGACTCAATATGTTATATCAACAGGGCAAAACTGATTACAGTAACATTTACATTATATTCGGCAAAATTACAAAAAAAACGTGAATTATTTGGAATTCTGCACCTTCTTGCCTAATTTTGCAATGTATAACCAACAAAAACTAATACCGCGCTAATACCAAAGCTGATACCTGCGGCCTCCTTTTTCGTTTTGTAACGCAATCGGATCGGTCGGATACCTACATTAGACTACTATATTTTTTATCCTTAGTAACTGCGACCTTACCTCTTCCATCTCGACAGTGAAGGGTGACGAGATAACCGAGGTGGTGACCGGCAACGCCATGGACGCCCTGCAGGGCAAGGTCAGCGGCGTGCAGATCGCTTCGGCCGGCGGTCCCGGTGCTACTCCCAAGGTCATAATCCGAGGCATCACCTCGGTCAATGGCTCCAGTCCCCTCTACGTGGTGGACGGTGTGCCCTTGAACACAACCAACATCAACTTCATCAACAACAACGACATCCAGAGCATGGAGGTGCTGAAGGACGCTTCCGCATCGGCCATCTACGGCACACGCGCCTCGAACGGCGTAATCATCATAACCACCAAGAAAGGCGCGGCCGGCAAGACTTCCGTGGACTTCTCCGCTTCCGTCGGCTTCCAGCAGATCCCCAAGCCCAGCATCGCCTGGGCCGACGAATACGAACAGGTGTTCAAGAAACGCTATGAAAACGACGGCCGCGTGGCTCCCTGGAACTCTCCTTACGAGAACTACGCTCCCGTTGACGGTACGGACTGGTGGAAAGAAGTGATCAACGACGTGACCCTGGTTCAGAACTATTCATTGGGCGTGCGCGACGGCAACGACAAGTTCATCTACTCCTTCTCGCTCGGTTATTTCCGCAACAACTCGCAGTACGACGTAGGCTACTGGGACAAGCTGAACCTCCGACTCAACACGGAGTATAACTTCACCGACTGGCTGAAGGTAGGTCTCGACGTGGCTCCCAACATGGAGAACTGGGCCGACACTCCCAACCTGTTCGGCGCGGCACAGTCCATGGACCCCACCACTCCCGTGCTCCGTCCCGAGGACCAGTGGGATCTCGAAAATCCGATGAACAACTATCAGCGCTCCTACAACAACCAGGAGTGGAACCCTGCCGGTAATCTAGCACGTATGGACAGCAAGACACGCAAGTTCCAGCTCCTTGCCAATCCCTTTATCGAGATCCGCCCCATCAAGCAGCTGATTCTCCGCACACAGTTCGGCATCAACTTCTGGATGCAGCGCAGCGACTGGTACAACCGTGGCCGTACCAGCCAGATCCAGGAACTGTTCGACTCATCGTCTGAAAACTATATCGGCGACCTGAGTAGCTTCGACAAGGTTGTGGCCGGCCATTCATACTGGACGTTCGACAACTGGAACTCCATGCGTGACGTACGTTAGAAGGTGGCGGACGCAGCCGCTCCGAAAGGTCTGCGCGTATGGCAGACGGAATGGTCCATGCTCGACAAGGAGCCTTCGGAACTGGGCGGTTCCTATGGCGACGTATCGGAATTCGACATAGCCCAGTACATGAGCCGCGTCATCCACAACGATATCGTTATGGCCGGATGCACGTCATGGTGTTACTGGACGGCTATGTCCGTAGAGCGTTACGATCAGAAGAACCGTTTCGAGCTGATCAAGACCACACCGAGCGGCGGCAACTATTCCAACGACTTCACCGGTGGCGGAAACGTCGATGCCACGCACAATCTCTGGGTATTGGGCAATTACAGCCGCTTCATCCGTCCGGGCTACATCCGCGTCGGTCTGAAGGCCAGCGAGAACAAGGACTTCTTCGGCACCGCATACGTATCGCCTGACGGCAAGACCGTAGTGGCCGTATATACCAACTATGACAAGGAGAAGGGCGTGACACTAAGCAACAGCTTCGACAACGGCAAGACGCCGGCCACCGTGACACGCTACACCACCACGGCCACGCGCCACCTGGAGGAGGACCGCTTCAACGTAGCCGACAAGGTCTTCCTGGAGCCGGCTTCCGTCACCACCATCGTCTATACCTTCGAGTAAATACCGGTCTATACTTTCGAGTAAATCCCTATTGACCCCTATATGGCAGAGCGCATCCGCCACCCGGCAGATGCGCTCTAATATTATTTTAATGGCGTGGGCACTCCATGCCGCCCCTCTAATCTATCAGGTCGCGGAGCCGTTCTGTCAGTAGCTCTGCTACTGCCCTCATCTCCACCTCGCATCCCAGTTCCCTCTGCATCGACGTCACCGCCTTGTCGGTGATGCCGCAGGGATTGATGAGGCCGAAAGCATCGAGGTCGGTATTCACGTTCAGAGCCAGACCGTGCATAGTCGCGCCGTGGCTTATCTTCACGCCGATGGCGCATATCTTACGCGCCGTGGGCCGGCCCCAGTCCAGCCACACCCCTATCTGGTCGTCGTTGCTGGTCGTGGCTATGCCGTATGCTTCCAATGTCTCGCGCACTGCCCGCTCCAGTATCCCCACATACTGCTTCACACCGAGGCGATGGCGCCGCAGGTCTATCAGCGGATACACCACCAGCTGGCCGGGACCGTGATATGTGATGTCGCCGCCTCGCTCTATGCGTATCACCTCCACCCCCTCGCGCGGCTTTACCAGCAGGTTGTCGGCGTTGCCGTGAAATCCCAACGTATAGACGGACGGATGCTCGCACACGGCTATTGTCTCTGCTTCGGCGTCACCGTCGATAAGCCGCCGAAACAGTTCCTTCTGTCTCTCCCACGCATCGCGGTAGGGTATCAGGCCCCAGTATTCGGTCTTCATCTCACATGCTTCTCTGCGTGATAGCTGCTACGCACCATCGGCGCCGACTCGATATGGGCGAACCCTTTCTCTATTCCCTTCAGCCGGTATTCCTCGAACTTGTCGGGATGAATATAGTCCTGCACGGGATAATGCAGCTTGGAGGGCTGCAGATACTGGCCGATGGTCATTATCCTGCATCCTACGGCGCGCAGGTCATCCATAGCCTGAAGCACCTCCTCCTCGGTCTCGCCCAAGCCAAGCATGATGCCGCTCTTGGTATTGGCACCCTTCCTGGCAAGATATTCCAGCACCTGAAGCGAACGGTCGTAGGTGGCCACACGACGCACCTCGGGTGTGAGGCGATGCACAGTTTCAAGGTTATGCGATATCACGTCGGGATGCTCGTCCAATATTATGTCCAGCAGGTCGGTTCGGCCCTGCATATCGGGAATCAGAACCTCCATAGTCACTCCGGGGCATTCCTCATGCAGACGGCGTATCATGGTCGCCCAATGACGGGCGCCGCCGTCGGGAAGGTCGTCGCGCGTGACGGACGTGATTACCACATGCTTCAGCTTAAGTTCCTTGACGCTGCGCACTATGTCCTCTATCTCCTGCGGGTCGAGAGGGCCGGGCTTGCCGCCTGTGACGTTGCAGAAACGGCAGTTGCGCGTGCACACGGCTCCGCACAGCATGAACGTTGCGGTGCCGTTGCCCCAGCATTCGGCCCGGTTCGGGCACATACCGCTTGAGCAGATGGTGTGTATGTGACGCTCGTTGAGCATCTCAACCACCTGACTGGCCTTGAAGCCACGCGGCAGCTTTATCTTAAGCCATTCCGGTTTGCGCCGGAAGCTTACTTCCTCTTTCTTTTCCATGGGTACGATTGGTTAGCAGCCCAACAGCTGTTTCAACGGATTCTCGCCGTGTACGGCCTCATAGTCCTTAATATAGAACGGCACGGAATACGCCAGGTCGAGAAAATCCTTTTCGCGGAAACTTTTCTCAGCCAGAGCCACCATATCGAACGCCATCGGCAGCACATCGTCCATCCAGTGGGCGTTGGGAAGCTTTATTACGTCGCGGGTCTTGGCGGCGCCGTCGCCCATGAACCATATCTGGCGGTCCTGCGGCAGCTCCTTGAACGAGTCCTCTGTTATGATCATGGCCTGCGGCGGAATCAGCGCGTCGAGCCTGAAATCGTAGGCTGCGGTGTACACCTCCATGCGGCGGGCGTCGACCATCGGCACTAATATTTCCTCGCCCGTGAAGTTAAGATTGCGGAACATGGCCTTGACGGCTATCAGCTTCAATGTTTCCACTCCTATCAGCGGCACATCGAGACCGAACGCCAGCCCCTTGGCCAGCGACATACCGATGCGCAGGCCGGTGTACGAGCCGGGACCGGTGCTGACCGCCACGGCGTCTATCTTAAGTTCCTTGCGCGTCACTTCCTCCATGGCCTGTGCCACGAATGGCGCCAGGTCCGTGGCCTGATGCATGGCCTCGCGCTCCACGGCGCTCCATTCCACATTGCCGTCCACGCTCAGAGCCACGCTGCTGGCGCTCTGCGATGATTCTATATTGAGTATTACTGCCATTTTTTTAGTTGAAAAAGTTAAAATAGTTGAGAAAGTTAAGAGAAATGTGAATACTTCCGAATGTCTGTACCATTATCTTAACTTTTTAAACTTTCTAAACTCTGTAAACTCGGCGCAGCCGCATACGCAGCCACGCACCTCATACCGTCAAGGGCGGCGGAGACGATGCCGCCGGCATAACCGGCACCTTCGCCGGCGGGATATACATTCTCGAGACCGATGCTGTTCAGCCGCTCGGGGTCGCGCGTCATTCGGATCGGCGAACTTGTGCGCGATTCCAGACCAATCATCACGCCCTCCGGCGTCATGAAGCCCTTGGCCTTGCGTCCGAAATCGCGGAAACCGTCGGCCAACCGCCGGGATATAAAGGGAGGAAGAATCTTGTTGAAATCCTTGCTCTGAATACCGGGTGCATACGACGTGGCCGGCAATGTAGCCGACACATTGCCGTCTACAAAGTCCGTCATGCGTTGGGCCGGAGCCACGATGCTGCTGCCTGCGGCGGCAAACATGTCATGCTCCAGGCGTTCCTGTAGCTCCAGCATCTGCAACGCGCCGGCTTCCTCGTATTCCGGGAAGTCGCCGGGGCGTATCTCGACCACCATTCCGGAATTGGCCAGCCGGCCGCTCCGGGCCGAGGCCGACATGCCGTTCACCACCAACTCTCCGTCGGCCGTGCCTGCCGGAACTATGACGCCGCCGGGACACATACAGAAAGAATACACGCCGCGCCCATCGCTCTGCGTCACAAACGAATATTCGGCAGGGGGCAACCACTTGCCTCTCCCCTTCGGATTGTGATATTGTATGCGGTCTATCAGTTCCTGCGGATGCTCCAGTCGCACGCCTACGGCAATGCCCTTCGGCTCCATAGCCATCCCTTGCTCATGCAGCGCGCGGAATGTGTCATGGGCCGAATGACCCGTAGCCACCACCACGGCGTCGCAGGCTATCTTTCCGCCGTCGGCAAGTTCCACTGCCACGGCGCGGCCATCCTTGAGGTCAAGACCTGTAGCCTGTGTGCGGAAACGCACATCGCCTCCGTTACGTATTATAGTGTTGCGGATCTCCTTGATAACGTGGGGCAACTTGTCGCTGCCTATGTGGGCGTGCGCGTCTATCAGTATGTTCTCGGACGCTCCGTGCTGCACCAACAGCTCAAGCACCTCCTGCACGTTGCCGCGCTTCTTACTTCGCGTAAAGAGCTTGCCGTCGCTGTAGGCGCCGGCGCCTCCCTCACCGAAACAATAGTTGGAGTCCGGATTTATCTTCTTCTGCCGGCTTATCTCGGCCAGGGCCACGCGGCGCGAGTCTACATCCTCGCCACGCTCCAATACCACGGGACGGATGCCGCGACGCAAAGCCTCCAGCGCCGCGAACAGCCCGGCAGGTCCGGCGCCGATTATCACCATCGTCTTCGCATCCGGTGCCACCGGCCTGAACGTCACAAGTGTATACGGGGCCTTGACTTCTCGGTCGTCGCCCGTGGCCACGCGAACAGTCAGGTTAATCATGACCTGACGCTTGCGCGCGTCGATGCTGCGACGCACTATCCGGTAGTCGTGCACGCTCCCCTTATTACGCACGCTATCCTGAATCGCTTTCCGAAGCGACTCAGGATTACCTGCCTTATCGGGTGTGACCCGCAATTGTATATCTTCTATCATAGCTCCATACCGTCACTCGTTTCATTCCCTACGCCATTCCACCACCTTGCCTGATTCCAGGCTGCGCGCCACGTCTATGATGCGCTGGTTGGAACTGCCCCGGAACAACAGGTCCCTCTCCTTGAGAGCCTGAATGAACGGTCCATCTACTATAACGTCAATTTCCTTCAAAACCTGTGCCAAGACCGGATTTTTTTGCAGTTCTTCCCACGTGAATCCGGTATAGAGCCATACCGTATGGCCCATATCATGCACTTTACGCGCTATTACGCGCACTTCCTCTGAATGATACATGGGGTCGCCGCCGCTGAAGGTGACGTCGAAGTCCTCTTCGCGCACCACATCCATGATCTGCGCCACTGTCATTTCCTCGCCTCCGGCGAAGCTCCACGATTCCGGATTATGGCAGCCGGGACAGGCGTGGCGGCATCCGGCCAGATAGATGCTGGTCCTGAAACCGGGACCGTCGACGGTCGTGCCCCGGACTATGTCCAGGACACGCAGCCGACGTTCGTTATCATTGTCAGTCAGTTCGTTTGTCATATCTGCGCCACGCGGCCTATGCTCGCGTAGTTCTATCTTGTTTATGGATCACACTTATTATTTGTGAACCACGCGGTCCTTCAGTTCGGCGAGTTTGCCGCTGTTCCAGCGGTCGGTGGTACCCACCAGGTAGCCGGTGATGCGCTGGATGGTCTCAAAGCGCGCGCCGCACTTCGGACAGCAAGTCTCGTCCTTCTCGGCATTCTCGTAGCCGCAGTTGGGACAGTGGTTGCGGTTATGGTTCACCGATCCGTAACCGATGTTGTACTGGTCCATCATGTCCACGATCTGCATTATCGACTCCTCGTTGTGGGTGGCGTCGCCGTCGATCTCGACGTAGAAGATGTGACCGCCAAGCGTCAGCTCGTGGTACGGGCCCTCGATTTTGGCCTTGTGGCGCGGTGAACAGTGATAATATACGGGCACGTGGTTGGAGTTGGTGTAGTAATCCTTGTCCGTTACACCGGGAATCATGCCGAATGTCTTGCGGTCCTTCTTGGTGAAGCGGCCCGAAAGTCCCTCGGCGGGCGTGGCCAGTACGGAATAGTTGTGGCGGTAGTTTTCCGAGTAGGTGTTCACTTTCTCACGCATGTGGCTTACGATGCGGAGGCCGAGTTGCTGAGCCTCGTCGCTCTCGCCGTGATGCTTGCCTGTCAAGGCTATCAGACACTCGGCCAGGCCGATGAATCCGATGCCGAGCGTACCCTGATTGATGACACTTTCGATGCTGTCGTTGGGTTTCAGGCCCTCGGTGTGATTCCACAGCACGCGCATCAGCAGCGGGAATTGCTTGGCAAAGGCCGTCTTCTGGAACTGGAAGCGCTCGTCAAGCTGACGCGCCGTCAGGTCCATCACCTCGTCAAGACGCTCGAAGAATTTGGCGATACGCTCCTCCTTGTCCTCGATACCCATCTGCTCGATGGCGATGCGCACTATGTTGATGGTTGTGAACGACAGATTGCCGCGGCCTATGGATGTCTTTTCGCCGAAACGGTTCTCGAACACACGCGTACGGCATCCCATGGTGGCCACCTCGTGCTCGAAGCGGCGCGGATCGCCGGCGTCCCAGGCGTCGTCGCGGTTGAAGGAGGCGTCAAGGTTCAGGAAGTTGGGGAAGAAACGGCGAGCCGACACCTTGCATGCCAATTTATACAGGTCGTAGTTGGGATCTTCGGGCAGATAGCTTACTCCCCTCTTTTTCTTCCATATCTGGATAGGGAAGATTGCGGTGGAACCATGACCCACACCCTCGTATGTGGACTTCAGCAACTCGCGGATCACGCAACGGCCCTCGGACGATGTGTCGGTGCCGTAGTTGATGCTGGAGAACACTACCTGGTTGCCTCCGCGCGAGTGGATGGTGTTCATGTTGTGGATGAAAGCCTCCATCGACTGGTGCACGCGGTCCACGGTCTTGTTGATGGCGTGCTGGCGCAGACGCTCGTCACCCTCCAGACCGTCAAGCTCTACCTTCAGATAGTCCTTTATCGCGGAATTCTGCAGATGCGACAGGTCGCGGCCGGTCAGTTTCTCCAGATTCTTTATTTCCTCTATATATGAATTGCGTACGAACGGAGCCAGGTAGAAATCGAATGCCGGGATGGCCTGACCGCCGTGCATCTCGTTCTGTGCGGTCTCCAGGCTGATGCAGGCCAGCACGGAAGCGGTCTCTATGCGCTTGGCGGGACGGGACTCGCCGTGACCCACCACGAAACCGCGCTGCAGTATGCGGTCCAGCGGATGCTGCACACAGGTCAGCGACTTGGTGGGATAGTAATCCTTGTCGTGGATATGAATCAGATTGTCGCGCACCGCGTTGCGCACGTCGGGCGACAGCAGGTAGTCGTCGACAAACGGTTTGGTGCTTTCGGAAGCGAACTTCATCATCATGCCGGCGGGAGAATCGGTATTCATGTTGGCATTCTCACGCGTGATGTCGTTGTTCTTGGCCTCGATTATCTCCAGGAACATATCGCGGGTACGAGCCTTGCGGGCTATCGAGCGCTGGTCGCGGTACTGGATATACTTCTTGGCCACATCCTTACGGGCCGACTTCATCAGCTCGACCTCGACGCAGTCCTGAATCTCCTCCACGGTCATGCGCTGCTTGCCCGCGATTCCTATGCGGTCGGCTATTTTCTGGATCAGGGCCTCGTCCTCGCCACGCTCGGTGGTGAGCATCGCCTTGCGGATCGCCGCCTTGATCTTCTCCTCGTTATATCCCACTACGCGCCCGTCGCGCTTCTCTACTATCTGTATCATGCTCCTGGGTTTGGGTTTTAGAGTTGCCGGGACAACTCTGAATTTTTGATTATAGAGCCGCCGGGACAACTCCCTGTTTTTTGTTTAGAGCCGCATTGGCAACTCCCTATTTAGTTTTAGAGCCGCATTGGCAACTCCCTGTTTTTGTTTTAGAGCAGCCGGGGCAACTCTATTTTGATTGTATTAGATGTGTGTTAAGTACTTACCTCGTGTCTTAGGCCGTATTCGACAAGTGATGTCTCAAAAGCCGTTACAAAGTTACAAAATTAATTCTTTACGACAACTATAAACGCCAAAAATTTTCAAAAGATTTTCATTTTGGAAAACTTTTCAACCCTCCAAACTCCTCACACCCCTAATTTTCTACTACTTGCAAAATATTTTGGACAACTTTACCCCAATCCGACCATTCCGCCACTTTCCTTTTGCACATCCATCCTTTTGTTGCGCCTTCCACTTTTATTTCCCTCCGAATCTTTATCAACAACGCCTATTTCCCGTCTCACCATCATCTCACTTGTCAACTGGCTTTCCTCCTCCATCATTTAACTACTTGTTACATTATTCGGATAATGCTTTTCGGAGGAGTGGAAAAGAAGAACTTTAAATCAACAAGTTCTGCCAAACCTTGATGTACACATTTGCAATTAAAGCCCTCGGATTAGACATCGAATTGATTCACCAACAAACTGTAACAATGCCGCAACTCCCAGATTCTATTTTATAAGATGTAGACATTTTAAATATTCTACAATCAAATGGCTCTCTTTGGCTCGCATATGATTTTCCATAAAATCCCAATCGGGTTCACCAGATTTTGTTACAGGAAGTGTTAAAATCTCTTTGCTCAAACGTGCCGGACTTCGCTTGTAACCGAAATTATATTTTCCTCTTACCCTATCGGCAACAGTCGTGATGAAAGTACCAGTATATCTGTTTAAGCGAGGGTGTCTTCCTACTGATATGTCACTTGTGGCGATAAAATCTTCAGCTTTATAAACAGAATACCCCATCGACCCTTCGCCGTTTCTAATGAACGCGATACAGTTACCCCGCTGAATTGCTTTATTGTCTGGAGACACAAAGCACAATACCCCATTATTGAGATTGGTGGCGCCAAGATAAGAAACACCATTTTCTTTCTTCTCAATATGATTTAATCCTTTGGATTTTCCGGATTCCAATGGAGAGAAAAGCTCATAAATGAAGAAGTTAGCCCATTTACCCCCCCCAATTCTAATACGCTGTCATTCAGCCTGTTATTAAACAATGGGATGGTGGTGTTTAAAATATCTGATTCAACTTGCTTCATAAATGAAGACATAAACTCAAAATCTATATCTCCGTTCTCATTCACTGGAAGCAAGATACGTTCTCTCTTAATTCGTTCATCATTTATCTCTCGATTAAAACTGTATTTTTCTGATAAACGATTGATAATTGGAATCATAAAGAGATAAGCATATTTGTCTAACCCCTCCCTTTTAAGTTGTGTAACATGGTCGCTTGCCACAAATTCATACTGATGGAAGAAAGAATAACCTACACTTCCACTATTAGCAAGAGTAAGGCAGTCATTGAATTTTCTTACGCTGTCAGAATTTCCGATGAATCCATCCACGCCATTGTTGATGGCAGTTGAGGAAACATAGGGTGTGCTTCCTTCCACATGGTCGGCTTTCTTAAGACGTTTACCTCTTTGTATAGTAGTAAAGACTTCTGTAAAGTGGAACGCTTTCCATTTGGTGCCCAGCGATTTACCCCCCCAGCAACTCGTTGACCATCAACTGTTTGCATAATCTTTCTATTGTAGGTTTCAGAATTAATTGTTCTTGATGCTTCATGTATGCCTCCATAAAGCCCCAATCTGGACGACCAAGCGAATCAACGGGAAGAAGAATTTTCTGGCGTTTCATTCGTTGTCCATTGAACTTATATCCATAGGCATACTTATTCTTTTGCTGGTGTATGATACACGCTAAAAATAGTAAGGTATAACGATTATTATGTTTGGTGTCAAGCCACTTTACTCTCTTCACATCGTCAGAAAACAGTGCTTCGTAAGGATGGTAAAATGAGAAACCGACACTACCATTGTAATTGACCCCAAGAACATTGCTATCAAGACTTTCGTTTACAGAGGATGTAAAAAAAGTGATGCCGTTATTAGAATCTGAGGCTCCAACAAATGGACGTACTCCTTCCTGCATATCAGCTTTAGTAAGACGCTTTCCACTATCAATTGATAGGACATCTTCAAAGAAGAACTCACGCCAATTTCCACGTTCAAGATTAAATAAGGCCATATGAAAATTTCTATTCTTCAAATAAATAGCCTCTGCCATGAGTAATCATATTAAACTCAAAGGTTAGATAATCGGCCATTGTTTTTTCAAAATCTTTCTCGGAAGGAATTTCATCATTGAAGTAGTAAAATGAATGTAGCCATTCATCATCAGCTTCAATAGTTGTTTCAACGCAGAATTTGGTTTCGGCTTGTATTCTTCCTTGCCAAACATCAAGCAAATGCTGTTTCTTATCTTTTGCTCCAGGCGTTTCAATCAATCCAATATGCTTACTAACTTCATAACCATCATCCTCAAAATTTATAAACTTACATTTGTGATTCTTTGGATGAGGTATACCAGCGGTAAATATTGCTATACAAGGATTTGTTCCAACGCCATAAAAGGTATTTTTATTGAGTGTAATAACACCTTCTAAAGTATGGTGAGCAATAATACTTTGTTTAATTGCCCTTTCTTCTTTGCTTTTACCTGTAACAGATGATTGAGGTATGATGACAATACAACGTGCTCCTTGAACTAATGAATTAAGGAGATGCTCGGTAAAATTTATTTCATGTAGTTCAGGATTCTTAGCTTTTATTGCTTGGGAATAAGGCGGATTCATCATTCCAACAGTACAACCTTTGAGTTGCAGTTGAGAAGGATTATGCCTGAGGAAATCAAAATTTTGGAGATTATTCTTACCATCACCGCGCAATATCATATTTGTCGTAGCAATAGTGAACATATACGGCTGAAGTTCGATGCCGAATAATTGATCACGTCTAATATGCGACTGAGTAGTAGGGTCATCAGTAAGGTTGACCATTCTATGCATGGCAGAGATTAAAAATCCGGCGGTGCCGCAGCAAGGATCCAGAACTTTATCATCAACTTTTAAGTCGGCAAGATCACAGAATAAATCAGTGATATGTTTCGGCGTTAAAACGATACCCAAAGTCTGACCATCTGCTCCCGAATAACTCATAAATTCGCCATAAAACCTTCCCAAATAATCTTCGGATGAATTTTGGTAGCGAATATTTTTGAAAATGCTGTTGTAAAGAAATTCAGTATAATACTTTAATGGAGTCTTACCTAAAGTGTGGTCTATCTCATTAATCTTTTGAGTATCACGAATTACAGAAAATTGACTTAGAAGTTTGTTCCTTTCCGTGTCCGGAGTTACATTAGCTCTTTGAAGATTATTGCGGATAGCATCATATATTTTCTGCCCGTCCGTAGTAACGGTGTCTCCATTAAGTTGGTCTATCGAAAAGGTTTTATGCTCAATTTCTCGTAAAGCAAGAAGTATGCCCGAAACAACTAGAGGCTTTTGCTCATTCGTTAGGTTGCCATAACTACGAAGATATTCATGTAATGTCTCGGCGTCCTTAAGAATCTCTTTGGTCGTTTTTTCAGTGTCGGTTGACTCGTGCAATATTTCTCTGATATAATATTCTTGAATATTATTATGGCTAAAAGAAATGAACGTCTCGACATCAGGTAATTCCATGTATTCGCCGCGGTCATCTACAAAAAGAGGACTAACACGATAGTGCTTTTGGTCTCCTGAAATACCAAAGGCGATTATTTTATGGAATTGAGTATGAGATGCTATATGTCTGGCATAGTGTAATGCTCCATTAACTGCGTAGTCTTTAATAGCATTTGTTTGTAATGAGATTAAACCCTTTGAATCTCTATGAATATGTTTGGAAAGATCTGCCTTATCTTCAATGACTAAAAGGAAATCACCGACAACACCACAAAACTCCGGAAATCCAACATTCCCAGTTCCGCTTTTGGACGCAGTCTTTAAGGCTTCATTTACCTCACGGACATCACATCCCTGAGGGGTTAAATGAATCCCAGCCTCATCCAGAAGTTTCTGAACAAAAAAGTCAGTCTTAGCTTCTTTTTTACTCATTATCAAACATTTTTTCTTATGTGGCCATATCAGATATTAATCTGCAAAGTTACGAATTTTTTCTGAGATTTATGAATTTAATTTTAAAATTGGGCTAAAAATTTATGCTTCAATCAGTTCTGAAAAATTAGTAATCTGAATTCTAATAATTGATGCAATCCCTCATCATATCCATCATCAGCCTTAAGGTGTTGAGATGAAGAACTCGTCATGCGCCACTTATCATTATCAATTATCACTTATCACTTATCACTTGTCTCTCATCACTCATTACTCGTCATTACTCGTCACCATGACTTATTTGGTGGATTGGCATGGATTTTGTATCTTTGTAGCAACAAGAGTCCGGATGGCTCCGGTATGGGGCGACAGGCTCTATAAGACGTCTTATCAATGAAATTTACAAGATTCGCAAAAATCACAAACGTTGCGGGTGTAATGGCGCTGTGTACTCTCCCGTCGTTCGGCTGGAGCCAGAAAGGACATGACACCGTGGCATTCATAGCCGAAAACCACCTGACGCCGGCCACCAAGGCGGCTGTCGATTCGCTGCTTGACGGTAAATCGATAGTTTACTGGTCCAACTGGCTGGACAATGCGTCGCACACTCCGGAATATGCCTACAGCAAGACCTGGCATTACAAGAACATCGATGCCGACCAGACGTTCCGTAGCGCTCCCCTGCTGCCGAGCGGTGACATAGTGCGCGCCATCAACGAGCAGGTGGCCGTCTTGGCCGATACCAACATTGATGACAGCCGGCGGGCCCTGGCACTTAAGATTGTAACACACCTCCTTGGTGACATCCATCAGCCCATGCATTTAGGCCACGCGTCAGACCGTGGCGGCAACTCCTGGACAGTGAAATACTTCAAACAGCCTACAAACCTGCATTCGCTGTGGGATTCGCGCCTGGTGGAGTCCGGTCACAAGTGGAGCTATACTGAGTGGCAGCAGCAGATAGACCGCGCAACGCCCGCAGAGATGGAGGTGATACTCACCGATGCTTATCCCGAACATTGGGCCGAGGAAACTTACGAAATTTGCAAGCAGGTGTATGCCGCAACGCCGCAGGACACCAACGTAAGCTATGATTACATAGCCCAATGGACTCCGACAGTAGAGCAGCAATTTTTGCGTGGAGGCCTGCGTCTGGCCGACATACTCAACACCGTCTTCGACCCCGACTACAAGGGCCACTGGTCACCGTTAAAGAAGTAAAGTCCCGGATACATATAATGGCAGATACTCATAAGGACTTTCCGACGTTAAACCTTCCCCCGGTCACGCTTAAACTGCAGACCGGGGCCGACGGCGTGGAGCGCGTATGGGATCCGTTGCGCAAGAAGTATGTGGCGCTCACTCCCGAGGAGTGGGTGCGTCAGCACTTCGTGAACTGGCTCATGACCGACCGCAAGTTCCCCGCCTCACTGCTCGGCAACGAGGTGGGTATTCACCTCAACGGCATGTCACGACGCTGCGACACCATCGCCTTTGGCCGCGACACAAAGCCGTTGGTGATAGTGGAATACAAGGCGCCCGACGTGAAGATTACCCAGGACGTGTTCGACCAGATAGTACGCTACAACATGGTGCTTCACGCCCAATACTTAGTGGTGAGCAACGGACTGAACCATTATTGCTGCCGCATCGACTATGCCGGCAACACCTACCATTTCATACCGCGAATCCCGCAATACGCGGAAATCGCCTTACCTTTCAGCGAACAATGACCCAACCGTCCCCGGATTACAGATATCTCGACAAACTGAATGTCCAACAGCGCGCCGCCGTGGAATACCTCGACGGCCCTTCGCTGGTGATAGCAGGCGCCGGATCGGGCAAGACCCGCGTGCTGACCTACAAGGTGGTGCACCTGCTGAACTGCGGTTACCAGCCTCACCGCATCCTGGCGCTGACCTTCACCAACAAGGCTGCGCGCGAGATGAAAGACCGCATCTCGGCGCTGGTGGGACCTCAGGCCGCCCACCGTATCCCGATGGGCACCTTCCACTCCATTTTCCTGCGACTGCTGCGCAACCACGCCGAGCTGTTGGGATTCAAGCCCTCGTTCAGCATATACGACACCACCGACTCGCGCAACCTGGTCAAGATGATAATCAAGGACCTGGGCCTGTCGGACAAGGATTACAAGCCGGCCACCATCTTCTCGTGCATTTCCAATGCCAAGAACGCCATGCTCACTCCCGACGAGTACGCACGGCAATACGGAGGCCACGACATGAAGGCGCGCAGGCCCATGACCGCCAAGATATTCCAGATGTACGTAGACCGCTGCAGGATGGCCAACGCCATGGACTTCGACGACATCATCTTCTTCATGAACAAGCTGTTGTCGGAACATCCCGAGGTGCGTCAGCGATACTCCGAACAGTTCCGCTACATTCTCGTAGACGAGTATCAGGACACCAACTACGCCCAGCACTTAGTCATATCGCAGCTCGCCGCTCCTGACAACAAGCTGTGTGTCGTCGGTGACGACGCGCAGAGCATCTACTCGTTCCGTGGCGCCAACATCAACAACATAATCGACCTGGAGCGATTCTATCCCGGTCTGAAGACATTCAAGCTGGAGCGCAACTACCGTTCCACCCGGAATATCGTTAACGCCTCCGGCTCGCTGATCGAGAAGAACACCCGCCAACTGGCCAAGAACGTTTACAGCGAGAACGCCGAGGGCGCGCCCGTTGATATTGTGCAGACATACAGCGACCTGGAGGAAGCCTCGCTCGTAGCGGCCCGCATCGCGCAGAGCGTGCTCACGGAACACGACACCTACGAGGACTATGCCGTGCTGTACCGCACCAACGCGCAGAGCCGCGTATTGGAGGAGGCGTTGCGCAAACGTTCCATGCCCTACCGCATATACGGCAGCACAGCGTTCTACCAGCGCAAGGAGGTGAAGGACGCCTTGGCTTATTTCCGACTCATCGTCAACCCCGACGATGACGAGTCGCTGCGACGCATCATCAACTATCCGGCGCGGGGCATCGGCGAGACCACATTAAAGAAAGTGCGCGATACGGCACTTTCGGGCAAAGTCAGCCTATGGCAGGTATTGGCCAATCCCGACCTCTATCCCCTGCCGGTCAATAGCGGCACACGCGGAAAACTTGACCGGTTCGTTGAGTTGATGCGTCAGTTCATGACCGACAGCGCAACGCACAACGCCTACGAGGTGGGACAGTTGGTGTACAACCGCACAGGTATGCTCACCATGCTGGCCCACGAGAACACTCCCGAAAGCATCAGCCGCCAGGAGAACCTTACGGAG
The DNA here is from genome assembly GCA_002361235.1 of Porphyromonadaceae bacterium UBA3318. Lineage (GTDB taxonomy): Bacteria > Bacteroidota > Bacteroidia > Bacteroidales > Muribaculaceae > Lepagella. Next base: position 16,524 of record DESI01000006.1, on the reverse strand, counting down.
TTGCTGCGCAGCATGAAGGAGTTCGTGGAGTTCCGCATCGAGAGCGGCGAAGGCGACGTGTCTATGACCTCGTTCCTCAGCGAAGTGATGCTGGCCACGGACCAGGACCAGAAGGACGAGCAGGCTGGCCCGAAGGTGACGCTGATGACGGCCCACGCCGCCAAGGGACTGGAGTTCAAGCATGTCTACATCGTAGGCGTGGAGGAAGAACTGTTCCCCTCGGCTATGGCGCTGGAATCCATGTCGGAGGTTGAGGAGGAACGCCGTCTGCTGTATGTGGCGATAACCCGCGCCAAGGACACGTGTATGCTCAGCTACGCCAAATCGCGCTTCCGCAACGGCCAGACCGTTATGACCTCACCAAGCCGATTCCTGAGCGACATCGACCCGAAATTCGTCAAGATGGAGACATCCGGTATGGAGAACGACTTCACCAATCCGGTGATGAACTACCGCAGCAGTTTCGGCGGCTACGGCAGTTCTCAACGCACACGCAGCTACGGCCAGACCAGGTCGTCGGAATCATTGTATTTCGGAGGTTTCGTGTCGGCCGCCAAGCTCAAGGCGAGTAAAAACACCGATGCCAAGTCCCTCGACGAGATGCCTACCCACACCATGCAGGAACTCAAGAAGGGGATGAAAATCGAACATAAGAAGTTCGGTATAGGTTCTATTAATGACTTCACCAGCGTTTCCGGACTCGAAGGCATTGTCGTGGAATTCGAGAACGTGGGTGTGAAACGACTGTTGTTGCAATTTGCCAAGTTCAATATAATCGATGATTGATACACCATATTACATAGTATATGAAGACAGGCTGCGGGCCAATCTGGAGAAACTGAAACGGGTGGCCGAAGCCGCGGACGTCAAGATAATCATGGCGTTCAAGGCCAACGCGCTTTGGAAGACATTCCCGGTGATAAAAGAATATTTCCACAGCTCCACGGCCAGCTCGCTCAACGAGATGAAGCTGTCGCTGGACTACCTCGGACACGACGTGCATGCCTATTGCCCGGTATACACCGAGCGGACATTCCCCGAGTTTCTGAAAGGGTGCAGCCACATCACGTTCAATTCGCTGGCCCAGTACGAAAAGTTCCGTTCCCAGATTGAGGCGGCCGACCGAAAGGTCAGCGTGGGGCTTCGCGTCAACCCGCACTGTAGCGTAATCGAGACAGACATATACAATCCGTGCGTTCCCGGCTCGCGCTTCGGCGAGAATCCTGACAAACTCGCGAACGGCCTTCCCGACGGGATCGAAGGACTGCACTTCCACGCCCTGTGCGAAAGCGACAGCCACGATCTGGAGAAGGTACTGGACGCCTTTATCGAGCAATACGGCCACCTGCTGCCCGGCCTGAAATGGCTGAATATGGGCGGCGGCCACCTCATAACGCGCAAGGACTATGACACCGAGCATCTGATAAAGCTGATGAAGCGTCTGCACGAGCGGTATCCCGATCTTGAGATTATTCTTGAACCGGGCAGCGCATTCACATGGCAGACAGGCGATTTAGTGACCGAGGTGTTGGACGTGGTGGAGGACGCCGGCATCAAGACCGCCATAATCGACGCCTCGTTTGCCTGCCACATGCCCGATTGCCTGGAGATGCCCTATCAGCCCCGCGTGGAGGAGGCCATCGGTACTGTGGCCGACGGCGCAGACCCTCCGTACAGATACCGCCTCGGCGGTAACTCGTGCCTGTCCGGTGACTTCGTCGGAGACTGGTGCTTCGACCGTCCGCTAAAGCCGGGCGACCGTCTCACGCTGTGCGACATGAACCATTACACCACGGTAAAGACCAACATGTTCAACGGCATTCAGCATCCCTCCATCTGGTACCAGCCACGCGAAAGTGAGGCCGTGCTGCTTCGCGAATTCACCTACGACGACTACCGCGACCGCATGGACTGAGACTCTCCCAAACCCCGATTTACAATGGAATTCAAACTGACATCAGAATATATGCCCACGGGCGACCAGCCCGAAGCCATAGCCGAGCTGGCCGAGGGTGTCCGCAACGGACTCCCCCATCAGACGCTGCTCGGCGTCACCGGCTCCGGCAAGACCTTCACCATGGCCAACGTGATACAGCAGGTGAAGCGTCCCACGCTGATACTGTCGCACAACAAGACGCTGGCCGCGCAGCTATACTCCGAGATGAAGTCTTTCTTCCCGGAGAATTCCGTGCAATACTTCGTCTCGTACTATGACTACTACCAGCCCGAAGCCTATATACCCGGCAGCGACAAATACATCGAAAAGGACCTGATGATCAACGAGCAGATCGACAAGCTGCGCCTCTCCACGGCGGCGGCCCTGATGTCGGGACGCCGTGACGTCATCGTGGTGTCGTCGGTGAGCTGCATCTACGGCATGGGCAATCCCGAGGACTTCCGCCAGACGGCCGTATCGGTCAAGGTTGGCCAGCGCGTGAGCCGCAACCAGTTCCTGCGCGACCTGGTCAGCTCGCTGTACAGCCGCACGGAGACCGACCTGCAGAGCGGTCAGTTCCGTGTGCGAGGCGATACAGTGGACATCATGCTGTCGTTCGAGGAAATCAGGCTGCGCGTGGTGTTCTGGGGCGACGAGATCGAGAAAGTGCAGACCGTGGACCCCGTATCGGGTGCTGTGCTTACGGACCTGGAGGGATTCAACATCTATCCGGCCAACATCTTCGTGACAAGCAAGGAGCGCACCGCCAAGGCCGTGGACCAGATAGCCGTGGACCTGGGCAAGCAGGTAGACTTCTTCATGCACGAGGGTAAGATTCTGGAAGCAGAACGGCTCCGTGAGCGCGTGACGTACGACCTGGAGATGATCAAGGAATTAGGACACTGCAGCGGCATCGAGAACTATTCACGATACTTCGACGGGCGCGAACCCGGCATGCGCCCCTTCTGCCTCCTGGACTATTTTCCCAAAGACTTCCTGACCATCATTGACGAGAGCCACGTGACACTGCCGCAGATACGGGGCATGAACGGAGGTGACCTGTCGCGCAAGATGAACCTGGTGGAATACGGTTTCCGTCTGCCGGCAGCCATCGACAACCGCCCGCTGAAGTTCGAGGAGTTCGAACGCCTCACTCCACAGACCATCTATGTGAGCGCCACGCCTGGCGACTATGAGCTGCAGCAGACCGAAGGTGTGTTTGTGGAACAGGTGATACGTCCCACGGGACTTCTCGACCCCGAAATCGAGATACGTCCGACCCTGAACCAGATAGACGACCTGATGGAACAGATACGCCAGCGCATAGACGCCGACGAGCGCGTATTGGTCACCACGCTCACCAAGCGCATGGCCGAGGAACTGAACAAGCACCTGATAAAATGGGGCATCAACTCGGCCTATATCCACAGCGACGTTGACACATTGGAGCGCATCAAGATTCTGGAGGATCTTCGCGAGGGTGTGTACGACGTGCTTATAGGCGTGAACCTGCTGCGCGAGGGTCTGGATCTGCCGCAGGTCAGCCTCGTGGCCATCCTGGACGCCGACAAGGAGGGTTTTCTGCGCAACCACCGCAGCCTGACGCAGACCGCAGGCCGCGCCGCGCGTAACGTGAACGGCCGCGTCATAATGTATGCCGACAAGATAACCGACTCCATGCGCCAGACCATCGAGGAGACCAACCGTCGCCGCGCCAAGCAGATGCTTTACAACGAGGCACACGGCATCACACCCACCCCCATCGCCAAGAAAAGCCACAACGAGCTGGTGGAAATCTACGGCGAGGCTGCCGAGGCCAAGGCGCAGAACCCGACCAAAGGGAAGTCAAGAATCCCGAGTCCCCAGAAACCCCAGAACCCGACCGCACCGCGCAAACAGCGTCCCTATATCGAAGAAGAACACCAGGCTGTATTCGCCGCCGAACCGGTGCTGGAATATATGACGCCGCCCGAGCTGGAGAAGCAGATAGAGATAGTGAAACGCGACATGATAGACGCGGCTCGCCGCACCGACTTCATCGAGGCGGCTCGCCTGCGCGACCAGTTGGTGGGGCTGCAGGATATGCTTGAATCGCGTGCCGAAGCCACAGAAACAGCTAAAGATGCAACAAAACAAAATTGAGACATACACTTATCCGCGACGCGAGGACTTCCTGCCCACGAGCCGCGACGAGATGAAGGCGCTGGGCTGGGACCAGGCCGACATCATCCTGTTTTCGGGCGACGCCTACGTTGACCATCCGTCGTTCGGCGCCGCGGTCATAGGCCGTGTGCTGCAGCATGCCGGCTATAAGGTGGCCATCGTGCCCCAGCCCAACTGGCGCGACGACCTGCGCGACTTCAAGAAACTTGGTAAGCCGCGCCTCTATTTTGGAGTTTCGGCAGGTGCGATGGATTCGATGGTGAACCATTACACGGCCAACCGCCGCCTGCGTCACGACGACGCCTATACACCGGGGGGACGCCACGGAATGCGCCCGGACTATCCCACCATAGTCTATTCCAAGATACTGCGCGAGCTTTACCCCGACGTGCCGGTCATAGCGGGTGGCATCGAGGCGTCACTGCGCCGCGTATCGCATTACGACTACTGGCAGGACCGTCTGCGCCCACCGTTCCTGCTTGACGCCCCCGTTGACATGATAGTGTACGGCATGGGCGAACGCACCATGCTGGAACTGACGCGCCGCATCGAGGCCGGCGAGAAGATACAGGACATTACCGACGTGCCGCAGACCGTTTTCCTGACCGATAAGGAGCCGGAACCCGATGCCATCGAACTGTCCAGCTATGAGGAATGCCTGAAAGACAAGCGCAAACAGTCGCTGAATTTCCGGCATGTTGAGGAGGAATCCAACAAATATCACGGCCGCGTGATATATCAGCGTGCACTCGGTAAGACCGTGCGCATCAATCCGATGTATCCGCCCATGACCACCGAGGAGGTTGACGCCACATTCGACCTCCCCTACACCCGTATGCCGCATCCGCGCTACAAGGGAAAGACCATACCTGCATACGAAATGATACGCCATTCGGTGTGTATGCACCGCGGATGTTTCGGAGGCTGCGCCTTCTGTACCATCTCGGCACACCAGGGCAAATTCATCGCCTCGCGGTCGAAGGAATCGATAGTGCGCGAGGTTGAGCAGATCACGCACATGCCCGACTTCAAGGGCTATATCTCGGACCTTGGGGGTCCGTCGGCCAACATGTACGCGATGGGAGGACGCAACCGTGACATCTGCAGCAAGTGTATGCGACCGTCATGCCTGCACCCCAAGCCTTGTCCTAACCTCAACAACGACCATGCGCCGCTGCTCGACGTGTACCATGCCGCCGACAGCGTGCCGGGGGTCAAGAAATCGTTTATCGGCAGCGGTGTGCGCTACGACCTGGCCATGGCGGATAATCCCGACGACCGTGTGCGGCAGACCAACCGCCGGTATATCGAGGAACTGATACGGTTGCATGTCTCAGGGCGCCTGAAGGTGGCGCCGGAGCATACCTCCGACCGTGTGTTGGACTGCATGCGCAAGCCAAGCTTCGAACTGTTCAGGAAATTCAAACGCATCTTCGACCGCGTGAACGAGGAAGCAGGAATTAAACAACAGCTGATTCCCTACTTTATCTCGTCGCACCCGGCCTGTCACGAGGAGGATATGGCCGAGCTGTCGGCCATAACCAAAGGGCTGAACTTCCAGCTGGAACAAGTGCAGGATTTCACCCCTACGCCCATGACGGTGGCTACGGAGATATATTACACCGGAATCCACCCCTACACGGGCGAGAAAGTCTACACCGCCAAGACACAGGAGCAGAAACTGGCGCAGAGGCGGTTCTTCTTCTGGTACAAGCCGGAGGAACGGCAGGGCATCATAACGGAGCTGCGCAAGATGCGCAGGCCGGATCTGATACAGATACTGTACCCCGGAAACGGCGCAGCGACACGGGGAGGCGCGAAAACGCGCGGGAGCGGAGCTCCTGACGGAAACGGCTACGCGACTCGGGGAGGTGCAGCGACGCGCAGAGAGGGAAACCAAAATCGAACTAAACGTAAACCTAAACATAAATGACATGAACAAAACAGGATTGACCATGTGTGCCATGTTGTTGCCACTTGCTCTGACCGGATGCGGAGACAAGGGAACGAGTGAAAAAATCATCGAGAAACCCGACGTGAAGGTTGTGGACGGCATGATGACTCCGGAAGTGCTGGAATCGTTCGGCCGCATAGGCGACCCGCAGCCGTCGCCCGACGGATCGAAAATCATCTTCACCCTCACCTACGAGGACATCGAGGAAAACAAGGGTAACGCCGAGATCTATGTGATGGATGCCGACGGCCAGAACATGAAGCGTCTCACCAAGACTGCAGGTTCCGAAGGTAACATCCGCTGGTATGCCAACGGCGAGAAAATCGCTTTCCTGGCCAAAGACAAGGAAACCGACGCGGTACAGATATACCGCATGAATGCTGACGGCGGCGACGTGAAGCGTCTTACAGAAATGAAGAACGGCATCGAGTGTTTCTCCATCGCTCCCGACGAGAAGCACATCGTGTTCAGCTCCCCCATCGACGCCTTCGACAAGGATTCCACCCTGTTCGAGGGACTGCCAAAGACAACAGGCCGTGTTGTCGACGACCTGATGTACAAGCACTGGGACGAATGGGTGACACAGATACCCCACCCCTTCGTGGCTGATTTCGACAACGACGGCATCAAGAACGAGGCCGACATCATGGCCGGCGAGCCGTTTGAATGCCCGATGCGTCCCTTCGGCGGCGCCGAGTCGTTCGCCTGGGCACCCGACGGTCAGTCGCTGGTTTATGTCAGCCGCAAGCTGAAGGGCCAGGATTACGCATTCTCTACCAACTCCAACCTGTATCAGTACAACCTCGCCGACAAGTCGACCAAAATCCTGACTCCCGGCGAACAGGGCTACAACACCGACCCGGCGTTCTCGCCCGACGGCAAACAGTTAGCATGGCTGTCGATGGCCACTCCCAAATACGAGAGCGACAAGAAGCGCCTGATGGTGATGGACGTCAAGACCGGCGCCAAGAAAGATCTGACCGAGAACTGGGACTACTGGCCCGAGCAGATTGCGTGGGCCAAGAACGGCAAGTCCATCTGGTTCACCGGTTATTACGAGGGCACGGAGCCTGTGTTCAGCATCGACGTGAACACATGCGCCATCGACACGGTCGCAGCCGGTCAGTATGACTACGGTTCGGTGATTCCCGTCAGCGACAACGCCGCCATCACGATGCGCCGCTCCATGCGCGAGCCCGCCGACATCTGCCTTGTGACCAAGGGACAGTCCGAGACCAAGATGCTGACGCAGATCAACAAGGATCTGCTTGACCAGCTCAAGCTCGGCGAGGTGCGCAAGGTAATGGTACCCACCACCGACGGCAAGATGATGACGTGCTGGGAGATCCTTCCCCCGGACTTCGACCCCAACAAGAAATATCCCGCCATCCTGTATTGCCAGGGCGGCCCGCAACAGGCCGTAAGCCAGTTCTGGAGCTACCGCTGGAACTTCATGATCATGGCCGCCCACGGGTATGTCGTAATCGCACCCAACCGTCGCGGTCTGCCGGGCTTCGGCACGGAATGGAACCGTCAGATTTCGGGTGACTACGGCGGCCAGAACATGCAGGATTACTTCGCGGCCACCGACTACATCAAGTCGCAGCCCTACGTTGACGCTGACCATGTGGGAGCCATCGGCGCAAGCTACGGCGGCTTCTCGGTTTACTGGCTGGCAGGTCACAACAACGGCCGCTTTGCAGCCCTGATCGCTCATGCCGGTATCTTCAACATGGAGTCACAGTATCTCGAGACCGAGGAAATGTGGTTTGCCGACTTCGATATGGGCGGCGCATACTGGGACAAGGAGAATGCCACGGCACAGCGTACATTCGCCAACTCGCCCCACCGCTACGTCAACGAATGGCAGGCGCCTATGCTCATCACCGTGGGCGAACTCGATTACCGAATCCTTGCCTCGCAGGGCATGATGGCCTTCAACGCCGCCAAGATGCACGGTCTCGAGGCCGAGATGGTGGTATTCCCCGACGAAAACCACTGGATTCTGAAACCGCAGAATGCCATCCTGTGGCAGCGCTGCTTCTTCCGCTTCCTTGACAAGTACCTGAAGAATCCCGCCAAGGATGCAGCCCCGAAGGCTTCAGAGAATACAGCTGAGACAAAGTAACAATCCCACAACCATAAAAGAGAGGGTGCGCCGGACTGACCGACGCACCCTCTCTTTTATGGTTATGTAATTCGTTATTCGTTGTTGATGGAAGAAAGCTCGGTGGGAATCCAGACGCGCATCTTGCCCTCGCCACGGTTGGCCCATGAATAGTAGGGTATCATGCGGAGCGTGACGTCCCTGATGCCCAATTTGCCGTCGGTGTTTCGGCTGATGGACTGCGCGGGAAGGTTCAGCTCATGCAGCCCCTTCAGCTTGCTGTCCTGCGATATGCTATCACTTATCTTCGCATCCTTCTGTATCACCACGCCGGCTATGTCAAAGTCATTGTCGGGCCATTCGGCACAGTAGACAATCGGGCCGCGCTCGATGGCTACCTTGCCACGGTCATTCTTTACCTTGTCGTTGGCCACTACCATTCGCGGCGTGTTGTCAAACTTGATCTCGACCTTGTCTCCCTTCTTCCACTTGCGGTTGATGCCTAAATAACCCATCTGCAGATTTTCGACCGGTACATCTACCCCATTCACCCTGACCGAGATACTTCCGGCCTTCGGATTGGTGTAGGAATAAAGGTCGCCGGGAACCGGACGGCCCAACTGCCAGCCGGGTATGCGCAGCTTGAGCGTGAATGCACCGGCCTTGTTTTCATTGATGGTCACGGCCACGTGGCCGTCGTCGACATAATTGCCGGACTGCGACAGACGCACCCGCTTGCCGTTGACTTTCAGGTCGCCGTCATTGGCCAGATAGAGGTTGACATAAACGTCGCCATCCTTCACGGCATATACGTACCCGGGAATGGAGGGAATGAAACGGCTGAGATTCGAGGGGCAGCACGCGCAGCCGAACCAGGGCTTGCGGCTGTAACCGCCGTCGCTCGCCAACGGGTTGGGATAGAAGAACGCGTCGCCGTTCAGCGACTGACCCGACAGCACGCCATTGTAAAGCGTACGCTCCAGCACATCGTAATATTTGGAATCACCGTGCAGCAGGAACAGCCGGTGGTTGACATACACGTTGCCGATGGCCGCGCATGTCTCGCAATAGGCCGTGGAGTTGGGCAGCTCGTAATTGTCGCCGAACGCCTCCCCCTGATGACGGGCGCCGATGCCGCCGGTGATGTAATATTTCTTGGTCACCATGTTGTCCCAAATGGTATCGATGGCCTTGATGTAGGCGGAATCTCCCGTCAGGGCAGCCACGTCAGCCATGCCGGAATACATGTACACGGCACGTACGGCGTGGCCAACGGCCTCCTTCTGATCCACCACAGGCTTATGCGACTGACTGTAGAGGTCATGGCGAGACGTCTTGCCGCGACGGTCCAGGAAGTACTTGGCCTGGTCGAGATATTTTTTATCTCCTGTCACCAGATAGAGTTTGGCAAGCGCCATCTCGGCAATCTGATGTCCCGGCACGCGGTCCAGCTGACCCTCGCCGAGACCGATATTGCGGCATATATTGTCGGCATACTTTATAGCGATGTCGAGGAAATTACGCTTGCCTGTGGCGCGGTAATGTGCCACGGCCCCCTCCACCATGTGGCCGAGGTTATAGAACTCATGGCTCAGATTCTCCACCGCCTCATACTTTACCGGACTCATCCAGGGATGCGGATGCTTCGGATTCATGGTATAAGGCGTGTTCAGGTAACCGTCAGGTTCCTGTGCGGCGGCCACCAATACCAGCACGCTGTCGATGTATGCCTCTAACTTCTTGTCGGGATAGGTCTGCAGCAGATAGCTGGCACCTTCGATGGTCTTGTACACGTCGGTATCGTCGAAGGGTAAACCCTCGACCTTGATGGTGTCGCTTGGATGCACAGCCTTGACGAAGTTGGCGTAACGACCTGATTCCTCGCATTTGCTGAATGCCAAAGGCACGGTAACGTTGCGGCTTGCGTCAAGTCGTTTGCCCCAGAAGGCATCATGCACCTTAACGGACGTAAAGGGTACCGGCTCGTATGGATAGCCGGCGAAGTCCTTTCCTTTCTCTACAGTTTTGCCCGGACCGGCAGCTATTAACGGCATACCGCCGACGAGTATGGCCAGCGACATAGCGACAGCCATTTTTCCTGATTTTCTCATATTATATTAGTTCGAATTTTCTTATGTGCGTTACCGTGGTAAGTGCTTATATCACAAATTCGTACAAAGATAGTGAAAAATCGCGATTTTTTCGTTATCTTTGCATCCATTTCGTTATCTTTGCATCTATAATGAATATCGTCCAAAAAGGCCGTATTCAAGGAAAAACTCAAACACACAAGAACTATGGCAAAATTAGACCAACCCAACCACGAGTACGAGTATCAGGGTGCCCTTATCAACGGCTTCCTCATGCTGTTTATAAATTTCATAGTGATTCCCTTGCTGGTATTGGCCACATTCACGTTCCTGCAGGGTGTGCCGGCACTGATGATACCCATCTTCGCCATCCTGGCGATAGCGTTCGTGATAGGTTGCGTGGGATTCTTCACACAGGAGCCTAACGAGGCCCGCGTGATGATATTCTTCGGCAAATACGTTGGCACCTGCAAGAAGGTAGGCTATTACTGGGCCAATCCCTTCGTGTCGCGCAAGAAACTGTCACTGCGCATCCGCAACATGGACATCGACCCCATCAAGGTGAACGACAAGATGGGCAACCCGGTGCTGATCGGCATGGTGCTGGTATGGAAAATCAACGACACGTACAAGGTGACGTTCGACCTTGACGCCCAGAGCATGTCGGCCGGGACATCACAGCTGGACAAGCACGCCCTGGACAACTTCGTCAAGATACAGGGCGACGCCGCCCTTCGCGAAGTGACGGGACATTTCGCCTACGACAACATGGACGGCAACAATGCCGAGGAACTGACCCTGCGCGGCAGCAGTGAGGAAATAAACGAGATGCTGGAGCACACCATCAACGAACGCTTGGCCATGGCCGGCATCGAGGTGGTGGAAGCCCGTCTCAACTACCTGGCATACGCGCCTGAGATCGCCGCCGTGATGCTGCGCCGCCAGCAGGCTTCGGCCATCATAACGGCCCGCGAAAAGATTGTGGAAGGCGCCGTGTCTATGGTGGAAATGGCACTTACCACTCTCGAATCGAAAAATATCGTAAAACTCAGCAACGAACAGAAGGCCTCCATGGTAGGCAACCTGCTCGCGGTTCTCTGTGCCGACGAGCCCCTGACTCCTACCCTGAACGCCAACGTATAATATGATTAAGGAAAACATCGACCTGAATATAAATCCTCGCGACGACTTCTACGGCTACTCATGCGGCGGCTGGCAGAAAAGTCATCCTCTGAAACCGGAATTCTCACGCTACGGCGTATTCGACGACATCGCCGAGAAATCGCGCAAGCAGGTCAAGGAACTGATAGAAGGCCTGGGCGAACATCCCGAAGCCAAGCAACGCGGCTCGATAGCCCAGAAGATTCATGACATCTACGAGCAGGGACTCGACACGGAACGTCGCGAACGCGAAGGTGCCGCGCCAATCATGCCCGTGGTGGAACGGATTCAGAAAATGGACGCAGATACGTTCACCGACACAATGGCATGGCTGAACCGTGGCGCCGGCGGCGGTTTCTTCGGCTACGGCGTGGGACCGAATCCGGCGGATTCGTCGGTCAATGTGCTCCATGTGTCGGAATGCGGACTGTCCTTAGGCGACCGCGACTATTATCTGGAGAAAAGCGAACGTAACGACACCATACTTCAGGCATTCCACAAGTATGTGCTGACCATCATGGGGTTGGTGGGCTACGCGCCCGAAGATGCAGAGCGCGTATGGGAATCCGTAATTGAAATAGAGACTGAGATAGCACGCCACAAGAAAACGCGCGAGGAACGCCGCAATCCGCTGCTCAGCTATAACTGGATGACGACCGGGGAATTTCTGTCGCGCTTTCCCGGCATAGATTGGCGCGGCATCTTCGTGGGTTCGGGCCTGAAGATGCCCGAGGAACTGAACGTGTCGTCTATCAAGTTCATAGAATGGATGAGCGGGTATCTCCCCTCGCTGCCGATACAGAAAGTGCGCGATTACCTGGTACTGATAGCCATAAGCGAAGGCACCGGTACGCTTAGCGAGGCTTTCTATGAGGCGGACTTCGAGCTGTACGACCGCGTGATGTCGGGCACCGAGGAAAAGAAGCCTCTGTGGAAACGGGCAATGGCCATTCCAAACTCGATGTTCGGCGAGGCCGTGGGCCAGCTCTATGTGGAGAAATATTTCCCGGAGGCCAACAAGAAATACATGAAGCGGCTTGTGGAAAACCTGCGCTCGGCCTTGGGCAAACACATCGAGGAACTGCCCTGGATGTCGGACACCACCAAGCAGAAGGCCCTTGAGAAGCTGAACGTGCTGAAGGTAAAGATAGGCTATCCCGACAAATGGAAGGATTATTCCGAGATAGACATAGACCCGGAGCGCAGCTATAATCACAATATACTGAAAGCGACCGAATGGTTCGTGCAGGACAACTACAACAAGCTGGGCAAACCTGTTGACCGTGATGAATGGTACATGACTCCTCAGACCGTCAACGCTTACTATAGTCCGCAGATGAACGAGATATGTTTCCCCGCCGGCATACTCCAGGCGCCATATTTCGATATCAACGCCGCCGACGCCATGAATTACGGTGCCATCGGCGTCGTGATAGGCCATGAGATGACTCATGGATTCGACGACCAGGGACGCCGCTTCGACAAGGAGGGCAACCTGAACGAATGGTGGACGCCGGAGGATGCCGAGCGGTTCAAGGAACTTACCGACCGTCTCGTGGAGCAGTTCAACCGGGTGGAAGTGGCACCGGGCGTATATGCCAACGGGCTGTTCACACTCGGTGAGAACATAGCCGACCAGGGCGGTCTGCGCATTGCGTACACCGCATGGAAAGATGCGCACGGTGACGACAATGTAGAAATCGAAGGCTTTACGCCCGAGCAACTGTTCTATCTGGCTTACGCTTCGGTATGGGCAGCCAACATACGTCCGGAGGAGATACTGTCGCGCACCAAGTCCGACCCGCATTCATTGGGTCGCAACCGCGTAAACGTAACGTTGCGGAACCTCGACCCGTTCCTTAAGGCGTTCGACATTACCGAAGGTCACGCCATGTTCCGGCCTGAGGATGAGCGGGTAATAATCTGGTAAAAGCATAATCCGAGAACAATGATTCAGTTGGGAATAATAGGATGGCCGCTGCAACACACCCAGTCGCCTGCATATTTCGATGCCAAGTTCAAAAAACTTGGCATCGAAGGGCAATATCTCACATTTCCGATTGAAGACATTTCACATTTGCCGGAAATAATCAGCAGTCATCCCGATCTAATCGGATTCAACGTGACGCATCCGTATAAGGAGGCGATTATCCCCTATCTTTCTGAACTCAGCCCTGAAGCCGAAGCTATCGGTGCGGTCAATACCGTAAAGATAATCCGTTCGGGAAACGACGTAACTCTGACCGGATACAACACCGATTACTATGGTTTTGCCGAAAGCCTCAAGCCCTGTCTTGGTCAGAGACACCACGATACCGGAGCGCTGATATTGGGGACTGGTGGCGCAGCCAAGGCGGTAGCATACGCACTGACTTCACTCGGCATACCGTTCGTGGCAGTAAGCCGTAATATGGATGCCGACAATTACTTTGTACGGCACGGACATACCGTTATAAGCTATGATAAGCTGACTGCCGACATTATGAGCGGACATCGCATCCTGATCAACTGCACTCCATTGGGGATGCATCCGCACGAGGCGGAATGTCCCGACATTCCGTGGACGCTGCTTCCGGAGAATGCTGTATGCTATGACCTGGTCTACAATCCTCCCCTTACGCCATTCATGACTGAAGGCACCCGACATGGCGCGGCCGTAAAGAACGGACTCGAGATGCTGCATCTGCAGGCGGAAGGTGCCTGGAAGATATGGAACCGGTAAAAGTGCGGCTCAATGCCCCGATGCTGATACCGGTGGCGGGTCTCGTAGCCGGTACCCTCATCGCCATACAGGGTGCCGGATTCCTGATTGGCGCCGTTTGCATTCTCCTGGCCATAATTCTTTACGAACTGCTGGGCGGCTATTCCAACAGCCCGACTAAAGCCTTCCGGCTCAACAAATGGCACTATTCGTGGGTGGCCATGCTCTTTATCGGTGCGGGAATCATCGCCGCTGACCTGAGGCGTCCCGCCGAAATACCCGATGACAGATTGCAGAACACTGTGATGGCGCACGGACACATCGCCGGTATCGAGCATCGGACGTCAGGCGACCGCGTGACACTCGACCTCACGGCCATTATGGATACCGCCGGACGTGTCTACCCTCTCAAGAATGTGCGCGTCTTGGGATATGCCGACGATGTCAACGCCGGCGTTGACGATAACATCATATTCCCGTGCCGTCTGCAACGGATCGTAAATTCCGCCAACTCGTTCGATACCGGCTATGCCAGGCGTCTGGCGCGTCAGGGCGTCCTGTATTCGGCCGACATGGTTTCCGATTCGCTTCGCGTAACGGGGCATTCCGCAACTGTTTCAGGATTCTTCCACGACTTGCGTGACCGGTTTGTGGCGTCCATAGAGAATACCATGCTTGCCAAAGACACACAGCGGTTTCTCATCACCGTATTGGCCGGAGACAAGTCGTTTCTCGATCCTGACCGTCGCGAGCTGTTCGCCGACGCGGGCATATCGCACATACTGGCACTGAGCGGACTGCACGTTTCCATTATTGCCGGCATATTGCTATGGCTGTTGTTTCCGTTTAACATCGTCGGTCTATATCAATGGCGCTATGCCATAGCGGTTCCGGCCATCTGGCTCTACGCATTCATCACCGGACTGTCGCCGTCCACGGTGCGTGCCGCCGGTATGATGACGGTAATGATAGCCTGCTTGCTGATCGAGCGCAAGAATTCTCCGTGGAACTCGCTGCTGCTCGCCACATTCCTGATACTGGTGTTCAACCCTTACTACATCTTCGACATCGGATTGCAACTCAGTTTCCTGTGCGTGGCGTCGCTGATATTCTTCGCGCCGTATCTCAACACCGTGGACCATCACAGCCATCCGTTACTGTATACGGTCGCGGCATTCCTGTTGGCATCATTGTGCACCACAATGGCATCGTGGGCACTGTCGGCCTATTACTTCGGCATATTTCCGTTGCTGTTCATACCGGCCAACATCGTGGCGTTGCCCTTACTGCCCATCTATATAGTCCTGGCGCTGATATATCTGCTGTCTTGCGTATGCGGCTATCCGTTTCATTTTCTCGGCACCACGCTTGACTTCATGTATCACGGACTGACGCGCAGCCTTGAATGGATGGGCAACGGTTCGGCTACGGCCCTGAACCTGAACGTGTCGTGGATAACTGTCGCGTTATGGATAGGCGCGGTGGCGATGCTGGCGATATGGCTACACGCCGGCAAAAAGAAATCGATTCTTGCAGCAGCCTCGGCGATGGCGGTAGCGGCAATCGTACTGATACCGTTCCACGCCGATGCCGACTCGGATCAGAAGTTCATACTTCAGTCGCGCCCCGACAATGTGCAGATACTCGTCAAGAATTGCAACGACATCAACACCCTCCGCATGGCCACCAACACCGTGTCCGAAACCCGCATCGGCAACACCCGAATCATTTCAGCGGACTGCCCTATCTCCGGGGTCACTTTTGCCAAAGGCTGCGATTACTTAATAGTGACGCGTAGCTGTACCGATGACGTGTCTGTCCTTGACTCCATCTTTAAGCCCCGCGTCCTCGTGATCCATCCCTCCGTACGTCGCGACCGCGAACAGCAGATGCTTCACCATGCCGACTCCCTCGGCATCGCCGTCCACTCCCTCCGCCTCGACGGACCCATCCGCAAGGAATAAAATATTCCTTCGAAAACTCAATATTTCTTAAATATCCCTAATAGATTTGGTTTTATCGCTTATTGTTTGTAATTTTGCGAACAACTAACAATAAAGATATGACGAAATTGGAGATAACGCCTGAACAGGAGCGTCTTGCGAGGTTTGCAAAGGCAATGGGACATCCTACCCGTATTGCAATCCTGCATTTCCTTGCTCAGAGAAACGAATGTTTTTTCGGCGACATACACGAGGTGCTTCCTGTTGCGAAAGCGACAGTATCGCAACATCTGAGCGAATTGAAAGAAGCCGGGCTGATACAGGGCACCATCGAGCCGCCTAAAGTAAAATACTGTATCAATCCGGAGAACTGGAAACTTGCCAAGCAACTGTTTTCGCAGATGCTTGATGAGTGTTGTCCCTCTAAAAAGAATAGCTGCTGTTCACAGGGCACTGAAAAAGTAATCAT
>DESI01000052.1 GCA_002361235.1 Porphyromonadaceae bacterium UBA3318 | reverse complement strand
CCTAACCGATAGACGAATGGGCCCCGATTTGCCAGCGACGAACTCATTTCGCGCTTTGCGACTGCAAAGTTACTAAAAATTTCCGATTCTGCAAAAAAGATTTCAGAAACTCTGCAATTTTAATCTATTTTTAGGCTATTTTCCGGCCATTTCAGGCTATTTTCAGTCTGTTTTATGCTGATTATATGTTCACGGCCTCCTTATTTCAGTCCATTTCGATGTCGGCGTTCACGATTTCGGTCCAGGGAAGGCCGCATTCGGCCACCTTCTCCAGGAACGGATCGGGATCGAACTCCTCCACGTTGTGCACGCCGGGCATCACCCACTTGCCGGTCAGGAACATCATGGCGCCCACCATGGCGGGGACGCCGGTGGTGTAGCTCACGGCCTGCGTGCCGGTCTCGGCGTAGGCCTGCTGGTGCGGGCAGTTGTTGTAGATGTAGTATGTGCTGGGGTTGCCCTCCTTGTCCAGTCCGGAGATGCGGCAGCCTATCGAGGTCTCGCCGGTATAGTTCTCGCCGAGTGTGCCGGGATCGGGCAGCACGGCCTTCAGGAACTGGATGGGAATGATCTCCTGGCCGTTGTACATCACGGGGTCGATGCGGGCCATGCCTATGTCCTGTATCACGCGCAGATGCGTCAGGTATTCCTGGCCGAAGGTCATCCAGAAGCGGGCGCGGCGGATGGTCGGGAAGTTCTGCACCAGGCTCTCCAGTTCCTCGTGATAGAGCAGGTAGCTTTCGCGCACGCCGATGTTGGGATAGGTCAGCGGTTTGTGGATCTCCAGGTTCTCGGTCTCCACCCACTTGCCGTCCTGCCAGTAGCGGCCCTTCTGCGTGATCTCGCGGATGTTGATTTCTGGATTGAAGTTCGTGGCGAACGCCTTGCCGTGGTTACCGCCGTTGCAGTCCACGATGTCGAGGGTGCGCATCTCGCTGAAATGATGCTTGGCGGCGTAAGCGGTGAACACGGCGCTTACACCCGGGTCGAAACCGCAGCCCAGGATGGCCGTAAGGCCGGCCTTCTCGAAACGCTCGCGGAACGCCCACTGCCACGAATACTCGAAGTGAGCCTCGTCCTTAGGCTCGTAGTTGGCCGTATCGAGGTAATTGACGCCGGCCTGCAGACAGGCCTCCATGATGGTCAGGTCCTGATAGGGCAGCGCCACATTGATGCAGATGACGGGCTTGTGCTTCCTGAACAGCTCCACAAGCTGGGGCACCTCGTCGGCGTCCACGCAGTCCGTGACTATCTCCACGCCGTGACGGGCCTTGATATTCTCGGCTATAACGTCACATTTACGCTTGGTGCGCGACGCCAGCACTATCTCGCTGAACACATCCGGATGCTCCGCGCACTTGTGCGCCACTACCGTGCCGACTCCTCCGGCACCTATGATCAATACTTTCATTCCTATCTTGTTTTTATTTCAGTTCCTTTATCTCTCCCACTTCTCCCACTTCTCCCATTACTCCCACTCCTCCCAATCTTCCCATTACTCCCACTCCTCCCAATCTTCCCATTACTCCCACCTCTCCCACTCACATCGGCTCAATTCTCTCAAACTCCCCCCAGGCCCGCGCCTGCCTGTAAGCCGGCACCGCCCTGGCCGGCACCCGCAGCGTGCACGTGCGCAACATGCCGCGCTCCTCGGGGTCGAACGGCTGCGAGTTGCAGTCGAACGGCGGAGGCACCGGCGACGGCTCTATCAGCTCGGTCAGCGCGTAGCAGCCGGCAAACAGCATCTCGCCCAACAGGTTGGCGTTGGCCGGCATCGTGACGCGCCGTAACGACGTGCATTCGCTGAAGGCGTAGCTTTCCAGCTCCTTCAGATTGGCCGGCAGCGTCACCTCCCGCAGCGACGTGCAGAACGAGAACACGTTCGCGCCTATGTGCGTCATCCCATCCGGCAGGTTGATGCTCTGCAACTTGCGGCAATACACGAAGGCCTGCGACTTGATGTCGCGCACGCTTTCGGGCAGCCTCACCTCGCGCAGATTGGGACACTCGCGGAAGGCGTATGCCGGTATCACCGCCGGGCGCGATGCGAACACCACCGTATGGAAGTCCGCGCGTTCGGCATACTTAAGCTCGGTCAACGGCTCCGTGACCGTCAGCACCGAGTCGCGCACCGAGTCGGCCCGCGCCGCGACGCATCCAACCACCGCCGCCATAAGTATCAACAATCTTTTCATGAGTCTGTCCAATAAAAAAATGTTAATCACCGGTCAGACTAAAGCTGCGGCTGACGGTCGGGCGGCAATATCGTGCGCGGATCCACCGAATCCACGCGCACCACTATATTCTTGGTGTCGCCGCGCCAGGGCACTGCGGCATGATATACCTCATACTCCACGCGCACCGGACGGTTCCTGTACTGCATGCGGCGCAGCATCACGGCGGCGGTATCGTTCACGGTCGAAAACACGAAGTCCCGGTCGTAAACGCGCGTGGTGTCCATTATATTCTTATACGGCAGCAGCACGCCCTCGTAAGTCTTGATGGCAGTGCCGCGCTTCTCGATGCTTTCCACATAGCCGTAGGTCACGGCATTCTCCACGTATGGATTGAAATAAATCAACCATCCGGCTATGACCAGACCCATCACCACGCCGGCCACGGCCACCCACACCCACAGCTTCCACGAACGGGATGTCTGCTTCAGGTGGTCGAACTCCGACTCAGGCTCGTCCCAATAGGCAGGATCCTCCGGCTTCAGCACCGGACGCTTCTCCTCCTTGACAGGCTTAGGCTCCTCCGGAACATATTCCTGGTCGAAATAATCGTTTTTATCGTCTTCGTTGAAATTCATTGACTTTCGTCTTCTAAACTATTATCTAAACTTTATCACATTCCTGCATCGGGCAGGCGCGCATCCTTTCCGCTTTTGGTGACGGAAATGTATATCATTGTAAGTATACCCAAGGTGATGAGCATCACGGTCTGGCCTGACCACTGCAGCATCGAGAATGCTGTGGCGGCATCTTCCGACACGCCGTAGACGGCAAGGCCGAATATCACGCCGAGGTTCCAGGGGCCGAGGCCGCCGTTGCTGGGCACGGCCATGCCGATCGAACTGAGTATGAACGCCGCCAGACACGGCACCAGACCCCATGCCAGTTCGGGCGTGCACAGGTCGCGCATGAAACTGAACGAGAACAGAGCCACGTACAGCTGGAAGTAATAGCAGGCCCAGATGGCCAGCGTCCAGAACAGAAACGCCCACTTCCCTTTCATCCTGCCGACTACGGCGAAGCCTTTCCACATCTCCCCTCCCCACCGGCGTGTCTTGCGCACCGCGCTGAAGTTCCGGCCGAAATGCAGCAACGCCCACACTATGACGCAGCCTCCTGTCACGCCGGTCCAGAACCACGGATTGCGCGCCAACCCCACGACTCCCTGCCCTACCGGATATTTCACCAGGAACGCCTCTATCGCAGGCGTGGCTATCAGAAAGGTGATGACCGTAAGCGTGAACACCGTAATCATGTCGGCCACACGGTCGCCCACCATCGAACCCACCACCTCGGTAAAGGGTGCACGCTCGCGATGCGCTATATAAGTGCAGCGCCACACCTCGCCCAGCCGGGGGAACAGCAGGTTAAGCGCGTAGGTGCCGAATATGCTGCAGCACAGCGCCATGAACGGTGGCCGGATACCTAATGCCTTGAGCTGTATGCGCCAGCGCGCGGCTCGGAACACATGGCTGAACACGCTCATCAGCATCGCCACAAGTATCCACTTGTAGTCGACGCCATGGCGAAGCAGCTCCATCATGTCCGCGAAGTCCACCTTGCGGAACATGTAGGCCACCAACAGCACCGTCAGCGCAAGCGGCAACAGCCACCGCACCACATATCCCAATATTTTGCGCCAGTCCATACCGCAAAATTAGTAAATTTCAGAGAAACTTCTTTGAAAATTCACATTTTTCAAAGAATAAACTCCACTTCCTTAAAATAAAACGCAGTCTCCGTTCCGTCCGACATCAGCAATACGAGCGGCCCGCTTCTCCTGACATCCCGGATACTTGCCTGAAACTCAGCACGGTCGCCTTCGCGCATACGGAACCCGTAATACTGTCCGTCCCTGCGCCACAGCCTGCTCATATAGTCGGCGTGGAGCGTATCGGCGTCCTGCTCCAGCCGCCGCTCCAGCTTCTCGGACAGAGTGTCGAGCACCCGCGCCAGCGGAAGTTCCTCGTCCAACAGCTGATACATACTGACGGGGTTGGGTGCGTCGCTGACGAATTCACGCTGATTCACGTTCAGACCGATGCCGATGCGACTGTTGTCCAGGCGGTTGCCGACAATGGTGTGTTCTATCAGTATGCCGGAGATCTTGCAGTCGCCCACATACACGTCGTTCGACCATTTCACCATCGCTTTCAGGCCGTAAGCCTCCAGCGTGTCGGCCACACCAAGTGCCGCGGCCTCGCTGATGCGGAACTGCCGCTCGTCAAGCGGCCGCGGGTCCATGTCAGCCTTGGGCCTGTACAGCATCGTGACCGTCAGGTTCTGGCCCGGCTCCGATTCCCAGCTGTTGCCGCGCTGGCCCCGTCCCGACTCCTGATTGTGGGCCACCACCATAGTCCGGTCGCCAAGCTCGTGCTGATGCGCGGCGGCATAATTCATAGTGGAGTCCGCTATGTCCAAAAATACGTAATCCATCCTGTACTTACCAAACCCTTCCGCAACTTACGAAACCACTGTCAACACCCTCTCACCGTCGGGCAGCACCTCGATGCGCACCACCACGGTGTCGGCGGGCAGGAAGTCCACCGCCACCCGAGGCCATTCAAGCAGGCACCATGACCCGGAATCCAGATAGTCGTAGATGCCGATGTCGGCCACGCCGCGCGAATCGTCGATACGGTAGAAGTCGAAATGATATATCGGTTTTCCGCCCGGCACATCGTAATGGTTCACGATGCTGAACGTCGGGGAATTGGCGGCGTCATCGCTGCCCAACAGACGGGTCATCTCGGATATGAGCGTGGTCTTGCCCGCACCCATCGGGGCGTCGAAGGCCACGACACGCCGGGCGCCGGCCTGCTTTATCAGCCATGCGGCCGCGGCGCCGAGTTCATCCTTACTCCTTATTATATATTGATTGTTATCCATCGGTTATTTGAACAGGATCACCTCAAGAATATACACCCCTGCGCCGCACAGATAGCCGAGCAATGCGGGAATCGAGAACTTCTTGAGATACCATCCGAAACTGATCTTCTCCAGACCCATCGCGATCACGCCGGCAGCCGAGCCGATAATCAGCATCGAGCCGCCCACTCCGGCACAGTAGCTCAGGAACTCCCAGAACACGCCGTCCTGTACGAACTGCGCGGCATACCCCACCGACGCTGCGTCGGTGACCGGATACATACCCATCACGCCGGCCACGAGGGGAACGTTGTCGAACACCGAACTCATGATGCCCAACACGACGTTGATGATATAGATGTTGTGTATGGTCTTGTCAAGCCAGGCGGCCGTAGCGGCCAGGATACCGGATGCGTCAAGCACGTCCACGGCCATCAGGATGCCGAGGAAGAACAGAATCGAGGGGAAGTCGATTCGCTTTATCACCATCTGCAGACGGTGCTGGCGCGCTCCCTTGTAGTGCGGGCGGCGGTTATAGAATATTTCGGTATATATCCACAGGATACCCAGCACCAGCAGCATACCCACGAACGGCGGCATGTGCGTGGCGGTCTTGAACACCGGCACCATCACCAGGCCGGTGACGCCGAGAATCAGCATGGTCAGTTTCTCGCGGTAGGTGAATTCCTTATGGTCCTGTGTCTCGGTGACGTGTACCGTGCCGAGCTGTCCCCGCAGCGAGCGTCTCACCCACAGGGCCGGCACCACGCAGGCCACGATGGAGGGGAGCGTGACGTAGGCCACCAGCGCCTGGGCCGTGACGTTGCCCTTCACCCACAGCATGATGGTGGTGACGTCGCCGATGGGCGACCACGCGCCGCCACAGTTGGCCGCTATCACGATGAGTCCGGCGTACAGCAGCTGGTCGCTGCGCTTGTCCACCAGCTTGCGCAACAGCATGATCATCACGATGGTTGTGGTCATATTGTCCAGAACAGCACTGAACACGAAGGCCGTGACCAGAAGTATCCACATCAGCTTCCCCTTGCTGTTGGTCTTGATATGGTCGGTGATGATGGAGAAGCCTCCGTGGACATCTATCAGTTCCACGATGGTCATGGCTCCGATCAGGAAGAACAGGGTCTGGGTGATGTCGCCCAGAGCCTCTACAATCTTGACGTCCAGCACATAGCTCAAAGCCTGATAGTGAGGCGTCTCGCCCTGCAGGCTCGGTGTCTCGGCTATGTAGGCCGCAAGTTTCCCGGGTTCAACCTGCGGGACAATCTGGTCGGCGCACAGCGCGTAGACGACCCACAGCAGCATTCCCAGCACCAGCGCTATCGCCGTCTTGTCGACACGCAGCGGATGCTCCAGGGCTATCGCAAGATAGCCTACGAAAAACATTACTATTAACGTGGTGATCATGGCATCTTTTGAATTAGTAATTATGAATCGGCAATTAGTAATCGCGATGCAACGCATATTACCGATTGCTGATTACTCATTGCTAATCAGGTTAGCGTCTTCTCTTCTTTTTCTTTGATTTTGAGGATGTGCCTTTTGATTTGCTTTTGCTCTTGCTCTTGGACGAGGAGACTCTGCTTTTGCCGGGCAGTTTCAGCTTGTCGCCTGGCTGCAGCGCGTCGCCGCTTCCGGTTATGCCGTTGGCCTTCTTCAATGCCGCCACGGTGGTGCCGTACTTCTTGGCTATGTTCGACAGGTTGTCGCCGCTCTTGACGATATGCGACTTGGGAGCCGCAGGCTGCGCTTTCTTCTTTCTGGCTGTTGTCTTGCTGCTCTTGGTCGCGGTCTGTCTGCGCTGCGCGGAGGAAGCATCGTAAGTGCTTCCGGACTGACGGCGGGCCGACTGGCGGGCAGCGCGGTAGTCGCTTGCGGCATCGGCCTGCGCATTGGTGTTGCCGGTGTCGAGATGCTGTTGCTGCGAGCCGCGGCGGTCGCGTGTCACGGCCACCTCTTCGGTATTGCGCGGCGCGGGCAGGTCCTTGGCCTGGTCATGCTCCTCGTTGGCCAGTTCCTCGGCATCCTCCTGCGCTATGACGGCGGCAAGCTGGGCGTCGGGTTCCGAACCCGGCTCGGCCACTACGCGACGGGCGTATTTGTCGGCGTTATAGTCGCGTATCTCCTCCTCGCTCATCAGGTATGCCTGCACCTGGCGCGACGGAAGTATCAGCGTGTAGCTGCGCTCGTTGTTGCCGGGAATGATGTCGGCGCGGAACTGCGGGTTCAGCACGCGCAACTCCTCGACCGGGATGTCGAGCACATTCGAAATCTGGTTGAAATGTATGCGCTCGGACACATGCACGGTGTCCATCACCAGGGGCTTGGTGGGCAGCACCGGGCCGATGTTGTGCTTGTCGTAATAGTTCATCACATAGTTCGCGGCGATGAACATGGGCACGTATCCGCGCGTCTCGGGGCTGAGATAATAGTAAATAGACCAGTAGTCCTGGGTGTCGGGTGTACCCCCTGCGCGGCGCAGGGCCTTGTTGACGGCACCCGGACCGCAGTTGTAGGCGGCGATGGCCAGCGACCAGTCGCCGTAGCTGTTGTACAGGCCCTTAAGGTATTTGGCGGCCTTTTCCGACGACTTGTACGGGTCGCGGCGTTCGTCCACCATGCTGTTCACCTCCAGGCCGAGGCCTTTGCCGGTGCCTACCATGAACTGCCACAGGCCGGCGGCGCCATGCTTGCTGGTGGCGTTGGGGTCCAGCGCGGACTCTATCACGGGCAGGTATTTCAGCTCGAGAGGCAGACCCTCGGCCTCCAGAGCCTGCTCGAAGATGGGCATATAATATAATGACAGACCCAACAGGGCGGCCACCTGGTCGCGTCCGCGACGGGTGTAACGCTCTATATAGTTGCGCACTATCGAGTTATAGGGCATGTCTATCACCGTCGGCAGCTTCGACAGGCGATCGCGCAGCACTGCGTCGCTCACCTCCACGTCGCCCTTGCGGCGGTAGCTGTCGTCGGTGGCGGTGTAGTTCTGCATATACCACCCCTCCAGCATACGCTGCGTGTCGGCCTCGTAGCTCTTGGGATACACTATGTGCGAGTCGGTTATCTCGGTGCGAAGGCTGTTCACGTTGCGGTTCTTCTGCGCCATCGCCGGCATGACGCCAAGCAACGCGGCCATAAGTATGATTGACTTTCTGCTCATAATTCTGTTCTTAAAAGGTTAACGTCCACTGCATTCCGAGGCTGGTGCGTCTCCAGCTCTGGTTCTGCGGGGTGATCACGGCCGGAGCCAGGTCGAGGCTCAGGTCGGGCGACACGTCGAAGTGTGCCATCTGGGCGTCGACGTATGCGTCGACCATACAGACCAGATACAGCGCGACAAGACAGATGATGCACAGGTCGCGGTTGCGCCGGTACTGGTCCTTGCGGTATTTGAAGGTCCTTTCCAGCCACGCCTTGTCCAGATCGGATTCCTTGACCGTGGGCGGAAAGAAGTTCATGTAGCTTTTGGTGTTGGGGTCGGAATCCATCAGGTCCCGGTAGCCCTGCATATAGTCGTTGTATTGGTTGCCGTTCCAGCTGGTGGCATAACCGAGACCCATGAAACCTCCCACCACGATTGGCAGCTTCCAGTAGCGTCGGTTGTATATCTGTCCCAGGCCGGGGAACAGAGCCGACATCCACACGGCGCGCGTGGGATTGGGATTGAACTGGCGGCGTCCCTTCTCGTCGAACGAGTATCCGTCGGCCGTCACCACCGTCGGGGGTATGCTGTCGGCTTCTGCCGTATTCAGCGAGTCGGTCGCAAGCGTCTCCCTGTCGTCGGGCAATACGCGCAGGTCAAGGTCCACATTCACCGTGGAGTCCGGACTGAGCGCCTCGCGGTCGCGTATCACAGGCTTGCGGTCACGGGACACAGTCACCGGCCGGCGCTCCTGCAGCACGGTCTGTGCGAACCCCGGCGGTATCACGAACAATATCGCCAGGGCCACTGTCAGTGCCTTCTCCATCCGGGTGAGTCGTATGCCCATTCCTGTCACTTCACGCTGTCGAACGCCTTGATCAGACGGTGCAGATCGTCGTCGTTGTCGAATTTAAACGTAATGGTGCCGTTGCCCTTGGCGTTGCGGCTGAATTTCACCGGTGCCGAGAAGCGCGTGCTCAGACTCTTTACCAGTTCGTCGTATGCCTCGTTGTCCTGTTTCTTCTCCTCCTGCGCTGGGCCTTCGTTCATTTTCTTCACCACGGCCTCGACGGCGCGCACGGACAGGCCCTCCTTTACGATGCGCTTGTACAGTTTGAGCTGGGCCTTGGTGTTGTCCAGTCCGAGCAGTGCGCGGGCGTGCCCCATCTCGATGTTGTGGTCGCGCAGGCCGAGCTGAATCTCGGCCGGCAGGCGCAGCAGGCGCAGATGGTTGGCGATGGTGGCGCGTTTCTTGCCCAAGCGCTCCGACAGACGCTCCTGCGTCAGCGAATAGCTGTCTATCAGTTTCTTGAAACCCAACGCCACCTCGATGGCGTTCAGGTCCTGGCGCTGGATGTTCTCTATCAGCGCCATCTCGGTCATTTCGGAGTCGGAGGCCGTGCGCACGTATGCCGGCACGGTGACGAGTCCGGCCCTTGTGGCGGCGCGCCAGCGGCGTTCGCCGGCTATGATCTGATAGCGGCCTCCGGGCACCGAGCGCAGCGTCAGAGGCTGCACTATGCCTAATTCGCGGATGCTGGCCGCAAGCTCCTCGAGCGCCTCGGGGTCGAACGTGCGGCGCGGCTGCTCGGGATTGGGCTCTA
This sequence comes from Porphyromonadaceae bacterium UBA3318, assembly GCA_002361235.1. Classification (GTDB taxonomy): domain Bacteria; phylum Bacteroidota; class Bacteroidia; order Bacteroidales; family Muribaculaceae; genus Lepagella. Next base: position 1,589 of record DESI01000052.1, on the reverse strand, counting down.
TCAGGTTCAGTTCTATTTCGGATATGGCCGAAGCGCCCCCGGTCTGCACCTCGGGCACCGGTGCCGACGCGAACAGGGCATCGAGTCCGCGACCCAACGCACGCTTCGTTCCGGATGTTTTCTTATTCTGATCCATTGTCATGGTCATGCTTTCTTCTTACGTTTACGCTCGCGCGACTGCAGCTCGCGGGCCAGCTGGCCGTAGGCTATGGCGCCACGGCTGTCGGGGTCGTACAGTATCACGGGCAGTCCGTGGCTGGGACTCTCGCTCAGCTTGATGTTGCGCGGTATTACCGTGGTGAACACCATGTCGCCGAAGTGACCCTTCAGTTCCTCGAATATCTGGTTGGCCAGACGCAGGCGGGCATCGTACATGGTGAGCAGGAAGCCTTCGATCTCAAGCGTGGGCTTCAGGCGCGACTTGATGATACGTATGGTATTGAGCAACTGCGCGATACCCTCCAGGGCGAAGTATTCGGCCTGCACCGGTATCAGCACGGAGTCGGAGGCGGTCAGCGCGTTGACGGTGATGATGCCTAACGACGGCGAGCAGTCGATCAGGATGTAGTCGTACTTGTCCTTGACGGGTTCGAGCACTCCGGACAGAGTGCGCTCGCGGTCGGCGCGGCTCATCAGCTCCACCTCGGCGCCCACCAGGCCGATGCGCGAACAGATTATGTCCAGACCCTTGACCTGGGTATGCATGATGGCTTCCGACGCCGGATATCCCTCTATCAGACATTCGTACACCGTGGCGTCGGTGTCCTGAGGCTCCACGCCCAAACCGGACGTGGCGTTGGCCTGCGGATCGGCGTCCACAAGCAATACCTTGCGGCCTGCCGCTGCAAGACATGCACCCAGATTGAACGACGTCGTGGTCTTGCCCACGCCACCCTTCTGGTTCGCTATCGCTATGATTTTTCCCATAGACGTTCTGCTCTTACTGTTCAACTTTCGCAAGCTCAAGTTGATATTCATCCACTGTTGAGCAAGCTGAAAAACTTGCGAAACTCAAGCTATACCTATTTAAATATGCAAATTTACGAATTTATTCCCACATTCCCATACCGATTACTGCAAAATTTCCTTATTTCACATTTTTAAGCCTCAAACCCAAAATCATAAACCCGAAACGCTGGCCCGAAACGCTGGCCCGAAACGCTGTCCCGAAAACACTAACCCGAAAACACTAACCCGAAATGCCTCGGAGAGGCTGTTTCTCAATAACCCCACGATGGCGGAGGGCGCGAAGCGTCCGAAAGCCTTCGTGGGGTGGACTGCGGCAGCGCAGTTTGGTCGGAGACCATACCGCTGTACTATCACCGGATCATGGGTATATCTACGAATAAGGCGAGCGACATGGTCTCCGACCAAGCTGTGACTGACGCATCCTCACCCCACGAAGGCCAGTGCCAGCTGACGCTGTCCCTGTCCGTCGTGGGGTTAACGAGAAACATGGTCTCCGACCATACACAGCGATATACAGCCATATACAGCCACATACCGTCATACACAGCGATATACCGCCATATACCGCCATACACAGCGATATACCGTCATATACAGTCATACACAGCGATATACCGCCA
>DESI01000085.1 GCA_002361235.1 Porphyromonadaceae bacterium UBA3318 | reverse complement strand
CTGATATGCAGTGACAAGGATGAGACCGATGTGCGTTGGGCTTTCAAAGGCATACATACACCGATGGGAGTCGCTTCTTATGACAATGTCCGGATAGCGTCTTCCAATCTGCTTCCATCAGCAGAGGAGCTACAAGCCCGGATTCGCTTAGTAGAAAAAGAGTTGAATAATACCCCGACTAAGGTTTGATCTGCCGGATAGTTCGAAGGGACTCCCACGTATTACGTTTGCGGATAGCGCAGGGATGACGGGCTACGTCATCCCTGCTGCTTTTGCGTCAACCGATCCTGATTATGTCGTTTCGTTTAAGGAGTGGCCGAGTTGCTTATCTGATAAAATAGGCTGCCGATATTCAACGCTCCTAATACAAACGCAAATATCATTATGGCCAGTAAACCCCATCATTGCTGACGCCAGGCTGCGACAATGTATGCCAAAATAAAAAGAGCCATACATCCCAATAGAACCTCCGCTGCCCATGCTTCGATATTCAGGTCCACTCCGAATGTAATATCAAGCGTAATAAGAACACATATTACCCCCATCGGTGCCAAAACCCACATCAGCCTGTCTTGTGTCTTTTTGTCTACCTGTTTCATGAATACTGCTTATATAGGACAAGAGAAATGACTCTGTTGCTAAATTACATTATATTACTGACTTTGGAATATACACTTTGCTTCGTGAACCGGCATATATCATCTCTATACTGTTCGTAAGAATTGATGTCTGAGCATCGCAAATACAATCAGATTTATAACCAACGGTATAATTGATATCAATAACGCCGGCATGGAAAATCCTGATTGCTTATCATAATGCATAGATAAATACAAAAGAGGTAAGCCTGCAAAAACCAAAAACAGTTTTTTGGAATAAGAATACGCCATATCTTTTTTCACAAATTTGCGAATTTCTCCATTACATACCAAAGGATATGCAGTTTGAGCCATTACAAGTCGATTTTCATATTCCCTGACGAATCCGCTTGCACTGAAGAATATCATGCCAAACCATAAAATCCAGAAATAACATATCGGGGACTGCAGCAGTATGTCAGACAACGGTACCCATTCGTTATCCGTTATATGAATCTGAAACATAAACAGCAATGCACCTATTATCACGAATGCCATTGCACTGACAGCCGGAATCAACCATCTGCGAATTGATATACTATCCTTTACTCCCATACGAATACTTAACAATATGTTGTTTTTGTCGCTAAATTATATCAATGAATATACTTTGCAAAGAAAATCAGTACGGAAATAGTACGGAAATCAAAAACCGTACTATTTCCGTACTGATTGGACGGGATATGGTTGTTTGAGTCCTCTTTAAAGAATGGATTCAGCTGTTTTTATAACAGCCGGATCAAACTGTCTATGACTTTTGTGCCGAGATTCTCTCCCGTTATTTTCTTGCACATGGTCTCCCTGCGCGATGTGATGGTGCCTTTGGACCGACCGAACAGTGAGGCCATTTGAGTCGGTGCGACCCCACACTTTACGAGCATGGCTGTATGATAGTCGTTAGTAGTGAGTTTACCATTCAGCAGTATCTGAAGATTCGACTTGAATTGAGGCGATATACCCAAAATCAATTCTTCAAGTTCATGCCATATAGGGTTGTTATCCTTAATCGTATCACCACTTAGGATAATCCTATGCAACTTGGCGTATGCGTCTGATTTCAATATTGACGGTGATATGGTTTCTTCATCGGCATTATGGCTGTATAAAGACAATAATCTCTCTTTCAGGTTATGTTTCAATCCATCTACCGTCTCCATATCCGGAAGATTTGGAGATTCATCGGTGGCACTGGCAGTATCACGACTTAGTCTGCGCTCAGTATTGCCATGAGCATTTAACGACGCTTCAAGTTCCGATATCTTTATTATAGCCTCCTGGAGCCTTACCATCGCGCGCTTGTTTCGATATTTAAGCCACAAAACCAGAATTGCCAGACATAACATTACAATCACCGCTACCGATATGCCCAGCCATAAGTGCCTATTTGATTTTTCCGCCTTTTCCCTTTTAATTTCATGCAGATCATAGTTGTATGACGAACGCTGCATCAGTGTCAGGGCCTTATTGTTTGAGTCAAAATCCTTGTCAAGCAACGCCGCGTAATCAGTCGCATATTTCGCAATAGAATCGCACGGTGAAAAACGCAACAACTTTGGATTAAGAATCACCTGATATCCCCGTTTTTTATTCTGCATGTCCTGATTATGAATTAACTCATACGCCGCCTTATATGCGGAATCGAGCATCCCGGCCTCCAGATATACTGATGCTGCTTGGGCAAGGGCCGTATTTCGCATCAGCGGTTCGACTTTATAAGGGAGAGTTTTAATCAAACTGACGGCTGTATCCAACTCGCCGGCTACTCGATGTCTTGCTGTTATATATATCAGTGACGCGGCCGTCAGATGTCTGCGTCGGAGCGTATCGGTGAGCGAAGAACTCAAAGTCAACGCTTCGTTCAGATACCTGTCTGCCTTGGCATAATCCTCACTATTGACATTAGTCATACCCAATAAATGCAAATTGTGTATGGTGTTTATTGTGTCATGACGCGCACGTGTGTCTTGTAATGCGGCTTCTATATATGGCATTGCCTCATCATAAAGCCGCATGGATTCAAGCAGACGCCCCGTCTGGCTGTACAAGGAATGGACAAAGGGTGCCTTTATTCCTCTTTCCTCCACCACATCTATGGCTTTGTGATAATACTGCAACGCTGTCGGATAGTCTCCGAGGTCTGAATTGACTCGGCCGCCATAGTAAAGGGCTTCGGGATAACAAGGATCGGATTTTCGTGAGGAGTAATAGTCTATCACATCGAGTATCAGGCTGTCGGAGTGGTGCTTCACATAGGCCTTGTCGTTCGCTTTAATCCATAGGAAATCATAAAAATGCCTGTCGGTATCAGTCAATGTTTCAGGCCGTATGCTATCAAGGCTCCGGATTGCCAGTGCCGGATTATCGCTGATTGTATCCGAGATGCGGACAAGTCGTTCGTTTTTACGATGCGAGCACCCTCCGCACACGGACAGGATCATCGTCACTATTGAAAACAGGACTATGTTAAGGCGCAGTGTTATCGGACTATTCATCTGGTGCATTTTGTTAAAATCATAGTATCTAAGAGTACATGACTTCGCGTTATGACAAGGCAAAGATAATGAAATAACCCGAATCCCGCAATGTAACCACACAAACACAGGGGTACAATAACAGCAGGAGGCTGCGCCATCCGGCACAGCCTCGCCGTTATTATATATCGTTTATTTTAACGCCTCCCTGTTATATGGGATTTACCTTTTCTCCTAATGGATTAATTATCTGATATCTATTAACTATACACTAAAACAGGTCCCAGGTCCTGATGTCGTCATTCCAGTGGTGGTCCTTGGGGAAGGGGTCTCCGTTCCATGCCTTGACCTGGGTCCAGGGCTGCGCCGCGTCGGTCCAGAAGGGATGTGTGGCCGGCAGACCCAACGGCATGAACGCCAGCGAAGTCATATACAGCGATCCGTTGTTGGTGTACCAGTCGGCCACGTTGGGCTGACGGCCCGCGAAACCGATGGTCAGGTAGCCCTTCTCGTTGAAGTTCTCCATACCGTCGAACATCCTGTGCATCACCGCCGTAAGTGCAGCCCTGGCCTGGCCGTTGCCCACGCCTTCGGCCAGCTTGACATATTTGTCCTCGAAGAACTTGCGGTGCTTCCAGTTGGCGGGCACGTCGGCAAGCACTTTGGCCAGACCCGCAAGAACCCAGCCGTCGCCACGCGCCCAGAAATCCTTCTTGCCGTTCACGCTCTTGTGCTTGGGATACACATACTTGCCGTCGCGGAAGTACAGTCCCGTCTCCGGGTCGAGCATTATCGAATCGCTGACCTGGATGTATTCGTACAGCTTGTCCAGATATTTCTGATTGCGGGTGATATTGTTCATCTTGGTCATCACCGGCATCACCATATAGAGGCCGTCGGCCCACCACCAATAGTCATTCTGCGGCGTCGACATCTGGTGTTCCATCTCCTCCTTGGCGCGGCGTATGTATCTGTCGTCGGGCAGGATGTTGTATAGGTCGGCGTATGTCTGGAAGCATATCTGCCAGTCACCGAACATCACATGGTCCTCGTCCTCGCCGTATGTGTCGTATTTCCACTTGCTCCTGTCGGTGCCCTTGGCGCCTTTCCACTCGTTATGCTCGGCCCACTTCCGGGAATAATTATGCTTAGGTTCAGACGTACGAGTGCAGTCCCGGCAGCAGGTAGTTGGCGCCGAAGTATGTAAACAGCACCGACAGTACGGCCAGCAGCAGATACCGGTGCAGCACACGTGGCTTGCGGAAGCATCGCAGAGGCCCGGAAGCCCGGTGCATGGGTACCGAATATATCAGGAACGTAGCGAGCGCACAGGTCTCCTTGGGGTCCCAGCCCCAATAACGTCCCCACGACTGATTGGCCCACACGGCGCCGATGAACATTCCGGCCCCGAGCAGGAACACGGCCGGCACGAGTATGAGGCGATTTATGCGCGACAATGCGGCCTCACGCTCCGTGTTACGGCTGCACAGCGCCACGGCCGACAGCACCGCCATCAGCAGGAACAGCACATACGACAGCATTATGACGACTACATGCAGCGAAAGCAACGGACTGTTCAGCACCGGCATCAGCACTCCGGCCTGAGGAGTCCGGCCTCCCATCACGGCCACAGACAATGTCATGGCACTTACGCACAGCAATGCTCCGCGCAGTATGTCCGATCCAAGACACTTAGCGGCGCATAGTGCGGCCAACGCCATGAACAGCATCATCTCCGGCCCGTTGGAAAGGGGCACGTGCCCGCTGATCCACCACAACACCGATATAATCACTCCTATGTATATAATGAGGAGCCATGTCAACGTTCCGGCTATGATACGGTGTCCGCTGCCCGTTTTGCGGACAGTGATGCCGGCAAACAGATAGTAGACACCCAACGCAAGAGCGAGAATCGCCGCCGGCAAGGGGCGACTCCAGTCATTGTACAGATGCTCCGCCTTGATTTTTGCATCGGCCGACATATCCGCCTGTATGACGGCACTTTCTGCCGGAGTCCGCGGCTCGGCAATTGGTTCGGCTGCATTGCATAATGCCGGAATCATGGCCAGGCATATCAGCGAGGCCACCTTCCTGTTTTTCAGAAGTGCGCGCCAGGCCGTGCGACGCTGGAAAAAGAACCCGATCATACCTATGCCCAACAGCGCATAGCCCGTATACGTTATCCCCGTGCCCCAGACATCGCGGCTTATGGCAAGTGTGGAGCCGTACGGACTTATGCCCGACTGAAAGAAACGCCAGCCATCATATTCACCTACATGGTTCATCGACACATTTACCTCATGCCCGTCGATGAGAAGCACGCTTCGATAATCCATCGGAACGACTGTGCCGGGATAATAGTCAGTGTCCGCCTTGACCAGCGAAACGCCAAATGGCAACGTTCCGTCTCCGGGACCCGAGGTCTTGATGAATGTCCGAACCGGAGCCTCTCCTTCCCAAAGCACGATCTTTCCCTGAATGCCTGTGTAGTGAGTCACTGCCGCCCCGGCCACTATTATGGCCAGAGCAATGTGTATCAGTAAGGTAAATGGTTGTCTTGACATCATATTATATACGTGTCCGGGAATTTTATATTGCATCCACGGATTATACGATGACGTCCCTGCCTTCTTTTCGGCAGCTTGCGTGACTGCCCGGTGTTTTTCTCATAGAGTCCGCTGCCTCGCATACACTGATACGTCGGCGGCAATACTCAAACAGCCCGTTTTAACATTTGCCGATATGTTAACGAATACCCGGTTTTGCCTGTCCCCGCTGCCCGGACGGGTGCGTCGTCACCCTATAAAATGTGTAATGATGTTCAATTATATGCAAATTATTATTAATATATTCTCGTGTATTTTATTTGTTTATTTTATTCATCAAATATATGTATTCAAATTTACACATAAATATACATCATCCCGCCTTATTTTGCCCCGCATCGGTCCAAAGGGGCGCCTAATCATACCAAATCATTGATTTTCATTCATAACGTGGCATATTTTGCACAAAATTAAAAAGTCAACCCCTTTTCACAAAGAGGTTGACGGAAACCTTAATCTTAATTTAATACTATGAAAAACACATCGCAAAAATAATACTTTTTTACGCAATCTAAAAATAGATTCCAAATAAATGTGCAGTTTTAACATTATTTAACCCTGTTCATTGCACCTTTTGAAATCACCCTGCACCGGAGCGCGATTAACCGAAAGTCTCCGCCAGGATGGCCGGGGATTTCAAGTCGCCGAGACCGGGATAATGAATCGAATAGTAGTGGATTATTCCGGCCAGGGTGTCTCGGCGCTGCGATTTCGTAAACCGGAAATACCGGCAGTTCGCAGCCGTGATGCGTGACAGGAGGCCGAGATGTCCCAGAGCTTCGCCCGTAACCACATCATGATGCAGCGGTATATTGTCCGTCACCGCGCCATCCCGCATATCGAAATACCTTCCACGGCAATCCAGATTCGGCTGGATTCCGGCAAACGGCAGCAATCCGATCAGGAAAGCGATGTGCCGGTTCGCGACCGATCCGCACTCGGCGTCAAGACTGCCCAGCGTGGTGTATATGAAATCCCACAGGGGCGCGTCGGCCTCCGACTGCCGCAGGAAGCAGTTGAGGAATTCAGCCATGAACATCACGATGGCGCTTTTGGCCGGATTGAAGTAAAGGTCGCGCCACGGCACTATCAGCGACATTTTGCCCAGGGTCTGCAGGTTTTTGTTACCCTTGAAATCAATATCCGCCTCTATCACCGACAGAGGCTGCATCCTGGCGTTGCGGATACGGGCGTTGCGTCCGCTCCCGGCCGGCGTCAGAAAAGACATTCGCCCGCGCTCGCGCGTGTACAGCGTCACCACATTGTGCCGGTCGGTGTGCCTCACCACATTTATCACTATGCCTCGTATACGTTCTATCGCCATCCTTTGTCAGTTGAATCAGTTTAGAAAGTTGAAAAAGTCAAGATAACAGTATCGACGTGCCAACGTCCTCGGCATTCTCTTAACTTTATAAACTCCTTTGACTTTGTAAACTCTCATTCACTTTATACTATCATACCTTTTTATTCGCAATTTCTTATTGTTTTTTGTTTTTCGTTAAAAAATATCAATATGACATCATTTTATTGCTATATATATTTTTTTGTCACAATTTTTATTATTAACTTTGCATTCGTGTTTTTCATGGTATTAGATTTAAGGTTAGAGGATTAGTTGTCGGGAGACAATTAATCTTTTTTTATACACTACTTTTCACTTTTTATCATTATCTTTGCATCTGGTTATCAAAAGGACAAACACGCCTCATATCCACACCGCGGTTTAACCATCATGACACAGCCGGAAGAAAAGACATCCATCCTGTACCGCACCTGGAGGCTTTATGCCGACGGATTCCGCGACATGACCATAGGGCGATACCTGTGGGCACTGATTCTTGTGAAATTAGCCATCTTCTTCCTGGTGTTCAAGCTGATATTCTTCCCCGACCTGCTCGACACCCGCTATGACAACGACGACGACCGCGCGCAGGCCGTGCGCGAGAACCTGATAAACGGTCCCGAGAAATAACGGCTCCGAGAAAAAATAACGCTTCCCGGCAATAACGCCTCTCTAAAAACAAAATATCCCGGCCCGCATATAATGCAGGACGGGATTATTCATCTCACAGACTGTCATTTCAATATCAGCATCGCATCGCCGTAGGCGCCGAAGCGATATTTCTCCTTCACGGCAGTGTCGTAAGCCTTCATCACAAGCTTATAGCCGCCGAAGGCAGCCACCATCATCAGCATGGTGCTGAGCGGCATGTGGAAGTTGCTCACCATGGCCGTAGCCACCGTGAAGTCGTAGGGCGGGAAGATGAACTTGTTGGTCCATCCCTCTATGGTCATCAGGTGTCCGTTCATGCACACGCTCGAGGCCATGGCGCGCATCACCGACGTGCCGACGGCGCATATCCGGTTGCCGCGGTCATGGGCGGCATTCACCATTTCCACCAGTTCGTCGTTGACACGCATCTGCTCGGAATCCATGCGGTGCTTGGTCAGGTCCTCCACGTCTATCTCCTTGAAATTGCCCCATCCGGAATGCAACGTCAGGAAACCGCGCTCCACACCCTTGATTTCCAGGCGCTTCATCAGCTCGCGGCTGAAGTGCAGGCCGGCGGCAGGGGCCATGACGGCTCCCTCATCGCGCGCGAAGATGCACTGATAGTTCTCGGCATCCAGCTCCTCTACGGGACGCTTGATGTAGTAGGGCAGCGGCGTCTCGCCCAGCGCGTACAGCGCCTTCTTGAACTCGTCGTAGTCGCCGTCGAACAGAAAACGCAACGTGCGGCCGCGCGACGTCGTGTTGTCGATCACTTCGGCCACCATCGACTCGTCATCCCCGAAATACAGCTTGTTGCCGATACGGATCTTGCGCGCCGGGTCCACCAGCACGTCCCAGTATCGGTTCTCTGCATTCAGTTCCCGCAGCAGGAATACCTCGATGCGGGCCCCCGTCTTCTCCTTGTTGCCATACAGACGAGCGGGAAACACCTTCGTGTCGTTGAACACCATGACGTCTCCTTCGTCAAAGTAATTGATGATCTCCTTGAATATGTGATGGCTGATCTCGCCCGTACGGGCATCCACCACCATCATGCGGCACTCGTCGCGGTTCTCCGTCGGGTACTGCGCTATCAGGTTCTCAGGAAGTTTGAATTTAAATTCAGATAGCTTCATGCTTATTAGTATGGTTCCGCCGCACACGTGCGGCATTTCATTTATTTGTCTATGTTATCTGGCCGTCGGTTCGTCCGGAAACTCCACCGGGCCTTCCTTGATCAGCTCCAGTGCCTGGTCCAGACTCATGGCGTCGTCAATTGTATAGTCTCCCACCCTGGTGCGTCTCAGGGCCGTCAGGTGCGCGCCGGAGCTCATGGCTTCGCCTAAATCTCTGGCCAGCGCGCGTATGTAAGTGCCTTTGCTGCACAGCACCCTCAGCGTCAGCTTCGGCGCCTCCCAGTTCAGGACTTCCAGTTCCTTTATTTCCAGAGGCTTGGCCTTAATTTCCACCTCCTTGCCCTTGCGGGCGTAGTTGTAGGCGCGTTTGCCGTCCACCTTCACCGCCGAGAACACCGGGGGCACCTGCATCACATGGCCCTGAAACTTGGGCAATGTCTCCGCTATCAGTTCCGGAGTGATGTGCTCCCACGGATAGGTGGCGTCTATCTCCTTCTCCAGGTCGTAGCTCGGAGTAGTGGCGCCGAAAGTGATCTCGGCCACATACTCCTTCATGCCCTCCTGCAGTTCGGCTATGCGCTTGGTGGCGCGTCCGGTACACACCAACAGCACGCCCGTGGCAAGCGGATCGAGCGTGCCGGCATGACCCACCTTGAATCGCTTGGCGTTCAGCCGGCGCTGCACGGCGCCCCGCAGCCGCTTCACCGCATCGAACGATGTCCAGCGGTACGGCTTGTCGATCACCAGTACTTCCCCGCTTATATAGTCCATTCCGTCTATTTTCTTACTTAGTCACTCGTCTCTATGACTTAGTTCCACAGGATGCATATCACGCCCATCACAACGCAATATACTGCGAACCACCACAACTTACCTTTCTTCACTATGTTCAGCATCCAGCTGCAGGCGGCGCAGCCTACCGCGAAGGCAGCCACGAAACCTACGGCCATGCTGAGCAGATCGGTCTGCGCGGCATAGTCAGGAGCCACTATATCCTTGATGTCCAGCAGCATCTCGCCCAATATCGGAATTATGACCATCAGGAACGAGAAGCTGGCCACCTTGTCGCGCCTGTCGCCCAGCATGATACCGGTGGCGATGGTGGTGCCGCTGCGGCTCAGTCCCGGCAGCACGGCCACAGCCTGCGCGCAGCCTATCACGATGGCGTCCCACCATGTGATGTCGCGCCCTGCGTTGGCCCGCTGCAGCTTGCCGGCCCGCACGGCGCTGAGATGGGCGAACAGCAGCAGCGCGGCGGTGACACACAGGCAGATACCCACTATCAGCAGGCCGCTGCCGAATATCTCCTCCACATAGCTCTTGAAGAACACGCCGACGATCCCGACCGGGATGCAGCTCACTATCAGCTTCCACACATACGTGGTGTTTTCGTCCCGCCTGAACGTGAAGAAACTGCGGCACAGGTCGCGGAACATGGGCCACAGCACCACGATAGTCGACAGCACGGTGGCGGCGTGTACCACCACGTCAAACTGCAGGTTCTCGTCAGCCGGCAGCTCTATGCCGAGTATGTCCTTGAATATCTCGAGATGTCCGCTGGAACTCACCGGCAGATATTCCGTGAGTCCCTGCACTATGCCCAGTATCAGGGCCTGAAACCATTCCATTATTTGTCGGCGTCTTTAGTTTGGGCGGCGTCTGCCGTCAGGGTCGTGTTTTCGGTCTTGGCGTCATTATGTCCGCGCGGCGTCCATATTATGGCGAACGCCATGGACAGGAAGCCTAAGAAGGCCAGAGTCGGGCCCACCACGATGCGGCGTGTGCTGAACACGTCGGGATTGAACACGTTCGGGTCCGAGCTGCCTCCGCCGCTCATCAGCAGGAAGCCTGTTATGATCAGAGCCACGCAGCAGCCCATCATCACGAAGTTGGTCTTGGTGAAGGGTCGCTCGGACGCCTTCTCCTTCTGCAACGGCTCGGTGGACATTGTGCCCGTAAATATCTTTTTCTTTGCCATTTACTTCAATTTATCGAAACAGTTCGTCGTATTCTTTGTGCAGATAGTGTGTGGCCGACAGCCACGACGACACCACGCACATCAACACGCCTGCCAGCACCATACCGGCGCCGACGAATCCAAAATCCCTCCACGGCAGGAACGTAGCCACATCCACCACGCCGCTTTCGCGCGCCCCCCATATAGCCAATGCCGTCACGCCCGACGCCAATGCGCCGGCTATCAGGCCGCACAGCATATTGTCCATGACGATAGGCCGACGGATAAAACCGTTGGTGGCCCCAACCAGCTGCATGGTGTGGATGGAGAACCGCCGTGAATATATCGACAGGTGAACCGTGTTGTTGATAAGTACGCACGTTATCAGCAGCATTATCACCGCTATGATTCCCAACAGCATCGTGACAAGGGCCAGGTTCCGGTTCATGGCGTCCACCATCTCGTCCTCCGGGCTGGCCACGTTCTCCACGCCCTTGATTCCCTCTATGCTTTTCTTGATGCGGGCTATCTGTGCCTTGGAGCTATAGTCGGCCTTGAGGGTGAATGCCACCTCCGGACTGAGGGGATTGACGCCGAACAGCGTCTCCAGGTCCTCGCCCGTGTCGCGGCTCCATTCCTTCATGGCCTCGGCCTTGCTGGTGAAGCGCACCACGCCTGCGTACGGCTGACGCTTTATCTCGTTGGCCAGACGCACGCCCTCGCTGTCGGGAATGCTGTCTGCCAGTATCACCGTCAGTTCCATACGCTCCTTCAGCCGGCGCGTCTCGTTGTTGGCGCTGAGCCACAACATCGATATGATGCCCCCCAACAGCAACACTAACGTCACCGTCACTATCGTGGTGAAATGCGAGGCCCAGAACGATATCTTCAGCTCCTTATTTATGTGCTTCATCTTTTCGTGTCACAATTCAAACTGCAAAATTAATAAATTCCACCCCCCTTTGTCAAGTATTTATATACTTTTTTGTTAATTTTGCAAATCAAATGGCATTTTTAATGCAATAAACAGCAAGAATGAGCACATATCCGCATAATATAACCGCTGAATATCACACATTAGGATGTAAGCTGAACTTTTCAGAGACATCGGCCATAGGGCGTGCGCTCAGCGAGCGCGGCGTGCGTCGTGCCGCCGACGGCGAGACTCCCGACATCGTGGTGGTCAATACCTGCTCGGTCACCGAGACAGCCGACAAGAAGGGGCGCAGCCTGATACGCCGCCTGGCCGCGCGCTATCCGCAGGCCGCCATCGTCGTGACCGGATGCTACGCGCAGCTTAAGCCCGGCGAGGTGGCCGCGCTCCCCGGCGTGGAGCTGGTGCTCGGCTCGGGCGAGAAGCTGAAGGCGGCCGAGTATGTCGACCGTTTCCTGCAGTCGCGGCAGTCGGTGATGTCAGTCACCCCGGCGCGGCAGATAGCCACCTTCGAGCCGTCGTGCGAACGGGGCGACCGCACCCGCTGGTTCCTCAAGGTGCAGGACGGCTGCGACTATTTCTGCACTTACTGCACCATCCCCTACGCCCGCGGGCGATCGCGTTCGGGCATCATAGCCGACCTGACAGACCGCGCCCGCAAGGCAGCCGGCGAGGGGGCTAAGGAGATTGTGATAACGGGCGTGAACATCGGCGAGTTCGGCTCGAACAACGGCCAGTCGTTCTTCGACCTCATCCGCGAGCTGGACACCGTGCCGGGCATCGAGCGTTACCGCATCTCGTCGATCGAGCCGAACCTGCTCACCGACGACATCATCGACTGGGTGGCTCAGTCGCGCGCCTTCATGCCCCATTTCCACATTCCGCTGCAATCCGGCTCGGACCGGGTGCTGAAGCTGATGAACCGCCGCTATGCCACGTCGCTGTTCCGCGAGCGCGTGGAGCACATACGCCGCGTCATGCCACACGCCTTCATCGGCGTGGACGTCATTGCCGGCGCGCGCGGGGAAACCGAACAGGAATGGGCCGAGGCATGCCGGTTCATCGAGTCGCTGCCTGTCTCGCGTCTGCATGTGTTCCCATATTCCGAACGTCCCGGCACCGCCGCCCTTCATCTCCCCGACCCGGTGCCACAGGCCGAGAAGCATCGCCGCGTGGAGCAGCTGATTGCAATATCCGACACGAAACTGCGGCAATTCCTCGACTCGCAGCACGGCGCGGAGCGTCCCGTGCTGTGGGAACATACCGTGCACGACGGCATGATGCAGGGATTCACCGACAATTACGTGCGCGTGCAGGCCCCCTTCGACGCCGGCATGGTGAACCGCATATCGACCCTGGTCCTCACTCCCGATAACATAGTAGCCGAACAATGAAGAAATTAGGCGTCATCATACTGAACTGGAACGGTCTGAAACTGCTGCAACAGCTTCTGCCGGGCGTGGCGCGCGACACCGTATGCGACAGTTGCGACCTCATCGTGGCCGACAACGGTTCTACCGACGGCTCCGTGCAATGGGTCCGCGAGAACTGCCCGGATGTCAGGATCATAGCCTTCGACACCAACTACGGCTTTGCCGAGGGATACAACCGCGCCATCGCCGAGGTGGATTACGAATATGTCACTCTGCTTAACAGCGACGTCGAGACAACACCGGGCTGGTGGAAGCCGGTGCTCGACTTCATGGTCAATCACCCCGACGTCGGCGCCGTGCAGCCCAAGATCAAGAGCTTCTACCGCCGCGACGAGTTCGAATATGCCGGAGCGGCGGGCGGCGCCCTTGACAATTTAGGCTATCCCTACTGTCGCGGACGCCTGTTCGATGTCGTGGAGAAGGACAGGGGGCAATACGACGGCCCCGCTGTGGATGTGGCCTGGGCGTCCGGCGCATGCCTTACCGTACCCCGCGGGCTGTATCTGAAGCTCGGCGGCCTCGACCCCCGCTTCTTCGCCCACATGGAGGAGATAGACCTGTGCGCCAGAATCTGGGGCGCAGGCTTCCGTTGCTGCGCCATTTCCGACTCGGAAATCTACCACATGGGCGGCGCAAGCCTGCACCAGGGGAATCCGAAGAAGACCTACCTAAACTTCCGCAACAACCTGCTGCTGATACACAAGAACATGACGCGCCGTTCGGGACACCGGATGCTGCTGACGCGCCGCCTGGCCGACACCTTGGCTTTCGGCATGTTCCTGCTCAAGCTCGATTTCCCCAACGCCCGCGCCATCCTCAAGGCCCACACCGACTTCCGCCGTATGCGCCGCGACTATCAGGATTACCCCTCCCGCGACATCCTGACCTCTCTCCCCGGCACCCGCCATTCGGCCATCGCCGCCCGTTACCTCAAGCGCAAGTGCTCCCTCCCCCTCTCCTAATCAGCAATACCCCTCCCCCTCTCCTAATCAGCAATACCCCTCCCTCGCGGAGCCGTTCTG
>DESI01000027.1:12382-12507 GCA_002361235.1 Porphyromonadaceae bacterium UBA3318 | reverse complement strand
TTCTGCATTCTCCTTGTCTTTCTTATTGAGCATCCGCTTTAGCTCACGTATTTCTTTAAGTTGCCCTTGGCTTGTGCGGTTAGTCTGACATATGGTCGCGCGTTGAGAATCGATGGTTTTCTGCA
>DESI01000027.1:0-12122 GCA_002361235.1 Porphyromonadaceae bacterium UBA3318 | reverse complement strand
TCGATGGTTTTCTGCATCGACTCAATCTGCGCGGACAGCCCGCGAAGCGCTTCTGTTATGTCGTCAACCTGTTGTTTTACAGATACAAAGATACGAATTTTATTTGACATAACCCAATAAAATCGTATCTATATTTCGCAAAATCAACTGATTATGTGCATACCATTACTTGCTTAAGCAGAAGGCTTTTTATACAGGAAAGACTACCTCGACGCGTCTGCTGAACTGTTACCTATAATACGCTGTAATATTAAAAAATATTAAAATATGCGGATAAGAGAGATAAAGTGTTAACTTTGTGAATTATCAATATCATTCTGCGGTAAGCCTTACGGTAATTGACCAATGAAAAACGACAAGACAATGAAACACACAAGAACTATCAGGACGCTGGCAGTGGTCGCTGCGGCGGCAATGATGCTGCCAATTCCGACTATAATGGCCGATACAAGGACAAATGGTGGCAATGCATATCTGCTTGATCAGTCAATTGATGTGAGCCGAGATTTCTCAGACTTTACAAATACGTATTTCTTTGTCGATTCGTTGACGTCGTTTGATACCAAGACCGGTAGGGGAACTGCGGTATGGAAGCGTCAGCAGTTGATGCCTCGTCAGGCATTCAATGCAAATACATATCTGCATCAGCCTCTGAAAAGTCTTGACTTCCCGAATACTGCATATCCTCAGGATCCGGAACTTGGATTCAGCATTGAACCGGTCAATGCTCGTACATTACGGTTCCGTATGCATACCTCGTCGGTAACTACTGAGTGGCCGGACAGCCTTTCTCCTATGCTTGCAGGCCCGGTGGCTGTAAATGCCAAGGACTGGAAAGTGACTAAGGTGGGAAAAGACATAGTGTATAGTTCCGCTTATGGCAAGCTTGTAATAAAGGCAGATCCCTGGAGATTGATAATGTATGACAGGGAGGGTAATGAGCTTACACGCAGCCGTGTATGGAGCGATAACGACTCCACACAGATAAAGGTGCCTCCGTTCAGTTTCATAAAACGAGGCTCGGATAATTCACGGTCCATAAATCCCGTATTCTCCATCCAGCCGACGGAACGGATATTCGGTTTCGGCGAAGCTCCGGGTCCACTTAATAAGGTAGGACAGAAGCTGAATCTGTTCGTCACTGATCCGCAGGGGCCGGAATCTCCGGACATGTATAAGCCGATACCATTCTTTTTCAGCAATCTCGGATACGGGGCATTCATCCATACAGCAGCTCCGCTGACAGTTGACGTCGGCCAGAGTTACATCGGTGCCAACAAACTGTTCATGAAAGACGAGGATCTGGATATGTTCCTGTTCTGGGGCACTCCGAAGGAGATACTGAGCGAATACACAGCATTGTCAGGGCGTCCCGAAATGCCGCCGCTATGGTCGTTCGGCACATGGATGAGTCGCATCAGTTATTTCACTGAAGACGAAGGTCGCGAAGTGGCCAAGCAATTACGTGCAAACAGAATACCTGCAGACGTGATTCATTTCGATACCGGATGGTTTGACGTGGACTGGCAGTGCGATTATGAATTCTCGCCGGCACGATTCAATGACCCTGCCAAAATGATAAAGGATCTTGACAAGGATGGTTTCAAGATCTGCCTGTGGCAATTGCCATACTTTGTGCCCGGCAATAAGTATTTCAATACTCTTGTAGACGAAGGCATGGCCGTTCGCAACGGTCGCGGTACGCTGCCCTACGAGGATGCCGTGCTTGACTTCACCAATCCCAAGACAGTGAAATGGTATCAGGATCAGCTTGGGAAACTGCTTGAGATGGGTGTAGGCGCGATCAAGGTTGATTTCGGCGAGGCGGCTCCCCTGGACGGCATCTATGCCAACGGCCGCAGCGGTCTGTACGAGCATAACCTTTATCCTGTGCGTTACAACAAGGCTGTGGCAGACATTACGAAGAAAGTAAAAAGCGACAACATAATCTGGGCACGCTCCGCCTGGAGCGGTTCGCAACGGTATCCGTTGCATTGGGGCGGAGATGCCGCAAGTACGAACACAGGAATGCTCGGTACGCTCCATGCGGGGTTGTCGTTGGGTATGAGCGGATTCAGTTTCTGGAGCCATGATATGGGAGGCTTCGTTACTTCTACACCTGAGGAACTGTATCGCCGCTGGCTGCCCATGGGCTTCCTGACCTCGCATACACGCGCCCACGGCGCACCACCTACTGAACCGTGGCTCTATAATAGGGAATTTACCGATTATTTCCGCAAATGCGCCGAAATGAAGTATTCGCTGATGCCGTACATCGTGAAAGAGGCGGAGGAATGCGTGGCCAACGGATGGCCGATGTTCCGCGCCTTGCAGGTGGAGTTTCCCGAGGATCCGGGAGTGTGGCAGATTGAAGATGAGTATATGTTCGGCAAGGAATTTCTGGTGGCGCCGTTGCTTACGCAGGCCAAAAAACGGAACGTCTACCTGCCGGCAGGACAGGAATGGGTGAACTATCAGTCCGGAAAAACGTATGCGCCCGGTTGGCATTCGCTGACTCCAGAGGGAGAGCTGGATTGCATAATCATGGTGCGTAAGGGTGCGGAAATTCCGACTGTTAAACCTGCGCTATCCACATCCCGCATAGACAAAAGCACGCTTAAAACAGTAAAATATTGAGGTGACGTTTGTCTAAATGGATTGAATTGACTATTTTTGCATATATGATTCCGTATAATACAGATAACGAAAAATTACGACTTCCTGAGTTTGGACGCACAATCCAGACTCTGATAGAATACTGTGTGCATCTGGAGGACCGTGAGGAGCGTAACAATTGCGCGTACGCGATAGCCGATGTAATGGCTAATCTGTTTCCAGAGCTGATAGGCGATGACAACGACATGTCCAAGATATGGGATCAGATGCAGATAATGTCGGGATGTCGTCTTGACGTAGACGCTCCATACGAGTTGATAACCGCTGAAGCGATTAATCCGAAGCCTGATTGCATTCCCTATACATCCGGTCATATAGCCTTACGCCATTACGGCAAGTATGTGGAGAAGATGATACCGGTGATAGCGGATATGGAGGAAGGTCCGGAACGCGACGACCTGATATTGACAATAGCCAACCACATGAAGAAGGTGATGCAACTGAACAATAAGGAAGGTGTGGACGATGCGCGGATTCTGCGCGATCTGGCTTTCTTCTCAGGTGGCAAGATATCTTTGGACCCGGAGCAATATTATCTGTGCGATTTCAAAGAGACGCCTCAGGCGCAGCAATCGAAGAAGAAGCATAAGAAATGAGCAGTTTCATAGTTGAGGGCGGTCATGCGCTGCATGGCGAGATAAGTATCAACGGCGCCAAGAACGAGGCGCTGGAAGTGATATGCGCCACATTGCTGACCAGTGACAAGGTGACGATTACGAACCTGCCGGAAATTTCGGATGTCAGGAATCTGATAGCGATGCTGGCGGATATGGGAGTTAAGGTTCATTATATCACGCCCCGCGAGTGCGAGTTTCAGGCAGACAGCATCAATCTGGACTATCTTAAGAGTGAGAAATACAGCAAGAAGGCTGCATCGCTGCGAGGATCTGTAATGATACTCGGACCCCTCTTGGCCCGTTATGGCGAGGCATTGATGCCCAAACCGGGCGGCGACAAGATAGGGCGTCGCAGAATGGACACCCATTTCGTAGGGTTCAGCAAACTTGGCGCACAGGTGGAATACAATCAGGAATACCGTACGTATCAGGTGTCGGCTAAAAACGGACTCCGAGGCACGTATATGCTTCTTGACGAGGCCTCGGTAACCGGTACGGCCAATATACTGATGGCCGCCGTTCTTGCCAAAGGAAAGACGGTGATATATAACGCCGCATGCGAGCCATATATACAGCAACTGTGCAGAATGCTGGTGGGCATGGGCGCTAAAATCACGGGTATAGGTTCCAATCTGCTGGAAATAGAGGGCGTAAGCGAATTGCATGGCACCACCCATAGGCTGCTTCCAGACATGATAGAGGTGGGCAGTTTCGTGGGCATGGCCGCCATGACAGGCTCCAATCTGTTGCTGAAGGATGTGGGCGTACGCGATTTAGGCATGATGCCGGAGGCATTCGCCCGCTTAGGTGTCAGCATGGAGATAGAGGATGACAACATTCGTGTGAACCAGAAGGAGATATACGAGATAGACCAGTTCATGGACAAATCAATCATGACCATAGCCGACGCGCCGTGGCCGGGTCTGTCGCCTGACCTGATCAGTATCATGCTGGTAGTCGCCACGCAGGCGCGCGGCAGTGTGCTGATTCACCAGAAGATGTTCGAGAGCCGTCTGTTCTTTGTCGATAAGCTCTTGGATATGGGAGCACGTATCATACTTTGCGATCCGCACCGTGCGGTGGTGATAGGAGCCGGGAAGTTCCATTGTCTGCGCGCCACCGATATGGTGTCGCCCGATATACGGGCCGGAATAGCGATGCTGATAGCGGCCATGGGTGCCAAAGGCACAAGCCGGATACAGAACATCAATCAGATAGACCGCGGTTATGCCGATATCGATGGCCGACTCAACAAATTGGGAGCGAAAATCATTAGAATAGAAGAGTGATATGCTTCTGCCTTCTGTACGGTTGAGGCAAACGATAGAAATAAACAGATCTGTAAACAGACCCATTGATGATTAAGGAGGAAGAAATAATTGAGATAGGCAAGTTCC
This sequence comes from Porphyromonadaceae bacterium UBA3318, assembly GCA_002361235.1. GTDB lineage: Bacteria > Bacteroidota > Bacteroidia > Bacteroidales > Muribaculaceae > Lepagella. Next base: position 7,432 of record DESI01000027.1, on the reverse strand, counting down.
AGAAAACGCACGCGCTTAAGGGTGAATTGAACGCACTGCTGGATGTGGAACCTGAATATCTTGAGGACGGCCATCCTCTGGTAATACCTGTGGACGGCCTGTTTGTGCCGTTTTATGCCGACAGCATACGTTCCAAGGGAGCGACCAGTTATTTGATCAAACTGCGGGGAGTGGATGATGTGGAGGAAGCCACGGCATTTGTGAACAAACCGATATACGGCATGCGCAAGAGTCTGCTTGAATATATGGACATGGAGGAGGGAGACCTTCTTGAAGACGAGTTGATAGGATACCGCGTAGAGGATGTAAATGCAGGATTCTTAGGGATTGTGGATAGAATCGATGATTCGACCATCAATACATTGCTGGTAGTGGAAGGCGACAGGGGTGAGATATTCATTCCGCTGATAGACGATTTTATCGAAAGCATAGATGAGGACTCCGAGACCATTGTGGTGGACGTGCCCGAGGATCTTATAAAATTAAATGATTGAAACTATGAGCGAAGAGACACTATATGACGAGGACAATGCGATAGCATTCATTCGCAAGACACTGCCCGAGAACGTGAACGCGCGTTATGATGACGATGAGATACTGTATGTGATCGACATCATCTGGGAATGGTATGAGAAGAACGGCTATCTTGATCTGAACTCTGAAGTGACAGAGGAGGAAGAACATGACCTGACGCGCCTGACGGCATACGTCAAGGCCCAGCTTAAGAAGGATCAGGAAACAGAGATGGATCCCGCCGATGTGGATCTGATAGTGAAAGGAGAGATAGAATATGAGGAATCCATCGAGGATAATATGTAATATATTTGCCGGGCTTGCCGTGTGCGGAGCGCTATGTGTGACGCAGCCCGCGTTTGCGCAGAAGACCAAGCAAGCACAGGCTCAGACAGAAGCGCAACGCAGCGATGATCTCGACGACCTGTCGTTTGTCGAGATGCTCAACAGTGTGCCGCTTGATGCCAAGAGTGCGGATCTGATAAGGAAATTCCAGGAAAAGGAGGGTAGAAACCGCCTGCACAACAGGGAATATAATTCCAAGAACGGCTGCACGGTTGAGACCTTCCGTAACAAGGAAGTGCTATTGGTTACGATACCAGCCTCCCAACTGTTCATGCCCAACGATACTAAGTTGCGTCCGGCAGCCACTCAGTTGCTCGCGCCATTGAAAAGATACCTGAAGGATCCGGACATGTATCGTGTGCTGATGGTGATGCATACCGACAACACCGGGTCGGAAACATATCGTGACAAATTGACCGAAGAACGCTCGGAAGCAGTGTTCGAATGGTTTGAGAACCAGCATGTCAACACCAATTGGCTGTTCCCGTATTCGTACGGCGACGAGATGCCGTTGGTGGAAAACAATACTATGAACAACCGCGCTAAAAACCGTCGACTTGAAGTATATCTGATGCCTGGCAAAAAGATGCTTGAGCAGGCCAAGAAAGGCAGAATCGTATTCTAACGCAACCGGCATAGTTTTTAACGCAAGCGGCATTAATGCCGCTAAAATATTGATATAATTAACCCTACACTAACTGCTTATGAAAAAACTCATGTTGTTGGCATCGGCAATGATGCTGACGATAACAGGTATGCTGAGGGCTGAGACATTTGAATTCAGTGTCAGATCAGGACTCGCATATATCGGTCAGACCGAAGTGGGGCTGCCCGAATTAATCATGGATGATGGAATGTCCATGGATAACGTGACTTATGCAGCGAATAATACCGATGTGTTTGAAGTAACGTCATCCGGAGAAGTGAGTTTAAACGGAATTGGCCAAGCCTCTGTAACAGCGGTATATACGGACCCTGATAATTTGAATAAGAAGCTAAGCGCTACTTATCAATTGACGGTTATAGATCCGCAATTTGGAGAATATCGAAAGGTTAAAAGCAAAGCTGACCTAACAACAGGGGCAGATGATAGTTATGTGTTGGTGAACACTGATTATTTTAAGAATAAGAAGTTGTGTTATCTGCAATATAGCAGTGACGGAAGGACATTAATAGGGGCTACACCTGATATTATTTCGGAATATTGGAATACGGAAGAAAGCTTTTATTCAAAAATCATAACCGGATCTCCTTATAGATTTCAATTGAATGCAGAGACGTCTACGAACACCTCGGAGGACGTATACTCTTTAAAATGTCAGGATATAAATATGGATAAGTATCTCTGTTATCCTACAAAAACTCCATCCGGCAATCTTTCACTAAGCGATACGCCAAAGACAATGACTATTGGCTTTGAGGATTTCGAGCAGTATGGCATCACAATAAAGTTTGAGGATAGATTGGAAAAGACTATGGGTGTTAATAAGAGTAATTTCCAAATCAGATCCGATAGAACACCAGGTTTCGCATTATTCAAGTATTATCCTTACGAGAAGCCTCAACCCGGTACTGTAAAAGCAAAGGTGAATGGAAATATAGCTGAAGATTCATATAGTATAACCGATGAGTCTGCGACTCTGACATTTGAGGTGCCGGAAGGAGAAGATGTCAAGGTATATTATCAGTGGATTCCTGCTGCGACCACCGAAAGTGATAGTAAAAGTGAAATGATCAAGGTGGGATCAGAGGATAATAAATTCGTACGATATGCAGATCCTGTCGAACTCACGAGTGAAGGAACTCTGACATATTACGGCGAGAGATACGGCTTAGGATCTGACGATATAATCCAATTGAACATTCTCAAGGCGTCTCCTAATCCTCCGACTCCCACATCAGTTAATGGAATTAAGAAGAATGAAGAGTCAGATACTGAATATTATACTTTGGACGGGCTGAAACTGATGGAAAAGCCAAGTAAGGCGGGAGTTTATGTAATACTTGAAGAAGGTTGGTCTAAAACGGTGATTATCAAGTAGGAATATAGCATATATCAATTTGCATTACGAAGTCCCTCACAAGCGATAAAAAGCAGGTGAGGGACTTCTGTTCTGGCTGTTTTTGCACACATTCGTTAAAGTGTGCCAAAAGCTAATAATATTTAAAATGCTGATAATAACCACAAAATGAGATAGAAACATTTGGAATTATGGAAAAGTTTAACTAATTTTGCAAGAGTAAGAATAAAAAGGACAGATTCTTTTAGATAAAGAAGCAGTCCTGCGGAATAAGAATGCACGGAAGCAGATGCATTCGTAGCAAACAACAACATGAAATTAAGACTGATCACAAGTGTGCTTATAGCGGCAGGCGTTGTCATGTCCGGTATGGCACAGAACATAAGTAACGAAACAAAACCTAACCGTTCGATGGCTGCCCACAAGGCGGCGCACGCACGTCTGGCCAACGTCAACACGAAGATGGATATGTCTTCGGTGGCCAATCTTATTAAAGAAGATGTAGAAAAGCGTGAAAATCCGTTGCTGTCTGTACCCGCAATGGCCATGGACCTGCTGAAGGAGGCAAAGAAGCATCTTGGCAAACCCTACCGATACGGCATGAAAGGTCCGAATGCTTTCGATTGTTCAGGCTTCTCAAGCTATGTATTCAAGCAGTTCGGCATCAGCCTCAGTCCCTGTTCGCGCACACAGTCCACACAGGGCACCAAGATAGACCGCAAGGACATCCGGACAGGAGACCTGATTTTCTTCACCAGCCCGCGCAGCGGACGCAATGTGGGTCATGTGGGAATCTGTGTATCATCCAATCCTGAGACCGGCGAAATCAAGTTCATACATGCCAGTACACGTAAAGGAATTACCGTAAATGAGGTGTCGGGTAATTACGCAAGGCGTTTCCTGTTCGCACGTCGGGTGATTGACTAAGACTTCGGAAACATTACCATTAAGAATATATTATTCCGGACAGATGACGGAATATAAAGAGCGGGAAGAACGATGCTTCCCGCTCTTTGTATAATAGAAATGTAACAGGGATCGGATAATAGAAACATAACAAGAATAGCTGAATGTGCCCCGAATGTGGCATTGAAACAGAAACCAGTGCATGTAAAGGATTTTTGGCATATAACTTGTTATAAATATCGGATAAATTACTTGCGCAGAATTAGATGAAGGCAACAAACATAAAGGAATCAACCCTAAGGCAAGAAGGAAGCGTGGACGTATACGGAGCGCGCGTCCATAACTTGAAAAACATAGATGTCACAATACCCCATAACACGCTGACGGTGATAACGGGTCTGAGCGGATCCGGCAAGTCATCGCTGGCATTCGACACGATATTCGCCGAAGGTCAGCGTCGGTATATAGAGACATTTTCATCGTATGCCCGGAATATGTTAGGCAGCATGGAGCGTCCGGATGTGGACAAGATAACCGGACTCAGCCCTGTAATCAGCATTGAGCAGAAGACTGTGAACAAGAATCCGCGTTCCACGGTGGGTACCACTACTGAAATATACGACTTTTTCCGACTCCTGTTTGCCAGAATGGGAGAGGCGCGCAGCTATCTCAGCGGCAAGCCTATGGCCAAATATTCCCGGGACAGGATCCAGGACATGATTCTGGAGAGATATAACGACAAGAAGATATATATTCTCGCGCCATTGGTCAAGAACCGCAAAGGTCATTATAAGGAGCTGTTCGAGAACCTGCGTAAGAAAGGGTATATCTATGTGCGCGTGGATGGAGAGCTGAAGGAACTGGTGTTCGGCATGAAGCTGAACCGCTATCAGAATCATACAGTGGAGTTGGTAGTGGATCGTCTGCGCGTCAACAGCGAGGATCCGCAACGCCTGCGGTCGTCGGTGGAAACGGCATTGAAGCAGGGCGACAAGCAGATGGCTGTGATGGATCTGGAGACAGGCGAGATGAGCCATTTCAGCCAGATGCTGATGGATCCCGATACCGGACTGTCGTATCCGGAGCCGGCACCTCATAATTTCTCGTTCAACTCCCCGCAGGGGGCCTGCCCGGTATGCAAGGGAATAGGAGAGGTGAATGTGGTGGACGAGGCCAAGGTCATCCCCGATCCGTCCAAGTCTATATATGCCGGTGGAATCGAGGCTCTGGGTCGTTACAGAAACTCGATGGTGTTCTGGCAGATCGAGGCCATCTGCAAACTGTATGGCTGCACGCTTAAGACTCCGATAAAGGACCTCCCGCGCGAGGCCTTGAACGATATATTGAACGGAACGGACGCACGACTGGACATCAAGAACGATACAGGGCTGGGACGCGCGCCTTCGTACGAAGGACTGGTGAAATATATCGAGATGCAGCAGGATGAGGAGGCCGGCTATGAGGCCAACAAATGGAGCGGTCAATTCTATTCACGCTGCACCTGCCCGGAATGTCATGGCGACAGGCTGAACAAGATATCGCTGCATTTCTTTATCGACGGCAAGAACATAGCAGATGTGTCGCGCATGGACATCCGCGAGCTGTACGAGTGGACTCAGGGTCTTGAGGACAGACTTGACCAGCGCAAACGACTCGTAGCCGAAGAAATACTGAAGGAAATCAGAAGCAGACTGCAGTTTCTGCTTGACGTGGGTCTGGACTATATGTCGTTGAACCGCAGCAGCTCGAGTCTGAGCGGCGGCGAGAGCCAGCGCATACGTCTGGCCACACAGATAGGGTCGCAGTTGGTGAATGTACTTTACATCCTGGACGAGCCGTCCATCGGACTGCATCAGCGCGACAACACACGGTTGATAAACAGTCTGAAGCAATTGCGCGACAACGGTAATTCCATAATAGTGGTGGAACATGACCGCGACATCATGACGGAATCGGATTACGTTATAGACATCGGCCCCGGTGCTGGCAAAACCGGTGGGGAAGTGGTATATCAGGGAACGCCACAGAAAATGCTTAAATCGCACACGCTTACGGCCGACTATCTCAACGGAGTCAAGGCTATCAACGTGCCGGAAACGCGTCGGAAAGGCAACGGCAAATACATCGAACTGAAGGGCGCGTCCGGTCACAATCTGAAGGATGTGGATCTGAAGCTGCCGTTGGGAATGTTTGTCTGTGTGACCGGAGTGAGCGGCAGTGGCAAATCGTCGCTGATAAATGGTACGCTGCAACCCATACTTAGCCGGGAATTCTATCGCAGCATGCAGGAACCGTTGCCATATAAGGAGATCAAGGGAATCGAGAATGTCGATAAGATTGTCACCGTAGACCAGTCGCCATTGGGACGCTCTCCGCGGTCAAATCCGGCTACGTATACGGGTGTGTTTGCCGATATCAGGAAACTGTTTGTCGAATTGCCGGAATCGCAGATACGAGGCTATAAACCCGGCAGATTCTCGTTTAATGTGTCCGGTGGACGGTGTGAGACGTGTAAAGGCAACGGATACAGGACAATAGAAATGAATTTCTTGCCCGATGTGCTTGTGCCGTGCGAGGAATGCCACGGCAAACGATATAACCGTGAGACTCTGGAAGTAAGATATAAGGGTAAATCCATATCCGATGTATTGGAAATGACTGTGAACCAGGCGGTTGAATTCTTTGCTAATGTTCCGGCCATCTTGAAGAAAATCAAGGTGTTGCAGGACATCGGTCTGGGTTATCTGAAACTTGGCCAGCCGTCGAGCACATTGAGTGGCGGTGAGAATCAGCGCGTGAAGTTAGCGACGGAACTGGCAAAGAAGGATACCGGCAAGACTGTTTTTATTCTTGACGAGCCGACGACGGGATTGCATTTTGAGGATATCCGCGTATTGCTCAAAGTAATAAACAAACTGGTGGACAAAGGCAACACCATGATTGTGATTGAGCACAACATGGATGTAATCAAGAGCGCTGACTATATCATTGACCTTGGTCCCGGCGGCGGACGAGACGGCGGCAAGATTGTGGCGACGGGTACGCCTGAAGACATAGTCAAGATTAAGACGCCGACAACCGAATATTTAGCGAAAGAGCTGTAATAATTGTAAGAATACCGGATTCTGGGGATCGAAATTAACGGATAAGTAAACGGGTCATAATTGCTATTATGTTAAATAGAGATTATAACCCGTAATAATTACATACAGGATTCTGATGATTTAAATTAATGTTGTACCCTACTTATGGATAAACGGATTTTTTCGGTGCCTGGCAATTTTTAATCAAATGACCGGATTCACGACTTTGTCATCGTATACTCTGCAATTGGACTATCAGTGAAATATAGTCAGCCATTAAAAATTGTCATGCGATGGAAAAATACGCTCGTCTCTACTTATGTCGCTGCGGATATTTGCAATGTGGGCAGCGTGGACGCCACCCCTCCAGTCGCTGCGGACGCATAGGCTCAAATTACGGATTATGTCCGATGAAATGCAGATTGCTTTGACTGGAGTGACGACGGCCTAGTCGCCAATTGTGACCGGATTTTCGCTTAAAAAATAGCCATGCGCCGAAAAAGTCCGCTGACCCAAAAAATCCGCTTGTCCCAAATTCTTCATGTTCAGACTGGCAACACTATA